>DASZVN010000203.1:0-40637 GCA_035547055.1 Hyphomicrobiales bacterium
GGCCGCGATGGCGCTGGTCGACTTCTACGGCGCCGACAATCTGATGTGGGGCTCGGACTACCCGCATCCCGACAGCGTCTGGCCCGACAGCCGTGGCGCGATCGAGCGGCAGATGGGGAAGCTCTCGCCCGCGCTGCGCAAGAAGATCACCCACGACAACGCCAAGCTCTACGGCCTCGCCGTATAGCAAGCCGCCGGGGAGCAGGGACTACCACCGGTCCGCTCGCGGCGGGCGGACGACAGCGTCCGCGGAGGTCATCGGAGGTCGCGGCACACAGGCTCGTCGAGGCGGCTCGCTTCTCGTGGCGGCGCGGGCCAGAATGGGCTCCACCGGCATCGCGGGGGAGGGGACGATGAGCGATCGCAGCGGCAGGGAGCGCAGCCTGTTCGGGCTCGATCCCGAATGGCTGGCGCGGCGGCAGGAGGAGATCCTCGATCCGGACCTCCCGATCGTCGATCCGCATCATCACCTGTGGGACCGCGAGGGCATGCACTACCTGCTCGACGCGCTCCTCGCCGACCTGAATTCCGGCCACCGCATCCTCGCGACCTGCTTCCTCCAGTGCAATTCGATGTATCGGGCGGGCGGCGACCCGGCGCTCGCCCCGGTCGGCGAGACCGAGTTCGTGAACGGCGTCGCCGCGATGGCGGCGAGCGGCACCTATGGCGACACCAAGGTCTGCGCCGGCATCGTCGGCTTCGCCGACCTCTTTCTCGGCGACAAGGTCGACCGCGTGCTGGAGACGCATCTCGAGCGCGGCGGCGAGCGCTTCAAGGGCGTGCGCTACTGCTCGGTGTGGGACGCCGACCAGAGCATCAAGTCGACGCCGATGGACTTTCCCAAGGAGATGCTGCTCGACCCGAAGTTCCGCGCCGGCTTCGCGCGGCTGGAGAAGTTCGGATTGTCGTTCGAGGGCTGGCTCTACCACCCGCAGATCCCGGAATTCGCCGACCTCGCCCGTGCCTTCCCGGGCACGACGATGGTGCTCGACCACCTCGGCGCACCGCTCGGCATCGGCGTCTACCGGGGGCGCCGCGACGAGGTCTTCGCCGACTGGAAGCGAAACCTCGCCGAGCTCGCCAGATGCCCGAACGCCAATATCAAGCTCGGCGGCCTCGGCATGCACGTGTTCGGCTTCGGCTACGATGAGGCCGACGAACCGGCATCCTCCGCGACGCTCGCCGAGGCGTGGCGCCCTTATGTCGAGACCGCGATCGAGCTGTTCGGCACCAAGCGCTGCATGTTCGAGAGCAATTTCCCGGTCGACAAGCGCTCATGCAGCTATCACGTGCTGTGGAACGCCTTCAAACGCATCGCGGCGGGCGGCAGCGGCAGCGAAAAGGCCGATCTCTTCAAGGACACCGCCACCAGAGTCTATCGCCTTGCCGGGATCGCGTAAGGTCCGGAGCACGGCGCCAGGTGCCGCATCACGCTGAAAATCCAATCCGGGAGCATACCGACCGATGCCTTCTCTCGCCCGCTACGATCTCACCGGCCGCAAGGCGCTCGTCACCGGCGCCGCGTCGGGAATCGGCCTCGGCGCCGCGACGCTGCTCGCCCAGTCGGGCGCCAAGGTCGCGATCAACCATCTGCCCGACGACCCGCGCGGGCCGGAGGCGATCGCCGCGCTCCGCGCCGCCGGCGGCGACGTGATCGGCGCGCCCGGCAAGGTCGGCGTGCCTGGCGAGACCGAGCGCATGGTGGAGACGGCGGTCGCCGCCCTCGGCGGGCTCGACCTTCTCGTCAACAACGCCGGCACGCCGGGCGTGAAGGCGACCGTGCCGATCCAGCGGCTCGACCTCGTCACCGACGAGCTGTGGGACGCGGTGCTCGCGACCAATCTCGTCGGCACCTTCCGCTGCACCAAGGCCGCGGCGCCGGCGCTCAAGGCGGCGCACGGCGCGGTCGTGAACACCGCCTCGATCGCCGCGCTCGGCGGGGCGGGCAGCAGCATGGCCTACTCGGCCTCGAAGGCCGGCATCGCCAACCTCACCCGCAACCTGGCGCGGGCGCTGGCGCCGGAGGTCCGGGTCAACGCCATCGCCCCCGGCGCCGTCGAGAGCACCTGGATCGAATGGACGCCGGAGCAGCTCAAGTTGCAGGTCGAGAAGTCGCTGTTGAAGCGGGTCGGCACGCCGGCGGACTATGCCGACGTCATCGTCTTCCTCGCGTTCGGCACGGCCATGATCACGGGCGACATGATCGTCGTCGACGCCGGCCTGACGCTCTGAGGGCATCGTCGCGCGAAGCCGGTTGCGCGAAGCGGCGCTGAACCACCTCTCGTGCGAGAGGGGCATTGCCGACCGTGGGGGGGGAACGACATGGAAAGCCAGGCCGGGAGCGCGTATCCGCCGCTGAGTTCGGAGCCGGATCGCTTCAAGTTCGTCAGGCTCGATGCCGCTCACTATCCGGGACGGTACGACCCGGCGTCATACGACCCATTGCTTGCCAAGCAGGTCTTCGAGGAGATTCTGGAAGAGGCAGTCGAGGCCGAAGCGCTCGGCTGGCACGGGTTCTTCCTGACGGAGCACCACTTTGATGCGTGGTCGCTGCTCCCGTCGCCGAACCTGCTTCTGGCGATGCTCGCCCTGAAGACGCGGCGCATGCGGCTGGGGACCGGCGTCCATATCCTTCCCGTCCACGACCCGATCCGCCTCGCCGAGGAAGCCGGGATGCTCGATGTCGTCAGCGGCGGGCGCCTCGAGGTCGGTCTGGGCCGCGGCAATTTTCAGTTCGAGCTCGACCGCTTCACGGCGCCGGTTGCGGAGTCCGTGGCCCGGTTCGACGAGCATCTCGACGCCTTCACCCAGGCAATCCGGGCCACGACCTTCACCTATGACGGGCGCTGGACGAAGGTGCGCAAGCCGGCGACGCTCTATCCGCGTCCGCTGCAGGCATCGGTGCCGGTCTGGATCGGCGCGACCAGCCCGGCGACCGTCGAAAAGGTCGGGCGCCTCGGCCACAACCTCGCCGGCGGCGCCTTTCCGGACGGCCGCGAGCGGCTCGACCGCTTCATCGCCGCCTCCGAGAAGGCGGGGCGGCAGGTCAGCGGCGCCAATTTCATGGTGCTGGCGCCGCTGTTCGTGGCGCCGACCGACGCGGAGGCGGAGCGGATCGCCGCCGAGATGGCAAGGCAAACGCTGCCGTTCGTGGAGAAGCGCACGGAGACCTCGCCGCCGGCGGGCACGCCTCCTCCCGGCGAGACCCTGATCAAGTCGGCGATTTTCGGCTCGCCCCGCACGGTGCGCGACAAGCTCGCCCATATCCTTTCCGGCTGTGGCGCCCGGCGAGTGCTGGCCGTGATCCGCTTTCGCGGGACGAACACGGAGATCGTCAGGCAGACCCAGCGCCTGTTTGCCGAGGAAGTGGCGCCCGCGTTGCAGACGCTGATCGCCTGAAAGCCGGCCGGCGGCGCCTCGCGGTCCCGGCCCGTTCCCGGCTGCGCCCATCGGAAGCGAGCTCCCATCTGGGACCTTGACGCGTCCCGAGGAGGCGCGCAGCCTTCGGCGAATAAATATGTCGCCGAACGATTGCGACGTCTGCCCTGGGGAGGGAAGCGATGAAGCGCATCTTGTGCGTGCTGGGCGGCCTCATCCTGGCCGCGGTGACGATGGGGGCGGCACCGGCTCTCGCGGCGCCCGATTGCGGCATGAACACCGGCAAGCCCGCGACCGGCAAGCCGATCCCGATCGGTGCGGTGACCTCGGCAAGCGGCATCGGCAGCTTCGAGGAGGCCGACCTGGCCGTCCTCGCCTACTTCAAATGCGTCAACGCCAACGGCGGCATCCACGGCCGGCCGATCGTCTATCGCGACGAGGACGACCAGTCGAAGATGGACAACGCCCTCCAGGCGGCGAAGAAGCTGGTCGAGGACAACGGCGTCTACGCGATGGTCGGCAGCACCAGCTTCACCGGCTGCATCGCCACCGCCGGCTATTACGCCAAGATGAACGTGCTCGAGATCGGGCTCGGCATCCCCTCGCAATGCTTCGAATCCAAGAACATCGCCGAGGTCAACGCCGGCGCCCGCCAGAGCGGCATCGGCATGGCCGACTATGCCCGCCGCAAGCTCGGCGCCAAGAGCATCGTCTGTACGGTACCGAAATTGCCGGGCTCGGAATATCTTTGCGGCGGGTTCGAGGAGTGGGGCAAGAAATACGGCGTGAAGGTCACGAGCATTTATTCGGACCCGGTGTCGCCCGACTACAACTCGCTCGTGCTCCAGCTCCTTGCGACTCATGCCGACGCGGCGATGACCTACGGCACGCAGGACATCGGCATCCAGATCCTGAACGGGGTCGAGCAGCAGGACGGCGCCAAGGCGATGAAGTGGACGGCGCCGACCTCGTTCTACACCGTCTCCTTCCCGAAATCGGTCGACGGCAAGTACTGGGACAACAACTACTGGGTCAATATCGAGGCGGCACCGCTGCACTCGACCGGCCCGGATAACCAGAACTGGTGGGCGGTCGAGAAGGCGTACGGCGGCAAGGACGACCTCCTCGACAGCTTCGCGCAGCTCGGCTACGTCGCCGCCCGCATCGCGGTCCGCGCCATGCTGACGATCCAGGATCCCGACAAGATCGACCGCAATTCGGTGACCGCGGCGATCCAGAACATGACGCCCTACAAGACCGACATCCTGTGCAAGCCCTGGTACTGGGGCGGGCCGGACGCCAAGGTCCACAACGCCAATCACACCACCCGCATCGTCACGATCGACAAGGGCGACTGGAAGCAGGTCGAGGACTGCTACCCGAGCGCGGACCCGGGTCTCGCCCCGGTGCTCGCGATCGAGAAGAAGCTCGGCCTCGACTGAGCAGCCGATGCGGCGCCGTCATCCCGGAAGCCGCGCAACGGCTCTCCGGGATCCGGTTGCCCGGCTCGGCGCTCGCCCCGGGATTCCGGCGCTGCGCTTCGTTCCGCCGGACTGACGGGCCTGCCGTTCGGGCGAGCACGCCTCATCGAATGAGCGGAGGGATGTCGCGGACATGAACCTCATTCCCTTCGCGGTGTCGGGCATCGGGCTCGGCGGCATCTACGCGCTCTCGAGCGTCGGCCTCGTGATCCTCTACCGCGCGTCGGGCACGCTGAATTTCGCCTTCGGCGCCTTCGGCGGGCTCGCCGCCTTCTTCGCCTGGCAACTGGCGCGGGATGGGGTGCCGGCGCCGGTGAGCTGGCTCGCCGGCATCGCCGTCTCGACCGGCCTCGCCTATGCCTATGGCCGCATCGTCGCGCCGCGCATGGCCCACCGCGACCGTGTGGTGCGGGCGGTCGCGACCCTCGGCCTCGCGCTGTTTCTCCTCGGCGGCATGGCCTGGTACTGGGGCGTCGGCATCGCGCGACGGCTGACGCTGCCGACCGACCTCAGCTTCGTCACCCTGTTCGGCGTGCGCATCTCGGACACGCGGCTGATCGCGCTCGGCCTGGCGCTGGCCATGGCGGGGGGCGTCGGCCTCATCCTCGCCCGCACCCGGATCGGGCTCGGCATGCGCGCGCTCGCCTCCGACCGGCACATCAGCTCGGCCATCGGCGTCTCGGTCAACCGCATCGATGCCTTCGCGTGGCTGGTCAACGGCGCCTTCGCCGGCATCGCCGGCATATTGCTCGCCAACCTCAACCGGCTCGACCCGGCGCTCCTGACCTTCCTCGTCATTCCCGCCGTCGCCTCGGCGATCCTGGCGCGGCTGTCGTCGCTGCCGGGCGCGTTCGCCGGCGGCATGGTCTGCGGCATGATCGAGGCGCTCCTGACCGGCGTGCCGGCGGTCTCGAACTTCCGCAGCGCCGGCCCCTTCATCGCCGCCCTGCTGTTCCTCGTGGTCGCGGGCGCCGGTCGCGGCGTCGGCGCGACCGAGGCGCCGGAACTGGCGTCTGGGGAGAGCGGCGGCTCGTCGGGCTTCGTCCGTGTGGCGGCGATCGTCGCGACCGTCGCCATCGTCACGGGCGTGATCGGGGCCTTCGCCGGCGGCTACTGGCTGTCGAACTTCGCCCAGGCCTATTGCTACGTGCTGGCGCTGATGGGCTGCGCGCTGCTCTACGGCCAGCTCGGCCTGGTGTCGCTGTGCCAATTGGCGCTGGTCGGGGCGGGCGGCTGGGTCGCGCTCCGCGTCTACCACTGGTACCACCCGCCATTCCTGGTCACGATCCTCGCCGGGGGCGTCGGCGCCTCGGTGATCGGCATGATCTGGGGCCTGCCGGCGCTCAGGATGCGCGGGCTCTACTTGGCGCTGGTGACGCTGATGCTGGCGGGCGCCTTCCAGGTGCTGATCTCGGTCACCGGCTTCCCGGTCGGCGGGCCGGGCTTCCTCGGCCAGGTCGGCGCCAGCGGCAACGCCCGGGTGATGATGGCGCGCCCGGTCTACGCCGCGAGCGATGTCGGCTATTTCGCCTTCATCGGCGCGGTGGTGCTGGTCGCGATCCTCCTGGTCGAGGCCCACCGCCGCTCGAAGCCCGGCCGCGCCTGGGCGCTGATCCGCAAGAGCGAGCAGATGGCGGCGGCGAGCGGCGTCCGCGTCGTCTTCTACAAGGCCTGGGCGTTCGCCCTGTCGGGCTTTCTCGCCGGGGTCGCCGGGGCGCTCCTCGCCGGCCTGTTCGGCCAGCTCGACGCGTCCTCCTTCGCGCCGACCGATTCGATCACGATCTTCATCGGCACGCTGCTCGGCGGCACCGGCGTCTGGGTCGGCCCCTTCCTCGGCGGCATCCTGACCCGCTTCATCCCGGCGCTCCTCACCGACTGGAACGTCAACAACTATGTCGGCCTGCTGTTCTTCGGCGCTGCGCTGATGCACGCGCTGACCGCGAACCCGGAGGGGATCGGCGGCGCGGTCTCCCGCCTCGCGCGCCGCCTCGTCGGCAGGCTGCCCGCGCGGCGCCCCGAAGTCGTGCCGACGCCCTCGGAGTGAACCTGCTCGGAGGGCGACGCGATCCGGGGGGGGGAAGGGCGCGTCCTAAAGCGCGCCCGCGCTCATGAAGGCGGTGATCGCGGCGACCGCCTCCGGCTTCTCGTCGAGGACGAGATGGCCGGCGGGGCCGAACGTCTTGACCTCGGCCTGGGGGATCAGCCGCTTCCAGGCCGCGGCCTGTCCCGCCGGGAGGAGGCGATCCTCCTTGCCCCACACGATCAGCGTCGGCATGTCGATGCGGCGGAGCCAGCGCGGCAATTTGCGGTCGGTTGGATGCTCCCAGGCGACGCGCGCGGTCGCGGTCTGCTCGCGATAGCCCCGCACCATCATCTCGGGCGTCGGCGCGCCGCCGAACCGCGCCAGCACCTTCATGTCGTGGACCAGCATCGACGGCAATTCCTCCGGCGGGATGCCGAAGATGTCGGGAGCCGGGTGCTCGGGGTCGCGCAGCCCGGCCGGAGCGACCAGGGCGAGGCGCTCGACCCGCTGGCGCTCCATGCTCGCGAAGGTCGCGGCGAGCCAGCCGCCGAGCGAGAATCCGACCAGCCGGAAGCGGTCGAGCCCGAGCCGGTCGAACAGGTCGAGATAGTGCAGGACGTAGTCCGCCATCGCGTCGATGCGGTCGTCGTCGCCGGATTCGCCGAAGCCGGGATGGTAGGGCACGTAGACCTTGAAGCGCTCGGCCCAGGGCAGGGCGAAATCGAAGCCGCTGAAGGTGCCGGCGCCGTGGAAGAAGACCAGCGGCGGGCCGTCGCCCGCGGTCAGGACCGCCGTTTCGATGCCGTCGATCGTATGGGTCTCGCGCCGGAAGCCGGCAAGGGTCGCAGCGTCGCTCATCACTTCGCCTCCGCCATGGCCGGCTGGCGCTTCGGCGCTGCCACGAGGCCGTCCATCTTGGGCGCGGCCTTGCGCACCCGCGGCATCACCTCCTCGGCGAACAAGGTCATGTTCTTCACCGTCTTCCAGTGCGGCATGTCGCCGAGGTGGAGCTGGGCCGTGACCTGGCTCGAGGCGGTGTCCTCCATCCACTTCACGATCTTCTCCGCGACCGTATCCGGCGTGCCGGCGACGATGCGGAAGTCGCGGGTGAAGATGTCCCAGTCGAAGCCGCCATGGGTGGTGCCGCCATGGGCGGCGCGCTTGGCGAGCTCGGCGACCGAGACGTAGCCGGGCGGCACGAGGTAGCGCCCGGTGGTCCGGAGCGCGCGCTCGAAGAACCAGCGGATATGCGGCAGGTATTCCTCGACGGCCTTCTCCTCGGTCTCCGCGACATAGGCCATCACGCCGATCGGGAGCTGGTTGGGGCGGATGGTGTGGCCGTGGGCCTTGGCCTTCTCGCGCAGCGTGGTGTTGAGCGCGATCTGCGCCTTGTGGCTCGCGAAGGCGACCGAATAGCCGAGGCCGAGCTCGGCGGCGAAGTCGATCGTCTCGGGGCTGCCGCTGCCGACGACATAGCACGGCGGCATCTTCTGCGCCGGGCGCGGCCATACGTTCATGTAATGGTAGGTGTAGAAGTCGCCGTGGTGGGTGAACGGGCCGTCCTCGCTCCAGGCGCGGCGGATCAGGCGGATGGCTTCGCGGTAGCGCGCGCGGGCGGTCGTCGGGTTCACCGAATTGACCCAGTATTCCATGCCGGTGCCGAGCGGGAAGGCGATCTCGAGCCGCCCGCCGCTCATCACGTCGATCATGCCGTATTCCTCGGCGAGGCGGTTCGGGTAGGTCAGGCCGGGCGGCGTGCCCCAGACGCAGATCTGCGCCTGCTTGGTCTCGTGCGCGAGGATCGAGCCGATCAGGTTCGGCGCCGGCATCATCGAGTAGGCGGTGGAGTGGTGCTCGTTGACCACGACGCCGTCGTAGCCGAGCCGGTCGGCCATCACGAGCTCGCCGATGTAGCGCTTGTAGAGCCGCTTGCCGGCAGCCGGATCGTAGAGGCGGTTCGGCAGCTCGACCCAGGTCGACGGGTATTTCTTCGGGTCCTCGTGCTCCTTCGGCAGCGCCGTGTAGGGCATGAAGTGCATGAAATAGAACGAGTAGGGGCTGGCGTTCACGTCGGCGGCCTCCCTGTCGGCGCCGGCATTGCGGCGCTCGACCGGCATTTCCGCATAGCGCGCCGAAATTGTTAAGCCCCGAGTGACGTGCCGGTGCCGCTAGAGCGCGGCGAGCACCTCGTCGGCACTCATCACCCAGCCGAACTTCATCGCGAAATTCGCAAGCGTCGCCTGATGCAGCGCCGGATCGAAGGACGACACCGCGTCCGACACCATCACCGTCTTCAGGCCTTCGCGGAATGCGCCGCGCGCGGTCTCGTCGACGCAGATCTGGGTCACGGTGCCGGTGACGACGACGGTATCGACCCCTGCCGCCAGGAGGTGGTCGAGCAGGCCGGTGCGGTGGAAGGCGCCGTAATTGTACTTGTCGAGCTGAAGCTCGCCGGGGAGGGGAGCCAGCTCGTCGATCACCGCGGCGCCGTCGCGCTCGCCCTGCACGTCGGGGAAATGGCGCATGAAGCCCGGCCAGCAACAGCAGACCGGCGGCGCCAGCACCTCCGACCAGTTCCAGATCAGCGTGCGCTTCGGCCCGGCGATGAAGCGGGTGAAGACGACCGGCCGGCCCTCGCCGCGGAAGCGGTCGAGAAGGCGGCGGTGGGCGTCGATGGTCGCCCGCGCGTCGGGCACCTCCAGCGGTGCGCCCTCGCGGACGAAGTCGTTCTGCATGTCGACCACGATCAGCGCGGTCGTCGACGCCTTCAGGTCGAGCGGATCAAGCACGCCGGCTCCTCCCGTAAAGCTCCGGACGGCGGTCCGGGAGATAGGTCGCGACCTCGGACCACCGGGCGAGGTCGATGCTGCCGGTCTCGATCGTCGCGACCGCCATGTCCTCGTCGGCGCCGAGCGCGGCCAGCGCCCGCCCGGTGGGCGCCGCGACGGTCGAGCCGCCGAGGCTGGTCCAGCCCGCCTCGACGCCGGCGCGGTCGGCCATCGCGACATGGACGCCGTTCTCGAGCGCGCGGGTGCGGGCGAGGGCGACGACGCTGTCCGTGCCCCAGCCCATGCCGCGCTGCCAGTCGTCGGAGATCCAGTCGGTCGCGTTCAGGATCATTTCGGCCCCGTCGAGCACGAGGGCCCGGATATATTCGGGGAACATCAGGTCGTAGCAGACCGTGAGGCCGAGCCGTCCGAGCCGGGTCTCGGCGACGACCGCGCGGTTGCCGGCCGCGAACACCGCGCGTTCGGGCCCGAACAGGTGCGCCTTGCGATAGACCGTGAGCGCGCCGTCGGGGGCGAACAGCACGGCATCGTCGTAGAAGACGCCGTCCGCCGCCTCGATCATGCCGACGACGAGGTGGGCGCCGGTCGCGCGGGCGAGCGCGGCGAGGCGCCGGCTCGACGGGCCGGGGATCGGCTCGGCGAGCGCCGCGATGCGGTCGGCGACGAAATAGCCGGTCGTGGCGCACTCGGGAAAGAGCACGAGGCCGGCGCCCTGCGCGACCGCCTCCCTCGTCCGCCCCTCGATGCGCGCGAGGTTGGCGGCGAGGTCGCCGGTGACGCAGTCCATCTGCACGATGCCGATGTTCCAGCTCATGCCGGCTCGTCCTCCATCACGGCGGCGCGCATCACCGCCTCCTCGGTCGCGCCTGGGCCCGGCATCTCCGCGACGATGCGGCCACGGCGCATCACCAGGATACGGTCGCTCACGCCGAGGATCTCCGGCAGCTCCGAGGAAATGAACAGGATGCCGACGCCCTCCGCCGCGAGCTCGCGCATGATCGCATAGATCTCGGCCTTGGCGCCGACGTCGATGCCGCGCGTCGGCTCGTCCAGGATGAGGACGCGGGCCCGCGCCGCGAGCCACTTCGCCAGCACCACCTTCTGCTGGTTGCCGCCGGAGAGCGTGCGGACCGCGCGCTTCAGCGCCTGCGGGGCGAGACGGACGCGCTCGGCGAGCGTCACCGCCTGGCGCCGTTCGGCGGCGCGACGGACGAGGCCCATCGTGGTCGGGAGGTGGACGGCCGCGATGTTGGCGACGCCCTCGAGGTTCATCGCCAGGCCCTCGCCCTTGCGGTCCTCGCTGAGAAGGCCGAGGCCGAGGCGGGTGGCGGCCCGGGGTGAGCGGATGTGCGCCGGCCGGCCGTCGAGCCGGATTTCGCCGCGCGCGGCCGGCTCCGCGCCGAAGATGGCGCGGGCGAGCGAGGTGCGCCCGGCGCCGACGAGGCCCGCGAGGCCGACGATCTCGCCGCGCTGCACGTCGAGCGAGACATCGTCGAGCACGCCCGGCCAGGAGAGGTGGCTGACGGCGAGCGCCGGGGTGCCTCGATCGGCCTGGGCAGCGGGCCGCTCCGGATAGAGCCCGCGGGCGAGGTCGCGGCCGACCATCAGGCGCACGATCTCGTCGCGATCGGTCGCGGCGGTGTCGAGCGTCGCGACGTGGCGGCCGTCCTTCAGCACGGTGATGCGGTCGGCGATCGCGAAGACCTCCTCCAGCCGGTGCGAGATGTAGAGGATGGTGGTGCCGCGGGCGCGCAGCGTCCGGGCGAGGTCGAGCAGGCGCGCCTGCTCCTGCGCGGCGAGCGCGGCGGTCGGCTCGTCCATCACCAGGATGCGCGGCCGGAGCGCCAGCGCGCGGGCCACCTCGACGAGCTGCTGCTGGGCGACGCCGAGCTGCCCGGCGCGGAGGCGCGGGTCGATGTCGGCGGCGCCGACCTCGGCGAGAAGCCGCGCCGTCTCCTGCCGCATTCGCCGGCTGGCGAGCAAGCCATGCCGGGTCGGCTCGCGGTGGAGGAACACGTTGGCCGCGACCGAGAGATCCGGGATCAGGTTGAACTCCTGGTAGACGACGCTGATGCCGCGCTGCCGCGCCGCCTCGGAATCGCCCATCGGCAGGGGCTCGCCGCCGATGCGGATCTCGCCTGCGTCGGCCGCGACCACGCCGGCGAGGATCGCCATCAAGGTCGACTTGCCGGCGCCGTTCTCGCCGACGATCGCGTGGACCGTGCCGGCGGCGGCGGCGAGATCGATGCCGCGGAGCGCCGGCACCCCGAAAAAGGCCTTGGAGATGCCGCGCATCTCCAAGGCGGGGGCGTCGCTCAATGCTTGGGCTGCCACTGTTCCGGCAACTTCGTCGCCCACCAGTCGTCGGGGCGGTTGGCCTCGGCGTATTTCTTGACCTCCGCCGGCGGAATGTAGGTCGAGGGCACCTGCATGCCCTTCGGCACCGCCTGGCCCTGCACGATCTTGGTCATCAGCTCGACGCCGACCGCGCCGGCCTCGGGCGGGAAGGTGACGACGCCGCTGTTCTTGGTGGGGTTCGCGACGGCCCATTTCAGCCAGCCGTTATATTCGTCGCTCGGGCTGAGCTGGATGCGGTCGAGCGTGCCGGCCTGGTCGAACGCCTGCACGGCGCCGATGGTCATCTGGCCGGAGGGGCTGAACAGGCCGGTCGCCTGCGGGAAGCGCTGCGACCAGTTCTGGCCGATGGTCTGCGACTTGGCGCGGTTCCAGTCGCCGTTCTCGGTGTCGAGCAGCTTGACGCTGGGGCAGACGCCGAGGACGTCCTTCAGCGCCCGGTCCTGGTCGACGGCGGCGGTGGTGCCGGCGATCGGCAGCAGGCTGAGGATCGAGCCCTTGCCCTTCATGTCGGCCATCAGATGCTGCGCCACCATGCGGCCGAGGATGTACTGGTCGATATAGGCGTTGGAGGTGACGCCCTTGGCGTTGTTGTAGCCGCCGCCGACATTGACCGTCGGGATGCCCTTGGCGACCGCCTCCTCCAGCGCCGGCTCGATCGCCTTGTCGTCGACCGGCCAGTAGATGATCGCGTTGACGCCGGAATTCACCAGGTCGTGGATGTCGGAGATCTGCTTGTTGGCGTTGAAGCCGGCGTCGGTGACGCGGATGTCCTTGGCGTAGCGCGGGTCCTTCGAGGCCTCGTACTTGATGAGCTGGAGCGCGAACACCACCCAGGAATTCGCGAGGTAGCCGGCGCTGACGCCGAGCTTGATCGTGCCGCTCTTCTTGAACGCGGCGGTGTCGACCATCGCCTTGGCGCCCTCGGCCTCCTTGCTCGCCACCGCGGGAGCGGGAAGCTTGGCGAGGTCGCAGCCGGGCACGTCGGTCGGCGCGTCGTCCGCAGCGAATGCGGGCGCCGCGGCGAGCGCGCCGGCGAGAAGCGCGGCGGCCAGGAGCGGCCGCCTGCCGAAGGCGAAGAGATCCATGTCGTCCTCCTTTGTCGGGCCGGGCGGTCGGTTGCCACCGCGGCCGTTGCGGTGCGTCCCTCAGGTTTGGCGCTGAAGCAGGCGGTAGAGCGAGGCGGCCCCGATGATGATCGCGCCCTTGACCACGAGCTGGGTGTTGAAGTTGAGGCCGAGGATGTTGACGAGGTTGAAGGCGACCACGAGCAGCAGCACGCCGGCGATGGTGCCGGCGATGCCGCCGCGGCCACCCTGGAAGGTGGTGCCGCCGAGGAGCACGCTCGCCAGCACGTCGAAGGTGTAGGTCTGCCCGGCGAAGGCGCTGCTGACGCCCACCCGGCCGAGCAGCACCACGCCGCCGATGCCGGCGGCGGTGCCGCTCAGCGTGTAGGCCAGGATCAGCACGCGATCGACCGCGATGCCCGAAAGCTCCGCCGCGCGGATGTTGCTGCCGACGAGGAACAGGCGGCTGCCGAAGGCCGTGGTCTTCTCGATCAGGAGCCCGACGAGGACGATGGCGGCAAAGACGAAGACGACGCCCGGCACGTGCAGATAAGGCCGGCCGCCGATGGTGTGCTGGAACCACGGGGCGATGACGCCGCTCGCGGTGCCGCCGGTATAGAGCAGGCCGAGCCCCTGCACCGCGGCGCCGGTGCCGAGCGTCAGGATGAAGCTCGGCACGTTGCGCTTGGCGACGAGGACGCCGTTGACGAGCCCGACCACCGCCCCGGCGCCGACCGCAAGCAGGATCGCGAGGGGAACGTTGCCGTCGCTGCCGTTCATCACGGTGGCGGCGATGTCGGCCGACAGGCTGATGATGCTGCCGACGCTGAGATCGACGCCGCCGGTGATCATCACCAGCGTCACACCCACCGCGGTCGTGCCGACGACCGAGGCCTGGTTCAGGATGTTGAGGAAATTGTTGAGCGACAAGAAATAGGGGCTGAGCCCCGAGGCGATCGCGATCAGCACCACGAGCGCCGCCCAGATGCCGAGCCGCTCCAGCACGGCCAGGGCCGCGCCGCCGGCAGCGCGATCGCGGGCGAGGGCGTCGCTCATGCCCGCCGCGCCCTCGTGTAGAGCACGACCGCGGCGACGACGACGAGCCCCTTCACGACCTGCTGGGTATAGGGGCTGATGCCGGCGAGGTTGAGCCCGTTGCTGAGGATCGCGAGGAAGACGACGGCGCCGATGGTGCCGATCACGCTGCCGCGCCCGCCGGCGAGCGAGGTGCCGCCGAGGACGACGGCGACGATCGAGTCGAGCTCGAAGCCCTGGCCGGCGAGCGTGTAGCCGGATCCGAGCCGGGCGGCGAGGCCGATGCCGGCGATCCCGGCGGTGAGGCCGGAGATGGCGTAGATCGCGACCTTCATCGGCGCGATCGGGATGCCGGCGCGCCGCGCGTGCTCCTCGGCGCCGCCGATGGCGTAGACGTAGCGCCCGAAGCGCGTCCGGGTCAGCACCAGCCAGGCGATCGCCGCCGCCACGACCATCACCAGGAAGAGATACGGGAACGGGCCGAGCGAGCCCTGGGCGATGGCGCGGAAATTCGCCGGCGCCGCTCCGACGGTCTGGTCGGTGTAGACGAAGATCGCGCCGGTCAGGATCGACAGCATGCCGAAGGTGAGGATCAGCGGGTCGATCCGGGTCAGCACGAGGAGACCGCCGTTCAGGAGACCGACGCCGAGGCCGATCGCGAGGCCGAGCGCGACCATTGGCCAGGCCAGCGCGGCATCGCCGTTCATGATGCCGTTGGTGAGCACCGTCACCAGGCCCATCAGCATCCCGACGCTGAGATCGATGCCGCCGGACAGGATCACCACCGTCTGGCCGACCGAGACGATGCCCAGCACCGCCATCGCGCTCATCAGGTCGTGGATGTTGGCGCCGCTGAGGAAGCGCGGCGCGGTGGCGGCGGAGACGACGATGGCGATCGCGAGCGCGGCCCAGATGCCGTAGTCGGCGAGGACGGTTCCGGCGCCGCGGCCGAAACGGCCGGCACCCGCACGCCCCGGCACAACGGCCGGGGCGGCGCCTGCCGCCGATGCGCGCTCTCCGACGCCCAAGACGATCCGCCTCCCTCGACGCGAGGCCCGCCGCGACGGCCGGTCGGCCCGCCCGAAAATGGGAGCCTCGGCGCCGTTAGTATCCAGTCAGTTACTTTCCGTCGGCCTGTTGCCGAAGTCAATGCAGAGGGCGGTCAGGCCTCCGTCGCGGCGGCGTGGATGGCGAGGAGGTTCTTCACCACGTCTGCCGTCTTGTTGCGGCCCATGCCGCATTCGGTGGCGATGCCGAATGCCGGGTAGTGCCGCTGTGCGGCGGCGATGCGCTTCTTGGTGCCCTCGGCGCCGTCGGCGGCATGGACGCAGCCGAGATAGAGCTCGGTGCCGGGCTTCAGCTTCAACTGCTCCAGCGGGGCGAAATAGGCGTCGTCGCTGCGGTCGATCGGCACCGGCATGTGGAAATAGGCGATCGGCCGCCCGATCCGTTCGCTGAGGGTGTTCGCGAGCTCGACCATCTTGCCCATGTCGAGCGGGTCGATGAAATGCTTGGCGTCGAGGTCGCCGTAGCAGAGGTGGAAGCCGAGCTCGACGTCGGCCGGGATCGGCTCCGACAGCCGCACCAGCCGGTCGATGATGGCGCCGCGAAAGTCCTCGAACAGCGTGACGACGCCGTTCTTCATGCGGCCGTCCCAGGCGACCATCTCGCCGCAGACGTCCCACTGGATCGTGAGATCCTGGTGCGGGATGGAATCGCAGATCACCTGGACCTCGCGCAGCATCGCCGCCTCGTAGGCCGGCTCGATGGCCTTCACGTCGTCCGGGCGGGTGAAGGCCTGGATCACCGCGAGCGGGGTCGGCAGCGACACCTGGAAGCGCACGCCTTGCGGCAGCGAACCTGCCCGCTTCGCGGCGAGGAAGTCGAGATAGGAGGCCCGCGCCTCGCGGGCATAGCCGAGCTCGCCGAAGCGCACCTCCTCCGGCTTCACGCCCTCGCCGAGGCGGACGTTGGGGCCGATGAAGGTCGGCCGGCTGTCGCGGTCGGCCTGGAGATAGGGGTTGGCGCGGAGCAGCGGGTATTGCCACGAGATCCAGAGCCGCCGGCCGCCGGGCTCGCCGTCCGGCACGCGGCGGAGGCGCGAGCCCAGCATCTCGCCGACGGTGCGGAAGGTCTCGGGCACGTTGTCGAGGCCGATGGTGCCGACGAGGTGGACGCGGTCGGGCAGGGCGGACATGAGGTTTTCTCCGGGCGGTCAGGGGTTCATGGTCGAGGCGAGCCACAGCGTCAGCGCCGGGAAGGCGACGAGCAGCACGAGCTTCACGAGGTCGGCGACGACGAAGGGCGCGACGCCCTTGTAGATCGTCGCCATCGGCACGTCGGGCTGCAGGCTCTTCAGGACGAAGACGTTGAGCCCGAGCGGCGGGTGGATCAATCCGGTCTCGACGACGCAGAGATTGATCACGCCCCACCACAGGATGTCGTAGCCGAGGTTCAGCACCAGCGGCGTCACAATCGGCACGGTGATGACCATCACCGCGAACGACTCCATCAGCGAGCCCAGCGCGAGATAGATCACCAGGATCACGGCGATGATCGCGACCGGCGCCCAGTTGAGGTGGCTGAGGAATTCGGTCGCGGTCTGGGTGAGGGCGCTGACGCCGACGAAGAAGGAGAAGATCTGCGCGCCGAAGATCAGGCCGTAGATCAGCGCGGTGGTGGCGGTGGTCTCGGCCATCACGTGCCAGAAGGCGCGGCCGCGGAGCTTGCCGCGGAAAAGCGCGCAGAGGAACGCCTCGAACGCGCCGACCGCCGCCGCTTCGGTCGCGGTGAAGACGCCCGAATAGATGCCGCCGAGCACCGAGCCGAACAGCAGCGCCGCCGGACCGCACCGCTTCAGCGCGGCGAGGAGCTGGCCCTTCTCCTCCACCCGGCTCACGGGGGCCGAGGCGGGCGAGACTTTCACGTAGAGCATCACCGTCAGGAAATAGAGCGCGACCGCGATCAGCCCCGGCACGATGGCAGCGACGAAGAGCTGGCCGATCGAGGCTTCCGACAGCAACGCGAACAGGATCAGCGGCCCGGACGCCGGCGGCATCAGCGCGCCGAGCGTGCCGCCGGCGGCGCAGCAGCCGGTGGCGAAGGCGGGCGAATAGCCGCGCGCCCGCATCTCCGGCAGCGACACCTTGCCGATGACGACGGCGGTCGCCATGGAGGAGCCGGTCAGCGAGCCGAAGCCGGCGCAGCCGCCGATGGTGGCGAGCGCGAGGCCGCCGCGGAAGCGGCCGAGCACGACATGGGCGAGGCGGTAGACGTCCTCCGAGATGTTCGAGGCGGCGGCGAAGCTGCCCATCATCAGGAACAGCGGCAGGGTCGCGACCTGGCTGTTGGTGAGGAAGCCGGTGACCTCGGTGGTGGCGGCGCTCATGGCCGGCTGCCAGCCGGTGAAGAGCGCGGCGGCGAGAACGCCGGCGACGCCCATCACCGCGGCGATCGGGATCAGCGCGAGAGTGAGCAGCCACATCACCACGAAGGCGATCGTGACGGCCGCGCCGACATGGCCCTGTGCCCAGGCCGAGAGCGGCGTGAAATCGGCGATGCCCCAGGCCAGCGCGACGGCGACGGCGAGGACCGCGATCGCCGCGCCGAGCCAGGCCGCCGGCGACCGCGCGAGGCCGAGCGCGGCGGCGCGGCGGGCGGCGTTCAGCGTGATGACGGCCTGCACCACCGAGCCGTAGGCGAACAGCGCCCCGACCGCCCACATGAACGGGGCTTGCGGCCAGCGCAGGATGACGGTGACGCGATGCTGGGCGTCGAGATAGTCGCCGAAGGCGGCGATGCGCCAGGCCAGGACGCCATAGAAGGCCAGCATGAAGAGGTGGCCGACGACCTCGAGCCAGGCCTCGGTGCGCCGCGACAGGTGGCGCGAGACGAGGTCGATGCGGAGGTTGACGCCGCGGGCGAGCCCGGCCGGGATGCAGGCGGCGATCGCCACCGCGAAGACCTGCTCGACGACCTCGTTCAGCGCCGGGATCGGCGAATTGGCGAGCCAGCGCAGCAGGACGTCGGCCATGGTCAGCGCGGCGACGGCCAGCATGCCGGTGACGCAGACGACCGCGATCATTTCGGACAGCGTGCCGAGCCGCACCTCGAGCCGGTCGAGCGGGCCGCGAGTGGCCGTCGTCACCGGCTCGCCGACCGTCGCGATGATCGTTTCGACCTCGTCGGTCATGACCGCCGACCCGTCCTGTCATCCGGGCCGCAGGTCGGGCTTGCCCGACTTGCGCTTCCACGTGGCGAACTCGCGAACACGCGAGTTCGCATGCGCAGCGGAGAGCCGGGATCCGAGGCCGGGCGCGGCGCCATGGACCCGGATCCCGGATCGCGGCTTTCGCGGCGTCCGGGATGACAGGCGGAGGCCGGATTCGGGGACACGGGCTATCGGCTTTCCGCAGTCTCGGCGACGCTCGGGATGCGGCCTTCGATGACCGTCATGTCGCGGGGCGCCCGCGCCGCCGCATCGGGAAGCTGCGCCAGCCAGTGGATGTGGCCATAGGCGTTCGACCACAGCCGCGGCTGCCAGTCGTCGGTGAGGTAGTCGCCGTCGGCGGAGTATTCGGCCTGCCCGCCGGCTGGGCACTTCATGTAGTAGAACAGGTAGGACGAGATGCGGTGGCGGCCGAGGCCCTGCTCGCTGGCCCAGCCGCGGCGCTGCATGTCGTCGGCACCGGCCATCAGCTCGTCGATATTGTCGACCCCGAAGGCGACGTGGCTGAAGATCAGCCGCGGCGTCTTGATGAAGAACAGGTTGTGGTGGTCGGCGCGCCCGTCGCAGCGCAGGAACTTGCCGACGCCCTTCATCACGTCGCTGGTGCGGAAGCCGAGCCGCTCCGTGTAGAAGTCGATGCCCTTGTCGATCTCGGGGATGCCGAAGACGACGTGGATGATGATCTTGGGCCTCGCCTCGTCGTACCAGTTGCGATGGCGGTTCCAGCGCTTGACGTCGGCCGGGTTGTTTTCGACCGAGGGTGCGAACTCCGGCATCTGCCGCCGGAACACGCGAAAGCCGATCGCGATGCCCTGGTCGTCACGGGTGTGGAGCGTGCCGCCGGCATCGACCGCGACGTCGCGGTCGCGGACGAGGTCCGCACGGATCGCCTCGAGCGCCGCGGAGCTGTCGACGCCCCAGATCACCTCGCGCGGGCCGTTGCCGGCAAGGAACGGCGCCGGCAGCGCCGGGTCGTCGGCCCGCCGCAGCACGATGGACGAGCCCTCGGGCAGGCGGAAGACGTGGCCGTCGGCCGCCCGCGTTTCCGCGACCAGGCCGAAATCGGTGAAGAAGCGCGCCGCCGTGTCGAGGTCGTCGACGCCGTAGACGAGCGATTCGACGCCGAGAATGCTCATGTCCTTACCCTTCTTGCCGCCCGCCGTCATTGCGAGCGAAGCGAAGCAATCCAGCGGCGGCGTGCTCCGGCTTCTCCGCCGTCATGCCCGGGCTTGGCCCGGGCATCCACGCTTTGGCGGCGGTTGCAAACTCGTGGAGGGCCGGGCCAAGCCCGGCCATGACGGGCGCGGTGGCTTGCCGCTCCTGGGTTGCTTCGTCGCCTCGCCCCGCGCCAAAGACAGGCGGGCCAATGCCCTCACTTCCCTTCGGCGTCGACCTTGGCAACCTCGTCGCGCAGCGCCTGGAGCACCTTGTCGGCGCCGGGCGTGGACTTCTCCCAATTGGCCACCACCGGCTCGATCTTGGCCTTCCAGCGCGCGTATTCGTCGGCCGGCAGCGTCACGATGGTATGGCCCTTCTCGCCACGGAGCTTCTCCAGGGCGTCGTGCTGCTGCGAATCCCACAGCTTGCCGAAGGCGCGGGTCGCCGCCTCGCCGGAATTCTCGTCGATCGCCTTCTTCGCCGCGGCCGGCAGCGCGTCCCATTTCTTCTTCGACATGAAGATCATGGCGACGCCGCCGCCAAGCGGCGCGTCGAGGTGGAAATGCGTCACCTCGTCGAGCTTGAACGGGTCGAACGCGGTCCACGGCATGAAGACGCCGTCGACGGTGCGGCGCTGGAGCGCCTCGTACATTTCGCCGACGTTCAGCGAGATCGGCGTCGCCCCGAGCGCCTCGGCCGTCGCCGTGGTGACGCGGTTCGATGCCTGGATCTTCTTGCCCTTGAGGTCGGCGAGCGTGTGCACCTCGGCCCGCGCCATCTGCAGCCCGGCCTGGGGCAGGGCGATCAGCATCAGCGGATGGACCTGGTCGAACTCGTGGCCGAAATCGCCCCGCGCGTACATGCGCCAGAGCGCGACCGCGGTGTCCTCGCTGTGCTGCACGACGAAGGGCAGGTCGCCGACCCCGAGCAGGGGGAACTGGCCGGCGGCATAGGCGGGGATGCCCCAGGCGATCTGGACGACGTCGCTCTGGACGCGGTCGTAGACGTTGAGGTTGTTCGCGATGCTGTAGCCGTCGAAGCGGTCGACGTGGATGACGCCCTTGCCGGCCTCGTTGATGCGCTCGACCCAGGGCGCGATGAAGAGCTTCGTCATCACCCAGTTGGGCGGCGCGAGGGTGACGAACTTGAGATGCGTCTCCTCTGCCTGCGCGCCCGCCGTCGACAGCAGCGAGGCCGCCGCGAGCAGGGCCGCCGCGCCAAACGACCTGAGCTTGCCCATCCATCCCCTCCCTTGGGCACGGGCGGACCGCCCGTTCACCGTGCGCGGCGCCGTCCGTTCGTGTCCGAACCGTCGCGCATTGCAGGCTGCAATCATGGAGGAGTCAATAGAGTAGGGCCTGCCGTCAGGCGGGCCACCCGGCGGGCCGACGCCGCAGAATCACCGCCCGGAAGCGGCCGCGGCGCCGAGGCCGAGGAGCGCGGCCGCGTTGCCGCCCAGCACCCGCTCACGAACCTCGTCGGGCAGCGTGGAGACGAAGCCGACCGGGTCCTCTTCCGCCATGTCGAAGGGGAAATCCGTGCCGAGCAGGACGTGGTCGGCGCCGTATTTCTCGACCACCCAGCGGAGCTGGTCGGAATCGAACATCACCGTGTCGAAATAGAGCTTGCGGAGCCAGTGGCTCGGCGGCTTCGTGATGTTCTGGCGGCCGTCCGCACGGGCGGCGAAGACATGGTCCATGCGGCCGATATAGGTCGGCAGGTAGCCGCCGCCGTGGGCGACGCAGATCTTGAGGCCGGGGTGCCGCTCCAGGACGCCGCCGAAGATCAGGTGGCCGATCGCGATCGTCGATTCCAGCGGATTGCCGATGACGTTGTTGAAATAATGCTCGCTGAGCCGCTCGCCGTGGGTGAAGCCGAGCGGGTGGAGGAAGATCAGCGTGCCGAGCTCCTCCGCCGCCGCGAAGAACGGTCGGAACTCCGGGTCGGCCAGCTCGCGGCCTTCCACGTTCGAGGAGATCTCGATGCCGCGGAGGCCGAGCTCGCGCACGGCGCGCCGCAACTCCTCGACGGCGAGCGCCGGCGCCTGCAGCGGCACCGTGCCGAGGCCGACGAAACGGCCGGGATGGCGTCCGACCGCCTCCGCGATGCGGTCGTTGACGAGGCGGGCGAGCTCGCGCCCGAGCTCCGGCGGCGCCCAGTAATGATACTGGCCGGGCGAAGGGGAGACCGCCTGGACGTCGACGCCCATGCGGTCCATGTCGGCCAGGCGCGCCTCGAGCGAGGCGAGTTTCGCCGCAATCCCCTGGAACTGGGTGCGGTTGACCTCGCGGGTCAGCGCCGAGCTGAAGCTGTCGGCGAAGCCGCCCTGCGGGCGTTGCGCCGCGACCAGGGCGTCCGCCTCCGGCACCGACAGATGGCAATGGATGTCGACGACGCGGGTGCGGCCACGTGCGCGGACGGCGGCGCCGCCGGCGCCAGCGCCGGTTTCCGGCGCGCGCGGCGTGCAGGTGAAGAGCTCCATCGGGCGCCTCTCAGTGCGCAGCCGGCCACGCCGGGGCGGGGGCGATGCGGCCGCGGCACTCGCCGAAGCCGATCGACGCAAAGCCCTCGCGGGATGCGCGGGCGCGGAAGATCACCTCGTCGCCGTCTTCGAGCCAGGTGCGTTCCTCGCCGCCGGGCAGCACGAAGGCGACGGTGCCGCGCTGGCTGATCTCGGCGAGGCAGGCGCGGCTGTCGTCGGTCGGCCCGGAGACGGTGCCCGAGCCGAACAGGTCTCCGGGGCGGAGGTTGCAGCCGTTGCTGGCGTGATGGGTCAGCATCTGGGCGAAGGTCCAGTACATCAGGCGGAACCCGGCGCGCGTCAGCCGATGCGGCGGCTCGTGTCGGGCCCGCATCGCCGCCGTCGAGAACAGGGCGTCCATGACGATGTCGAGGCCGCCGTGCTCCTGGTCGTCCGCGCTCGACAGATGCGGCAGCGGCCGCTCGGCCTCGGGCCGCGGCCGTGCCGCGACAGCGAACGGCAGGAGCGCATCCGCGGTCACGATCCAGGGCGAGATCGTGGTCGAGAGGCTCTTGCCGAGAAACGGCCCGAGCATCGATTCGAGGAACTGGATGCGGCGGGCCGACCAGTCGTTCAGGAGGCAGTAGCCGAACAGCCGATCGGCCGCCGCCTCGATGGGGATCGGCGCGCCGAGGGCGTTCTCGCCGGCGACGAAGGCGCCGAGCTCCAGCTCGAAATCGAGCCACGGCTCGGGGCCGAAGGCGACCTTTTCGCCTTCGACCTCGCGCCAGACGCCGTTCGGCCGCCGCACCTCCTCGCCCGACACCCGGACCGAGCTGGCGCGGCTGTTATAGGCGATCGGGATCTGGGTGAAAGCGGGCGGCAGGGCGTTGCGGCCCATCCGCAAGGTGTGGTCGGCCGAGGTCAGGAAATCGGTGAAGCCGCCGATCGCCGCCGGAAGCGCGAGCTCGGCCTCGGCGATCGGGACGAGCAGGCGCTCGCGGAGCGCCTTGGCACGGCCGCTGCCGGCGCCCCCTTCGCCGAGAAGGTCGAACAGGGCGAGCCGGAGCGCCCGCGCCGGCCCGCGGCCTTGGGCGAGCAGCGGGTTCAGCGTCGGTCCGGCCGCGGCCGCGGCTGCCGCCGCAGCGTCGCCCGCGAGCAGCCCGGCCTCGCGCAGCACGGCGAGGTCGACGACGAAGTCGCCGAGCGCGACGCCGGCCCGGTCGGGCTCGCCGCGCCGCCGGAAGATGCCGAGCGGCAGGTTCTGGACCGGAAAATCGGTGCCCTCGCGGTTGGCGCTCGGCTCCCAGCTTCGCGCGGCGCCGTCGTGGCTGCGGTCGAGCTGGATCACGAGGGCGCTCCCGTCCGTGCCGGCTCGGCGGAACAGGCCGCGTGGACCTCGAGGAGCGACCTCACGAGATCGGGCGTTCGCTGTCGCGCGATCCCGCATTCGGTGGCGATGCCGAACGCCCGGGCATGCGGGGCCGCGGCCGCGATGCGCCGCCGGGTGGCCTCCGCGCCGTCGGAGTGGACGAGGCCCAGGAAGAGCTCGGTCGCGGGATTCAGGGCAAGCCGGTCGAGCGGCGCGAAATAGCCGTCGTCGTCGCGGCCTGCGGGGACGGGCATGTGGACATAGGCCAGCGCGTGCGGCAGCCCGCCGGCCAGCGCATTCGCCATCTCGACCAGCTTGGCCGCGTCGCGCGGCTCGACGAAGTGCTTGGCGTCGAGATCGCCATAGCAGAGGTGGATGCCGAGCTCGACATCCTCCGGCACCGCTGCCGCGAGCCGCTTCAGCCGCGCCATCACCTCGGCCATCGGGTCGTCGAACGTCGGCGGACGGAAGAACGGCAGTTGGCCGTCGATCATGACCATCTCGTTGCAGACGTCGAACTGGATGCAGAGATCGCGGTGCGGGATCGCGGCCGCGATCCTGCCGATCTCGGCGATCATGGCGCGCTCGTAGGCGGCCTCGATCGCAAGCATGTCGGGGCCGCGGCAGAACGCGCTGATGACGGCGTAAGGTGTCGGCAGGCAGACCTGGAACCGGGCATCGGCCGGAATTTCGCCCGCCGCGCGGGCGGCGAGGAAATCCTCGTACGAGGCGCGGGCCTCGCGCGCGTAGCCGAGCTCTCCGAAATGGATGTCCGCGGCCTTCACCCCCGGCGCCAGCGCGAGCGGCTGGAAGCCCATTCCACTCGCGACGTCGGGCGGCCCAGCGCGGAGGTAGCCGTTGGCGCGGAGCAGCGGATATTGCCAACTGATCCAGAGCCGGCGTCCGCCGGGCTCGCCGTCGGGAATGCGGCCGAGCCGGCGGCCGAGCACGCGTCCAGCGGTCTGGAAGACTTCCGGCACCGAGTCCAGGGCGATGCTGCCGACGAGGTGGACCGAGCTGGGCTCGGCTGCAGTCGTGGCGGCCATCGGCGTCTCCTCCACAAGTCGGTTGTCGTTCAGCCTGCAAGACTGCCGTGGACGCGGCGAGCGGACCAATGGATTGTGCGGATGGATGCCATTGCCTCCGCCGATGCCGGCACCTCCGGCTCAGGCCGGCAGCGCGGCGGCCGCATTCCGGTCGAGCGCCCGCGCGACCTCGACCAGCTTGGCGCGGAACCACAGATGGGCGGGCGAGCGGCTGTTCTGCGGGCTCCAGAACACGCTCTCGTGGATCTCCGGCAGCTCCATCGGCGGCTCGACCAGCCGGATCTCGGCGGCGGCCTGCACGCGCTCGCCGAGGCGGCGATGCACCAGCGTCACCATCCGCGTCCCCTTGAGGAGAAAGGGCGCGATGAGGAAGCCTTCCGCCGTCGCCACCACGTTGCGCTTCAGGCCGATCTTTTCGAGATGCTGGTCGGCGACCGAGCGGCCGCTCGGCCGGTCCATGCCGAAGGTGAGATGGGGCAGCGCGAGATATTGCGCCTCCGACAGGCTGTCGCCGACCTCCGGATGGCCTTTCCACACGGCGCAGACGCAGCGGTCGATGAACAGGAGCTCGCCGGGGAAGCGGGTCTCGATCTCCGAGGGCATGATGAGGAAATCGACCTCGCCGGTGCCCAGCCGGTCGACGGTGTCGGGCTCGAGCTGGATCATCCGCACCGCGATCCCCGGCGCCTCGGTCGCGAGAAGCTGCAGCAGCGGCTGCAGCAGGAGGAAAGCGGCATAGTCGGTCGCGGCGACGGCGAAGGTGCGCTTCGCCTCGGCCGGATCGAACGCCGGGCGCTGCTCGACCAGCTCGGTGAGCTGGGCGACGCACTGGCTCACCGGCTCCAGCAGCTCCTCGGCGAGCGGCGTCAGCTCCAGCCGGCGGCCGACCCTGACCAGGAGATCGTCCTTGAACGAGTGGCGCAGCCGGCCGAGCACGCCGCTCATGGCCGACTGGCTGAGCCCGACCATTTCGCCAGCCCGCGTCACGCTGCGTTCGCGCAGGAGCGCATCGAGCGCGACGATGAGGTTGAGGTCGAACGCCGTGAGCTTGGTCATCGCATCCTCCCATCTTTGCCGGGAGACTAGCACAGGCATTGCAGGCTCCGATGGCTGGCATCGGAAGATTCGATTGGTCCTGGGCGGGCCGGCGTCGGACGCTGCAAGCGGTCCGATGGCTGTTTTCGGGAGACGGCGATGCCTGCGCCCCAGGTGACGAAGCTGCGCCACGTCGGTCTCGCGGCGCCGAATTTCGACGAGGAGCGGGCCTTCCTTGCCGGCGTGTGGGGCCTCCGGGAGGTCGGGCGCGACGGCGATGTCGCCTATTTCGCCGCCGAAGGCTCGCCCGAGGCCTTCGTCTTTCGCCTCCGCAAGGCGGACGAGAAGCGGATGGACGTGCTCGCCTTCGGCGCCGACGATGCGGCCGCGGTCGACGCCATTGCCGAGCGGCTCGCCTCCGCCGGCGTCAAGCTGGTCGGCGCCCCCGCGCGTCTCGATGCGCCCGGCGGCGGCTACGGCTTTCGCTTCTTCGATATCGACGGCCGCGTCGTCGAGGTTTCGAGCGGGGTCGAGGACCGTCCGGCGCGCGCGCTCGGCAAGGGCGAGTCGATCCCGGCGACGCTCGCCCATGTCGTGATGCACACCGGAGACATTCCGAAGACGGTCAAGTTCTACGAGGACGCGCTCGGCTTCCGCATCAGCGACTGGCTCGGCGAGTTCATGTGCTTCGCCCGGTGCAACGCGATGCACCATTCGATCGCCTTCCTGCCGGGGCCGACCGCGATCAACCACGTCGCCTTCGAGATGCGCGACCTGGAGGAGATGATGCGCGGCACCGGGCGCCTCCTGCGCGAGAAGGTGCATCTCGCCTGGGGGCCGGGCCGGCACGTCGCCGGCAACAACGCCTTCTCCTATTTCGTCGACCCGGCCGGCAATGTCATCGAATACACCGCCGACGTCGAGCGGGTGGACGACGCTACCTGGAGGCCGACGGTCTATCCGCCGGGGCCGGACATTACCGACCAGTGGGGTACCGGCATCCTCTCCGGCGGACCGCCGACGATGCCGCGCCCGGTGCCCGATCCGGGCCTGTGGACGCCGCCGCCGGTCTGACCACCGGGCGAACCGAGCCGCGCAGGAGACGCGGCGACGTGAACGGAGGAAGCAAGCGATGGCCAAGACGGAATGGACGCCGCGGGCGACCGGCGTGACGATCGCCGCCGCCATCGGCGCGGCGCTCGGCGCCGGGCCGGTGATCTTCTATTCGCTGCCGCTGATCATGGGGCCCATCACCACCGAGTTCCACTGGGGCCGTGCCGAGTTCTCGGTGGTCATGATCATCGCCTCCTTCCTCGCGGCGATCTCCTCCCCGGTGCTCGGCTGGCTGACCGATCGCTGGGGCGCGCGGCCGATCATGATCACCGGCACCGCGCTGTTCGGCCTCGCGGTCCTGGCGCTGTCGCAGCTCACGGGCTCGCTGACCCAGCTCTATCTGATGTGGATCCCGGTCGGCATCACCGCGGCCTTCGTCGGGCCGGTCGCCTTCTCGAAGGTGATCTCGCTCTGGTTCCATCGCCGCCGCGGCCTCGCGCTCGGCGTCATCGGCATCGGCGGCGGCGTCGGCGCGGCGCTGATGCCGCAGTTCCTTGCCGTCGTGATCGCCCATTGGGGCTGGCGTGGCGCCTATGTCGGGATGGGCCTCCTGGTCCTCGTCGTCGCGCTCGGCGCGGCGATCCTCCTGCTGCACGAGCCGCCGCGCGAGGCGGGCGGCGCCGGGCGCGACCTCCGGCCGGGTGCCGACGTCGGCATGAGCGCCGCCGAGGCCCGCCGCACCGGCACGCTCTGGATCATCCTCGCCGCGCAGTTCCTGATCGCGGTCTCGGTCACCGGCATCATCGGCCACTCGGTGCCGCTCCTGACCGATCGCGGCATGGCGCGGGAGACCGCCGCGACGGTGCTGTCGATGGCCGGGCTCTTCACCATCATCGGGCGCATGCTGTCGGGCTGGCTGCTCGACCGCTACGACACGCCGAAGGTCGCGGTGATCTTCTTCATCGCGCCGCTTCTCGGCGCCGTCCTCCTGCACTACGGCGCCGCCCTGCCGGTGATGATGGGCGCCGGCATCCTGCTCGGCCTCGGCCTCGGCTCGGAAGCGGAGATCCTGGGCTATTGGGTCAGCCGCTATTTCGGCCTCAAGGCATTCGCCGAGATCTATGCTTACACCTATGGCATCTTCGTCATCGGCGCCGGCTTCGGCCCCTTCGTCATGGGGGCGAGCTACGACTACGACCACTCCTACGGCGTGGTCCTGACGGCGATGGAGATCTGCATGGCGGTCTCGGTGCTGCTGGTGCTCCTGCTGCCGGTCTACCGGTTCGCGGCCAATCGCCAGGTGGTCGAAGCCGCCACGCTGACGCCCGAGCCGCTCCGCGAGCGGACGACGTGAGCCGCCGGGCCGCTTCCGCGGCCCGTCATGCCCGGCCTCGGGCCGGGCAGCCATGACTCTGTGGCGACCAAAGTCGTGGGGTGGCCGTGTGACGAGCCCGGCCATGACGAGAGCAGAAGATTGAACTGAACGGAGAACCCATGGCGCGCAGGATCGTCGATCTGTCCGTCCCGCTGATGCAGGGCATCGCCAGCGACCCGGCGGAGATGCGGCCGAAGATCACCTATCTCGACCACCACCAGACCGCGCCGAACATCGCGAAGTTCATGGGCGTCTCGGTCGACGACCTGCCGAACGGGGAATACGGCGCGGTCGAGCAGTGCACGATCTCGACCCACAACGGCACCCATCTCGACGCGCCCTATCACTATTTCTCGTCGATGAATCACGCCCTGAAGCCGGGCGGCGAGCCGTCGTGGCGGATCGACGAGGTGCCGCTGGAATGGTGCTTCCAGCCGGCGGTGAAGCTCGACTTCCGTCATCTCGACGACGGCTACGTGGTGCAGCCGGCCGACGTCGAGGCCGAGCTGAAGCGCATCGGCCATGCGCTGAAGCCGCTCGAGATCGTCGTCGTCAACACCCGCGCCGGCGCGCGCTATGGCGAGGACGACTACGTCGATGCCGGCTGCGGCGTCGGCAAGGCGGCGACGCTGTACCTCCTGGAGCGCGGCGTCCGCCTCACGGGCACCGACGCCTGGAGCTGGGACGCACCGTTCTCCTTCACCCGCAGGCGCGTGCAGGAGACCGGCGACGCCAGCCTGATCTGGGAGGGGCATCGTGCCGGGCGCGAGATCGGCTATTCCCATATCGAGAAGCTGCACAATCTCGAAGACCTGCCGCCGGACGGCTTCCAGATCGCGTGCTTCCCGGTCAAGGTGCACCGCGCCTCGGCGGGATGGACCCGGGCGGTCGCGATCTTCGACGCGTGAGCGCCATCGCCGGCCGCAATGGCATCCATCGAAACATCCCATTGGCCAGCGGCCGGGGCGGCCCGCTAGGCTGATTTGGAAGATGGAGAGACGGCATGGCGGGTGACGCGGCGCTGAGGGACTTTGCGCTCGGTACCTTCTCGGTGGCGGGCGGAATTCCGTTCGCGGGCATCGTGACCGGCGAGCGGGTGATCGCGGTCCGCGCCGCCAACGCCCATGTCGATGCGCTCGGCGGCGGCATCCTCGGCGCCGACACCGTGCTCGGCGTGCTCGATCACTGGCCGACGAATTTTCCGGTATTGCGCCGCTTCGCGGACGCGACGCGCTCGGGCCCGCTGGCGGAGCGGTTGCAGGCCCTCTCCGCGCCGCTCGACCAGCTCCGCGTCCATCCGCCGGTCGAGCGGCCGCGCAACGTCTTCTGCGCCGGCATGAACTACCGCAAGCACGTGATCGACCTCATCATGTCGCAATCGGCCAAGGCGGCGGAGCCCGGCAAGTCCGATGCCGAGCGCCGCGCCGAAGCCGAGCGCACGATGGACGTGCGGGCCGCGAGCGGGGAGCCCTTCGTGTTCCAGAAGGCGACCTCGGCCGTCGTCGGCCCGTTCGACGACGTGCCGCTGCCCGACGGCATCGCCCGGCCCGACTGGGAACTCGAGCTGGCCGCGGTGATCGGCCGGCCGGCGCGCCACGTGACCCGGGCCGAAGCGCTCGGCTGCGTCGCCGGCTATGCCGTTGCGAACGACGTGACGGCGCGCGACCGCGTCCCGCACAAGGAGATGCGCTTCGACTGGCTCAAGGGAAAGTCGCAGCCCGGCTTCCTGCCGTTCGGGCCCTATCTGGTGCCCGCCGCCTTCGTCCCCGATCCGCAGGACCTGCACCTCACGCTGAAGCTGAACGGCGATGTCATGCAGGACGAGACCACGGCCGACATGCTGTTCGGCGTCGCCCGCCAGATCGAATACCTCTCCGCCCATGTCCAGCTCCTGCCGGGCGACGTGATCGCGACCGGCTCGCCCGCCGGCAACGGCGCCCATCACAACCGCTTCCTTCGCCCCGGCGACGTGATGGAAGCGTCGATCACCGGCCTCGGCACCCAGCGCAACCGCTGCGCTGCCGAGGCGCACGCGTAGGAGGTTCAGATGGCGCTGACCGAGCTCAGTGCGCCGGCCGCTGCGGCCACGCCGGCGCCGTCGCACGCGGGCCTTGTGGCGCGGGCGCGGGAGCTCGTCCCGGTGCTGCGCGAGCGCGCGGTCGAGACCGAGCGGCTGCGCCGCCTGCCTGACGAGACGCTGCGCGATTTTCGCGATGCCGGGCTGATGGGGCTGATGAAGCCGCGGAAATTCGGCGGGCCGGAGCTGCGCATGGACGCGGCGATGGAGATCACCGCCGAGCTCGCCCGCGGCGACGGCTCGGCCGCCTGGGTCTGGGTCATCCTGACCTGCCACGATCCGCTGGCCGCCTTCTTCCCGGCGCAGGCGCAGGCCGAGTTCTGGTCCGACCCCGACGCGCTGATGGCCTCGAGCTTCGCGCCGACCGGCAAGGCCGAGCCGGTCGAGGGCGGCTATCGCCTCTCCGGCAAGTGGTCCTATTGCAGCGGGGTCGATGCCGCGGACTGGGTCATGCTCGGGGCGATCACCGGGATGGCCGGGCCGGTGCCGCGGATGGCGTATGTGCTCGTGCCGCGAAGCGATTTCACCATCATCGACGACTGGCACGTCGTCGGCCTGCGCGGCACCGGCAGCAAGAGCGTCGTGGTCGAGGGCGCCTTCGTCCCCGCCCACCGCGCGCTCGACGTCGCCGACGCCGGTGCCGGCACCGCGCCGGGCGGCAAGGTGCACCCGAGCCCGCTCTACCGTGCGCCGATGATGGCGTTCTTCCCGTTCTTCATCGCCTCGCCGGCAGCGGGCATCGCGCGGGGCGGGCTCGATGCGTTCGTCGCGGAGATGCGGCAGCGCCGCCTCGTGACGGGTGGCGCCAGCGCCAAGCTGCCGGGCGTGCAGATCCGGCTCGCCGAAGCCGCGGCGCTGACCGACGCCGCCGACCTCCTCTACAAGCGCTCGCTCCGCGAGACGATGGACGTGATCTTCGCGGGCGAGCCGTTGAGCCCGGAGCACCGCGCCCGCAGCCGCCGGGACCAGACCTACGCCATCGTCCTTGCCAAGCGGGCCATGGAGCTCCTGGTGGCGGTCGAGGGCGCCCGCGGGCTGCAGCAGGACCACCCGGTCCAGCGCGCCTGGCGCGATCTCCAGGCGGTCTCCGCCCATCTCGTCGCCGGCTGGGACGGCCCCGCCCAGCTCTATGGCGAGGTGATGCTGGGCGAGGTGCCGCAGAACGCCCTGATGTAGCGCCTCTCGGGCGCCCAGGTGCCGCGCGGCCTTGTCGATCGCCGCCGCGGCCGCCGCCCGAAGACGCGGGTGTCGAAGGTGCGGAGCGGCTCTCGGCGGTTCGTCGGCATGTCGGTTTCCGGTCGGGCTCCCTCCCGCGCTCAGACCTCCTGTTGCGGTGCCGGAAGCGGCGGAAGCAGGGCCTCGACGACGAGGCCGAGGGCGAGGAGCGCCCGGTCCCGTCCGGCCGGGGCATCGAAGGTCAGCCCGACCGGCAGGCCGCCGGTGCTGAGGCCCGCGGGAAGGCTCAGGCTCGGCAGGCCGGCGAGGGTGACCGGCCCGAGATTGCGCGCCGCGGTCATGAAGGTCGGCACCGGCCTGCCGTTCAGCGGCGTCAGGTCGTCGTCGCCGATCGGCGGCGGCAGGAGCGGCGAGGTCGGGTAGACGAGGGCGTCGATGCCGGTCGCGGCGAAGGCGCGGCGATAGTCCTCGATCAGGCGCGGCCGCTCGACCTCCATCGCCGCGCGATAGCGCGCGGCCGGCACGGCGGCGGCGCCGCCGGCATAGCCGGCGAGCAGCCCCTTCACGTCGGGCGAGGCGACCTCGGCGATCACGTCGGCGAAGGCGATGCCGTCGGCATGCGTGGCGAGATAGGCGGTCATGTCGCGCTGGAACTCGTGGAGCGCGATCGCGAAGCCGAAGCCGGGCTCGGCGGCGGCGATCGCGGCAAGCTCGACCTCGACCAGCGTGACGCCGGCCGCTTCGAGGCGCGCCATGGCTTCGTTCGCGACGCGGGCGCATTCGGGGTCGAGGTCGTCCCAGAAGGGGTGGCGCGGCACGCCGAGGCGGAGCCTGCGCGGATCGGGCGTCGCGGGGAGGGCGGTCTCGCCGGTCACGACTGCGTCGATCAGCGCGAGGTCGGCGACGCTGCGGGCGATCGGGCCGGCGGTGTCGCGGGTCGCCGAGATCGGCACGATCCCGGCGCCCGGCCAGCGGCCGACGCTGGGGCGCAGGCCTGCCGCGCCGCACCAGTTCGCGGGCAGCCGGATCGAGGCGCCGGTATCGGTGCCGAGCGCCGCCGGCACCAGCCGCGCTCCGACCGCCGCGCCCGAGCCGCCGCTGGAGCCGCCGGGTACGCGCGAGGGGTCATAGGGATTGCGGACGGCGCCGAACGCCGCGTTGTTGCACGTGATGCCGAAGGCGAGCTCGTGCATCCCGGCCTTGCCGAACAGGATGGCGCCCGCGTCGAAAAGCGCGTCGGCGACCGGCGCGTTTCTCGCCGGGCGATGGCGGCGGAGCGCCGGCGTGCCGGCGGTGGTCGGCAGATCCCTGGTGCCGATGTTGTCCTTCAGCGCGATCGGCACGCCGTGGAGCGGCCCGAGCGCGGCATCGCTCCTGCGGGCACGGTCGGCAGCAGCCGCCGCGGCGCGCACCGCGTCGGGATCGAGCGTCACGAACGCGTTGAGGCCCTCCAATGCCAGGCTACGGGCAAGCAGCGCCTCGGCCAGCGCGGCGGCGGTGATGTCGCCCTGCCGGATCGCGGCGGCGGCCTCGCCGGCTCCGAGCTCGTGCAGCGCCGTCACCGGCAGAACTCCGCCACCGGCCGGCCTTGACATGAGCATCCCCGCGTCATGATCGGCACCTCGTTTGCAGCTATGGGAGGTCGAGCCTAGCGGACGGCGCCCCTCTCTGGCACCGGCAAATGCCCATGCCGGCATTGACAGTTCTGTTGCACTGCAATATTTGAGAATGAACATTCATTCTCATGCGGCGCGCTCCGTGCTGAACCTCGACCGATTGCCCGACGACGGCGTCGCGGATCCCCACGACGGCCGGCATGCAGACCGCCGCAACCGCATCATCGACGCGGCGGTGCGCTGCATCGTGCGGAGCGGCTTCCATGCCACGACGGTCCAGGACGTCGCCCGCGAAGCCGGGATGAGCCCAGGCAATCTCTACCGCTATTTCCCGTCGAAGGACGCCATCGTGGCCGGCCTTGCCGAGCGCGACCGCGCGACGGTCGCGAGCGAGTTTGCGGCGATCGAGGGCTCGAACGACTTCCTGACCAATTTCGCCGCCATGGGGCAGCGCCATTTCGTCGAGGAATCGCGCGACCGCGCCGTGCTCTGCCTGGCGATCTGGTCCGAGGCGACGCGCAACCCGGCCGTCGCCGCGGCGAGCGCGGCGTTCGACGAGGCCGTGCTCGGCCGCATCCGAGCCATGTTCACCCGCGCCCGCGAGGAGGGCGTGCTCCCGGCGGCCCTCGAGCCGGACGCCGCGGCCCGTCTCGTCTGCCTCCTGGCCGACGGCCTCTATGTCCGCCGCGCGGCCGCGCCGAACTTCGACCCCGCCCAGGAGGTCGCGCTGGTCATGCGCGTGATCGGCGCGCTGCTGAAGGGCGCGATCGATCTTTGCACCCCCGCCGCCGAGGAAGTTGCGTCATGAAGGCGAGCCGTGTCGTCGCTACCCTGATCGTGGTTCTCGCGGCGGGCTGGATCGCCTCCGGCGCGGTCGGGGGCGGCTCGAAGGCGAAGGTCGACCCCGCCGCCCACAAGGACGCCGTGGCTCCGGCGCGCTTCCGCGTCGCGGTGGTGCCGGCCCACGTCACCCCGCACGCGCGCCGGATCACCCTGTCCGGCAACACCGAGGCCGACCGCCGGGCGCCGGCGGCCGCCCGCATCGCCGGGATCGTGCGCGAGCTCCGCGTGAAGCGCGGCGACCGCGTCACGGCTGGCGAGATCGTCGCCGTGCTGTCCGACGACGGCCGCGATGCCCAGGTCGCCCAGGCCAAGGCGCGTCTGATCCAGCGCCGGATCGACCTCGACGCCAAGCGCAAGCTGATCGCCGCCGGCGTCGTCGCCGCCGCCAACCAGCCCGGCCTCGAGGCCGACTACCAGGCCGCCGACGCGGCGCTGGCCGCGGCCCAGGCCGAGGCGAACAAGGGCCAGGTGCTGGCGCCGATCGACGGCATCGTCAACGAGACCTCCGTCGAGCTCGGCCAGGCGGTCGGCGCCAACGCGACGGTCGCAAACGTCATCGCGCTGCAGCCGATGCTCGCCGTCGTCGAGATCGCCGAGGTCCACCTCGCCGGCATCCATGTCGGCGACCGCGCCCTGGTCCACCTCGTCACCGGCCGGACCGTCGAGGGCAAGGTGCGCTTCATCTCGCACAGGGCGAGCGCCGGCACCCGGACCTATCGGGTCGAGGTCGCGGTGCCGAACGCCGACGGCGCCATCCCGGACGGCATCACCTGCTCGGTCGACCTGTTCCTCGCGTCGGCGCCGGCGGCGAAGCTGCCGCGCTCGGCGCTGACCTTCTCCGATGCGGGCGAGATCGGGGTGCGGACGGTCGGCGCCAACGATCGCGTCGCCTTCGTGCCGGTGTCCGTCGTCGAGGACGGCGAGCAGGAGCTGTGGGTCGCGGGCGTGCCGGACGGCGCGCGGGTGATCGTGCAGGGCCAGGACTTCGTCAAGGAAGGCACCGTGGTCGAGGCGGTGCCGGCGCCCGCAGCGCGCGCCGCCTCCTGAGCGTCGGGGATCTCGAGATGCGCAGTCCCGTCGATTTTGCGATCTCGCACGCGCGGCTGACGGTCGCGACGCTGCTCTTCCTCCTGGTCGCGGGCTTCTTCGCCTACACCTCGATCCCGAAGGAAGCGGAGCCGGACGTCCAGGTCCCGTACATCTACGTCAACGTCACCGACCGCGGCATCTCGCCGGAGGATGCCGAGCGGCTGATCCTCCGCCCGCTCGAGACCCGCATCAAGACGGTCGCCAACATCAAGGAGATGCGCTCGACCGCCTTCGACGGCGGCGGCTACATGCTGATCGAGTTCGAGCCGGGCTTCAATTCCGACGCCGCCATCGCCGACGTGCGCGCCAAGGTCGACGACGCCAAGCAGGACATGCCCAAGGACATCGACCCGCCGATCATCCGCGAGGTCAACCTGTCGCTGTTCCCGGTGCTGGTGGTGGCGCTCGGCGGCGACGTGCCCGAGCGCACGCTGATCCACCTTGCGCAGGACACCCAGAACGCGATCGAGCAGGTCCCGGGCGTGCTCCAGGCGACGCTCCAGGGCGCCCGCGACGAGGCCGTCGAGATCATCGCCAAGCCGATGCTGCTGAAGAGCTACGGCGTCTCGCTCGGCGATCTCATCGGCGCCTTCAACGCCGGCAACAGCGTCATCGCCGCGGGCTCGCTCGATTCCAGCTCGGGCAGCTTCTCGGTGAAGGTGCCGTCGCTGATCGAGCAGCCGGAGGACGTGCTGAAGTTCCCGGTCGCGGCCTCGGGCGCCGCGGCGGTGACGCTCGGCGACGTCGCCCAGGTCCATCCGACCTTCAAGGACCCGATCACCATCACCCGCGTGAACGGCAAGCCGGCCGTCGCGATCGAGGTCTCGAAGCGTCCGGGTGCCAACCTGATCGAGACGATCGAGGCCACCAAGATGGTGGTGAACCAGCTCAAGGCGCGCTGGCCCTCGACCGTCCACGTCACCTTCACGCAGGACAAGTCGAAGGACATCACGACGCTGCTCGGCGACCTCCAGAACAGCGTGGTGACGGCCGTCCTCCTCGTCATCGTCATCATGCTGCTGGTGCTCGGCGGGCGGGCGTCGCTGTTCATCGGGATCGCGATCCCGGCCGCGTTCCTGAGCGGCATCCTCGCGCTCGACCTTGCCGGGCTGACGATCAACATCGTCGTCCTGTTCTCGCTGATCCTGGCGGTCGGCATGCTGGTCGACGACGCCATCATCGTGTCCGAGTTCGCCGAGCGGCGGATGAGCGAGGGCATGCCGCCGAAGCTCGCCTATTCGACCGCCGCCAAGCGCATGGCCGGCCCGGTGATCGCGGCGACGGCGACGCGCATCGCGGCGTTCTCGCCCCTGATGTTCTGGCCGGGCATCGTCGGCGAGTTCATGAAGTACCTGCCGCTGACGCTGATCGCGACGCTGTCGGCCTCGCTGGTGGTGGCGCTGATCTTCACGCCGACCCTCGGCGCGATGCTCGGCCGTGCCGCGATCAAGCCGCGCGACGAGCGCGTTTCCGACCGCGGCCTCTACATGCGCACTGTGCGCCTCGCGCTGCATCATCCGGTGGCGACGATCGCGCTGGCGGCGCTGGTCCTGGTCGGGGTCGTCCAGGCCTACGGGCAGTACGGCCGCGGCGTGGAGTTCTTCCCCGACGTCGAGCCCGACTATGCGCTGGTGCAGGTGCGCGCGCGCGGCAACATGTCGATCGGCGAGGAGGACAAGATCGTCCGCCAGGTCGAGCAGCGTCTCCTCAAGATGCCTGAGCTCGCGACCGTCTATACCCGGGTCGGCCAGACCCAGAACGGATCGACCGACGTGACCGAGGACACCATCGGCACCATCCAGTTCGAGTTCGTCGACTGGCAGAAGCGTCGCCCGGCGTCCGAGATCATGCAGGAGATCCGGCGCAGGACGGCCGACATTCCAGGCGTTCAGATCGAGGTCACCAAGCCCAACACCGGTCCGCCGACCGGCAAGCCGATCACCATCGAGCTCAGCGCGCTCGACAACGCCGCGCTCTATCCGGCGGCGAAGAAGGCCGCCGCGATCCTGCGCGCCCGCAGCGACACCCGCGACATCGACGACGGCCTGCCGCTGCCGGGCCTCGACTTTTCGCTCAAGGTCGACAAGGCCGAGGCGGCGAAATACGGCGCCAGCGCCTCGACCGTCGGCGCGGCCGTGCAACTCGTCACCAACGGTCTCAGGGTCAGCCAGTACCGGCCGGAGAACGTCGACGAGCCGGTCGACCTCCTGCTGCGCTTTCCGCCGGCCGAGCGCAACCTCGACCAGCTCGACGAGCTGCGCATCAACACGCCGCTCGGCGCGGTCCCGATCTCGAACTTCGTCAAGCGGGTGCCGGTCCATCGCGTCGGCATGATCCACCGCATCGACGGCCACCGCGTCGTCACCGTCACGGCGAACGTCGCCGAGGGCGTTCAGACCGCCGACGTGCAGCAGGGCGTGGCGCAGACGCTCGCCAAGGCCGATCTCGGCGAGGGCGTGCGCTTCCGCATGCGCGGCGAGGACGAGGAGCGCGCCAAGGCCGGCGCCTTCCTGATGAAGGCGTTCGGCGCCGCGATGTTCCTGATCTTCGCGGTGCTGCTGGCGCAGTTCAACAAGTTCACCAGCGTGTGGGTGACGCTGTCGGCGGTGGTGCTGTCGACGGTCGGCGTGCTGATCGGCCTGATGGTGATGAAGCAGCCGTTCGGCGTGGTGATGACCGGGATCGGCGTCATCGCCAATGCCGGGGTGATCGTGAACAACAACATCGTCCTGATCGACACCTACGACCGGCTCCGCCGCGAAGGCTGGAACGCCTTCGACGCCATCGTCGAGACCTGCCGCGAGCGTGCCCGCCCGGTGGTCCTGACGGCGGTGACGGCGGTGCTCGGCGTGCTGTCGATCGCCTTCGGCGTCAACATCGACTTCATCCATCGCGAGGTCGTGGTCGGGGCGCCGTCGACGGCGTGGTGGGTCAGCCTTTCGACCGCCATCGTCTTCGGCCTGGGCTTCGCGACGGTGCTGACGCTGATCGTGACCCCGGCGGCGCTGATGTCGATCGCCAAGCTTGGCGAGTGGCGGACTGCCCGGCGGGCGCGGCGCGCCGCCCGGCGCAACGGCGCGGTGGAGGCGGCCGCCCCGGCCGAGTGAGGGGCCGGCCGCTTCGTTCCGCTCGACGGGTCGAGCCGGTCAGCGCAGGCCGGCCTGCACCACCAGCGGATAGGTCGTCTCCTGGAACTCGCGCATGCCCTCGACGTAGCGCGCCCAGGACAGCAGCGTGCCGTCGAAGCCGGCCTCGGCGAGGAGGCTGAGCCCGTCGACGATCTGCTCGCGCGTGCCGACCAGCGGATAGCCGCCCCAGCCGGCGATGAAATGCTCCTTGAGCTTGGCCAGCGCCGCCGGCGGGATCGATTGCGAATTGATCCCCAGCATGTCGATGAGGTTGGTCGCCGCCGCCCAGTCGCCCTTCTCGAACACGCATTCCTGATAGAAACGCTTGGCCTCGGCCTCGGTCTCGCCCTGGAAGATGTAGGAGTTGGTCCAGACCTGGATGTCGCGGCCGTGCTCCTCGCGGGCGAGCTTGCGGAAGGACTCGACCCTGGCCTTCAGGCTCGGCAGGTCGAAGGCGTCGAGATTGGTGAAGCCGACGTCGGCGAACTTGGCGGCGAACTGGCGGCCGCGGAGCGAAGCCCCGGCGCTCATCACGACCGGGTAGGGCCGCTGGATCGGCCGCGGCTTGAGGCGGGCCTTCAGCACCCGGTAGAAATCGCCCTCGAAGTCGAACTCCTCCTCCGAGACCCACAGCCGCTTGATGATCTCGAGCCACTCGACCGCCATGTCGTAGCGGCGGTCGTGGTCCATCAGCGGGGCGCCGAACATCTCGATCTCGGGCTGGTACCAGCCGGTGACGACGTTGAGCGTGAAGCGGCCGCCGCTGATGTGGTCGATGGTGGTCGCCTGCTTCGCCGCCATGACCGGGTGCATGGTCGGCACGTGCGAGGTCGCGAAGATCGCCGGATAGGTGGTCGACGCGCTCATCCCGGCGGCCCAGGTGAAGCTCTCGAAGCCGGCGCCGTTGAAGTCGGTCACGCCGCCGAAGCCCTTCCAGCGCCCGACCGGCACCAGTGCCTCGAACTGCATCGCCTCGGCCATGCGCGCGAGCGCGACCGAGCTCGCCCAGTCGGCCTCCAGCATGCCTTCCATCGAGGAGATGGTGCAGCCGCCGCTGAGATTGGTGCAGAAGGTGCCGAGCTTGAGCTTGCGGTCGTTGAACAGCGGGTTGCCGGCCGCGCGCAGCTCGTCGGTCCGCGTCGGCATCGTCCATGCACTCCCGGCGTCCGTTTGGCTGCGAACGTTTCGAGCCTGACAGAGTTCGTCCGGCGTGGAAAGAGGGCGCGCAGCGCCCGCAGCGTGCGCGGCCTTGGCGCGAAGGATCGGGATGTCGCGCGCGCGGCGGAGGCCCGCTTCCAGCAGCCCATGTGGGTCGATGACGCACTCCCGATCATGATATTCGACCTCGACAACGGGCCGGCAATCATCGTGGGCGGCACATCACGCAGGGACGGGGGGCGGGACATGGGCGAACTGACCTTGAGCTTCGGCATCTCGTCGAACCCGCGGACCTGGCCGCTGCTTCAAGGCCGGGTCGCGCCCGAGGGCATCGAGCCGGTCTTCACCGTGCTGCACCCCTCCGAGCTGTTCTGGCGCCAGCTCAAGTTCAACGAGTTCGACCTCGCGGAGATGTCGCTCTCGACCTGGATGCGCCTGGTCGCCCGCGGCGACGAGGCCTTCGTCGGCATTCCGGTGTTCACCACCCGGCGCTTCTTCCATACCGAGATCCTGGTGCGCCGCGGCGCCGGGATCGCCGCGCCGTCCGACCTCAAGGGCAAGCGCGTCGGCGTGCCCGAGTACCAGCAGACCGCGGCGCTGTGGGGGCGCGGCGTGCTCCAGCACGAGTTCGGCGTGAAGCCGTCGGACATGGAGTTCTGGATGGAGCGCATGCCCGAGATCAGCCACGGCGGCGCCGGCGGCTTCGCCTTTCCCGCGGGCGTCACGATCCGCCAGATCCCGGCCGAGAAGAACATCGGGACGATGATGCTGTCGGGCGAGCTCGACGCGACGCTGCTCTACCTCGCCGACCGCAACCTAGTCGACCGCAGCCGCATCGACCTCCGCGGCCATCCGGACGTGCAGCCGCTGTTCGATCCGATCGCCGAAGGCACGCGCTTCTACCGCAAGACCGGGCTCTTCCCCATCAACCATGGCATGGTGATGAAGCGGAGCCTGTTCGAGCGCCACCCGTGGATCGTGCTGAACGTGCTCCGCGCCTTCGAGGCGGCGAACGCCATCGCCAACGCCGAGCGCGCCGCCCACGCCGCCTATTATGTCGAGACCGGCCTCCTGCCGCCGGATGCGGGCAAGGCACTGGAAACGCCGCTCGTCGCGCATGGCGTCCGCGCGAACCGCAAGGTGGTGGACACCATCGCGCAATATTCGCACGAGCAGGGGCTGACGCCGCGTCAGCTCACCGTCGCCGAGCTGTTCGCGCCGGCGACGCTCGATCTCTGAGGCCGGGGAGGGACTGCCGATGCTGGACGCCGAAAGGAACCGCCAACTCACCGAGGTCGGGCCGGGCACGCCGATGGGCGAGCTGATGCGCCGCCACTGGCACCCCATTGCCGCGGCCAAGGAGCTCGACGAGAACCCGGTCAAGGCGGTGCGCCTGCTCGGCGAGGACCTCGTGCTCTACAAGGATCGCGGCGGCAGATACGGCCTCGTCGAGCGCCATTGCCCGCATCGCAGCGCCGACCTCTCCTACGGCTTCGTCGAGGATTGCGGCCTCCGCTGCAACTACCACGGCTGGCTGTTCGACAACGACGGCCGGTGCCTGGAGCAGCCCTACGAGGACATCGCCGCCCCCGAGGTGCGCTACCGCGACAAGGTGACGATCCTGGCCTATCCGGTCGAGGCCAGGGCCGGCCTGCTCTGGGCCTATCTCGGCCCGGCGCCGGCGCCGCTGGTGC
>DASZVN010000204.1:0-28799 GCA_035547055.1 Hyphomicrobiales bacterium
GCGCTGCAAGGGCGCATCCGCGCCCGCCAGCCGATCGCCGAGCCACGGGCGAACAGGGGCATCGAGGTGCCGCTGTCACCGCTCGCAGAGGCGAAGCTCGCGCTCTACCGCGCCTTCCTCGACAGCGGCCTGACCAAGGCGGAACTGGCGCGGCGGCTCGGCTGGCATGGGCCGAGCATCGACCGCCTGTTCGACCTCGGCCACGACTCGCGCATCGGTCAGATCGGTGCCGCCGTCGCGGCACTCGGCCGCGAGATGCGGATCACGACGCTTCCGGCCGCCTAATCCTCCACCCGGATAGCGTCGCCGGGGGCGACCACGCCGGGGGCGATGACCTCGGCATAGACGCCGCAGTCGACATTGCCGCGGCGCTGCTTCAAGAGGTCGAGGGTCGCGATGTCGCGGATGCCGCGGTCGGGGTCGACATGGGTCGCGAGGCAGCGGCGGATGGTCTTGACCACGCGGAAGCGCGCCACGGGCCCGATCGCCAGCGTGCGGCCGACCCAATCGGCCTCGGCCCACGGCATGCCGCCCTCGAAATAGAGGTTGCCGCGGAAGCGGCGGCGGTCGAGCTCGCGGCCCTCCAGCGCCGAAAGCTCGGCGACGCTGTCGAGATTGATCAGCGACAGCACCTTGCGGCCGGAATCGGAGAAGGTGTGGCCCGGCGCGGCGAGGAGCTTCAGCGGCCCCTCGGCCTCGCCGTCCATGAAGCGGGTGAGCCACGCCTCGATCGCCTGGCGGCCGTCGGGCGCGTCGAGCCGGCCGATGGCCTGGCCGTAGCCCTCGGCCTTCAGGAACAGCACGCTTCGCGCCAGGTCGAGCCGCGCATCGATCGCGGCGAGGCGCGGGTTCTTGAACCAGCACAGGAACTTGGTCTTGGGCTGGAACGCCGGCGCCGCCGCATCGAAGCCGGAGGGGCCGTTCTCGATCGCGTAGGCGCGGTCGCCGGCGATGGTCGCGCCGGCGTCGAGGTCGACGCGGTCGAGCGGCTCGGAGGTCAGGCCCTTCACGGGATAGCGGTAGAGATGGCGGACCTGCACGGACGTGCCCTCGGGCGGCTGGCTGCCGCCGTTGTGCGGCAGCGCCGGCCGGAGGGCAAGCGCCCTCGCCCGCAGGGTGCGTATCGGCAAGGCCGACGCCCACGTGCAGCATCGGCCGTGGGCATGCCGGCATGCCCACCCTACCCCGCTGGCCGCGCGCTCACAGCATCAGCGCGCCGCGCACCTCCGCCGGCCAGTTGCGCGGCACGAGGCCGTGGGTCGCGAACAGGGCGACGGCGAGGCGGTCCATGCCGAAGGCGACGCAGCCGGTGTGGGCGAGCTCGCCCATGGTGTCGCGGAGGCCCCAGACCTCGCCGAAATGCTCGCGGTGATAGTTGAAGCTCATGCACGCCGACGCCGACGCGCCCGGCACCACCGGCACCACCAGCTCGAACTTCAGCGACTGCTCGCGCTGGCTCATCGCCATCATCTGCCCGACCCGGCCGAAGAACGGGTCGTTCGCCTGCTCGACCTCGTGGGGCAGCGCCAGCGCGTCGGCGAGGCCGCGCGCCCGCGCCATCCAGCGGTCGCGGAAGTCCTGGATCTGGCGCGGCGAGCCGATGCAGACATATTCGCGCATGCGGAACGACTGCAGCCGCATGAGGTCCTCGGACGGCTCGTGGCGGAAGCAGTCGGCGGCGACGTCGAAGCGGAGGCCGTCGCGCGGCACCGCGCCGCGGCTCGCGGCGAGCGGATAGACCGGGTAGCAGGCCGCCGGCGCCAGCACGAGGTCCGACGCGGCGAGGCCCTCGGTCCAGTCCTCGCCGCGGTCGAGCCGGCCGGCCGCGGCCATGATCTCGGCGTCGCTGCCGTGGAGCGCGGAGACGGTGCCGAGGAGGTTCGGGAAGCTCTTGAGGTAGCCGGATTTCTCCAGCCGGGCGCGGCTCATCACCGGCGGGAAGCGCAGCACCTCGGTGTCGGGCTCGCGCTGCCGCGAGATCAGCGCAGCGAGGCGCTCGACCACGTCCTCGTAGACGCCGCTCCTGAGATAGACGCCGTCGGCGCCCGCCGGCACCAGGTGCTCGGCGCGGATCGCCTTCAGCCGCTCCGCCCGCACGGCCTCGTCCGCCGCCGGGCTCGCCACATGGATGTTCATCGTCTTCGCCTCCGCGCCGGTCGCCGATGCGCCGGCGCAAATTCCCCTCAGTCCGCGAGCGAGGCCGGCGTGCCGGCCATCAGCGCGCCGGTCGCGACGCTCGCGCGGATGCGATCGTTCGAGATCATCACCGGCGAGGACAGGATGTCGCGAAGATGGCGCCCGATGCTGAACTCGCCGTCGTTGCGATAGCCGGCGAGGCCCGCGGCGCGCATCGCGCTCATCACCGTCGCGACGGCGCGCTCGGACGCGTCGACCTTGAGCAGGTTGATCTCGGTCTGGAAATCGAGCGCCGACAGCGCCCGGCCGTCGTTGGCGATGGCCTCGTAGCGGCGGAGCGCGGCGGCGATCAGCGCGCGCAGCGTCGCGAGCGAGGCGTTCGCCTCGGTGAGGTGCGCCGCGCCCGGCGGAAGCTGGCCGCCGGCCTTGCGCGCCGCGGTGCGGGTGAAGGCGCGGGCGCGCTCCACCGCCGCGGCGGCGATGCCGGCCCAGACGCTCGACCACAGGACATGCGCGGTCGGCGTCATGGTGCGGGCGTGGATGGTCTCGTAGGGCTCGGGCACGATCTGCTCGGCCTCGCCGGCCGCGGTCAGGACGAAGCCGGCGCTGCAGGTGCCGCGCATGCCGAGCGTCTCCCAGCCCTGGATGCGCTCGAGCAGGTAGTCCTCCTTGAGGAAGGCGATCAGCACCTGGTCGGAGGCCGGGGCGTCGGCCGAGCGCCGCGCGGTGGTGACGACGCCGTCGGCCTCGGCGCCATAGGAGATGACGGTGGCCTCGCGGCGAAGCGTGATGCGGCCATCGGCCTCGGCCACCGCGGCGGCGCTGGCGCGGACGTTGCCGCCGCCGTTGCCCTCGGTGGTCGAGGAGGCGAGCAGGAGCTGCTGGATGCCGAGCCGGCGCAGCAGGCGCTCGTGATAGGGGCTGCCGCGGCCGTGGCGCACCAGGCAGGCGACCTTGGTCTGGTGCATCGCGTAGATCATCGCGGTCGACGCGCAGGCGCGGCCGAGCGCGTAGCAGACGTCGGCGACGGCGCCGAGCGGCGCGGCCTCGCCGCCGAGCGTGGCCGGCACCATGATCGACATCAGGCCCTGGGCGCGGAGCGCGTCGATCGCCTCGGCGGGAAAGCGCCCGTCGCGGTCGACCGCCTCGGCGTGGGCGGCGGCGACCGCGGCGGCCGCCGCGGCGCGCTGGCCGAAATCGGCCCGGCTGGGACGCCACGGCAGGTCGGTGGCGCGCCGGCGTGCCCCGGCTACGCGCATGTCGAGCACCGTCATGACTTGACGCTCCTCATCGCGGCGGCTTCGGTCGCACCGGCCGTCGGGCCGACGCCCGGATCCCGATCGAATTCTATTCAAGAAGATCACAAATCGTCCGCAACAAGTCCATCCAAGACCCGGTGCGACATTTGGGCTGTCTGCGCGAATAGTTAATCGCGTGGATTAGGGTTAATCTTCATCGGCAAATTGTGGCAGTTTTTCTTCGATTGCCGCCAGACTAATTTCACCGACAACGGCGTAGGAACGCCGGACTCGCGCCTGCCGGCCGGCGGGCGTTCACGACGGGTGCCGGAAATGCTGGACAGAGTGGGCCGTTCGCCGCGCGAGCGCGTGGTCGCACTGATCGACGGCCTGCTGCCGCCGGGGGCGCCGCGGCCGGCGCCGGCCGACGAGCGCCCGCTCGCCGCCTTTGGCCTGACCTCGTTCGACGTCGTCAACCTGATGCTTGCGGTCGAAGGCGAGTTCGACGTGACGATCCCCCAGCCCGAGATCGTGCCCGAGAATTTCCGCACCCTCGGCGCGATCGAGCTGCTGCTGGCGAAGCTCGGCGCCGCGGGCTGACGGCGCCGTCCGCTTCTTTCGGGCGCCAGTCCCTTCATCCGGTCGCCTCCGAATCCACCTCTCCCCTCCGGGAGGAGGTGAGGATGGCCCGCTCTCCTTTGCGCAGCATGGCCGCGTTGACGCCGCCGTGGGCATCGGCAATGCCGATGCCCACCTACGGACAGGGCTTCATCGTCACCGGGTCGGCGGTCGCGGGGAGCCAATGACCGAAGGCGTGGCAGGTGCCGCCCGCGCAGAGGTGCCAGTCGCCGGCCATCGGGGCGCGGCGCATCACCACCTCGGGCAGCGGCGGGACCTGGGGATGCCATTGCCAGAAATCGCCGACCTTCACCGCGCCCTCGGGCGGGTCCATGCCGGCGCCGGAGTTCTCGACCCGCGCGGCGACGATGGCGAGGCGGTCGCCCCGGACCACCCAGTCCTCCTGCCAGCGGGTGTGCTCGATCGTGTGCAGCCAGGCCAGGGTGAAGGCCGCGACGGCGATCTTGGCGGTCACCCCGCCGCCGATCAGGCACAGGCTCACGGCGTCACCTCCGTCATTGCGAGGAGCGGAGCGACGAAGCAATCCAGGGCCGCGAGCACGACCCTCTGGATTGCTTCGCTTTGCTCGCAATGACGACGAACATCATGCCGCGACCGTGGGGCGCTGCCGGGCGCGCCAGCGGTTGAACAGGACGAGCAGAACGGCGAGCGCGAGGCCGGAGCCGTCGAGCCAGGGCCGGTTGCCGATCAGGAGCGCCGCCGCGACCGCCGCCAGCACCCGCTCGGCCAGCGTCGCGCGGGCGTAGAGGAAGCCGATCGCGGCGACGCCGGTGGCGCCGACGATCACCGTCGCCTTCAGGCATTCGTAGGCGACCTCGGCCGGGTAGCCCCACGCGGCCGCGAGCGCCCCGCCCGGCTGCAGCATCAGCGAGGGCGCATAGACCGCCATGAACGGGATGAGGAAGCCGGCGAGCGCGATCCGGGTCGCCTGCCAGCCGATCGCGTCGGGAGAGGCCCGGGCCAGCGGCGCGGCGGCGAGCGCGGCCAGCGCCACCGGCGGCGTCAGGTCGGCGATGATGCCGTAGTAGAACACGAACATGTGGCTGATGATCAGCGGCACGCCGAGCTGGAGCAGCGCCGGCGCCGCCAGCGCCGCGGTGATGATGTAGGTCGGGATGGTCGGCAGGCCGGTACCGAGCAGGAGGCTCGTCGCCATCACCAGCACGAGGCAGAGCAGCAGCGAGCTCTCGCCGAGCGAGACCACGTAGGTGCCGAAGATGGTGGCGGCGCCGGTCAGGGTCATCGCGCCGATGACGACGCCGACGATGGCGCAGGCGAGGCCGACCGGCAGCGCCTGCCGGGCCCCGTCGGCGAGCGCGCGGCCGCAATCGACGATGGTCGGCCGCGACGGGCTGCGGACCGCCGTCCAGACCGAGAGCACCGCGACGACCACCACGAGGCCGAGCGCGAACAGCGCGCTCGGCAGCAGCGGCAGGCCGAGATAGACCACGAGCCGCGCGACGCCCTCGGGCAGCGAGGGCACCAGCGCGCCGCCCATGACGTAGAGCACGACCGCGGCGAGCCCGATCCAGAACACGACGCGGACCCACGCCCACGGGATCGCCCGCACGATGGCGTCGCCGAGGATCAGCATGACGGTGAGCGCGAGCCCGACGACGCCGGCGAAGAGCGGCGTGTAGCCGGCGAAGAGCAGCACCACGAGGACGACCAGCGGCAGCGCGAGGTGCCACTGGCGGCGGAGCGCGAGGAGCGGGCGCGGGAGCTCGCTCCGCGGCATGCCGACGAGGCCGTTCTTCCCGGCCTCCAGATGCACCATCCAGAACGCCGAGCCGAAATAGATGATGGCCGGGATGATCGCGGCCTTGACGATGGCGGCATAGGGCACGCCGATGGTCTCGGCCATGATGAAGGCGACCGCGCCCATCACCGGCGGCATGATCTGGCCGCCCATCGAGGCGGTGGCCTCGACCCCGCCGGCGAACGAGCCGGAATAGCCGAAGCGCTTCATCAGGGGGATGGTGAACTGGCCCGCGGTGACGACGTTGGCGACGCCCGAGCCCGAGATCGTGCCGAGCAGCGCCGAGGAAAAGATCGCGACCTTCGCCGGGCCGCCGCGCGAGCCGCCGAACAGGCCCATCGCGACGTCGTTGAAGAGCTGGATCATGCCGGCGCGCTCGAGGAACGTGCCGAACAGGATGAACAGGAAGATGTAGGTCGCGGAGACCTGTATCGCGGTGCCGTAGATGCCCTCGACGCCGAACGCCATCTGCTCGACCACCTGCTCGAGGCCGAACGGGCGGTGGTCGAACGGCGCCGGGAGCCATTGCCCGAACTGGGCGTAGGCGAGGAAGGCGAGGCAGATCAGCGGCAGCGCCGCGCCCATCATACGCCAGGCGACGACGAACAGGATGACCATGCCGACGATGCCGGTCGCGAGGTCGAGATGGGTGAGGTCGTCGGCCCGGTTCACGAGGTCGGTGTAGAAGATCCACTGGTAGAGCCCGACGGCGAAGCCGACGAGGCCGGTCGCCCAGCCGAGCAGCCAGGTCAGCCGCGACCTGGCGCGGTGGTTGGCGAGCAGCGCCGAGGCGGTCAGCACCAGGAAGCCGACGTGGAGCGCCCGCACCACGAGGCTCGGCAGCGCCGCATAGAGCGCGGTCGCGATCTGGAAGGCGGAGAAGGCGACCGCGATCCAGAACAGCACGCGGCCTTTGGCGCCCTCGCCCCAGCCGAGCGGCAGGCCGTGCTCGACATCGACCGCCGGCACCGGCCCCTCTCCCCTTGCGGGAGAGGGTAGCTCGTCGCGGAGCGGCGAGCCGGGTGAGGGGTCGGTGCGAAGCGTCATGAGGGAATCGCCTGCCGCAGGCGCCCCCTCATCCGTCTCGCGCCGGCGCCGCGCGCCACCTTCTTCCACGCGGGGAGAAGAAAACGGAGGGTCGTCGGCGCCTGCTCCACCCATGGATTATTTCAGCCCGCCCTTTTCCTCGAAGTATTTCGCCGCGCCGGGGTGCAGTGGCCGGGCGGCGTCCCACTATCGGCGCGGGAGGCTGCATGGCGCAAGCGAGGACCGAGCGGGCAAAACGGGCGGCGTGCGCACGGCCGCCGCCGCGGCCGGATGCCGCATATCCGTCATTAACGCTTGGTTTTCCCCAGGCCTAACCTCCCGCCGGACACGTCCGGCGGCGGTCGAAGGTGACGCGCGATGGGCAGCGTTTTCGATTGGGACGGCGGCTCGGGCAGCTTCAGCGATCCGAGCCAGTGGAACTCCGGCCTCACCGGCGCACCTGGCGCCAGCGACGAAGCCGATATCGACAATAGTGGCACGATCACGGGCAGCGGCTCCGTGATGTCCATGCAGATCTTCACCACCGTCACCTTTCAGGGCGGCGCTGTCACCGTCGGCAGCAGCGGCCTGACCCTCCGCGGCAGCGTCGACCTCACGATCGGCAGCGGCAGCACGTTCGACACGACAGCCCACGGCATCTCGGGCTTCACCACCGGCGATGTCGAGATCGACGTCACGGCCGGCGGCACCCTCAAGGCCGGCGACGCCCAGATCGGCAGCGAAAGCGCCGGCGGCGCCACCGACACCGTGACGGTCACGGGCGGCGTGTGGGACGGCAGCCTGACGCTCGGCGGGACTGACGCCGGCGTCCTGCAGGTCACCGGCAGCACGTTCGATGGCGGCGCGGCGCTCAGCAACACCACCGCCACGGTGAGCGGCACGACCTGGACCGGCGGCCTCACAGTCGGCAATGGAGGGTTAGCCTCGACGTTCAACGCCACCGGCAGCACGTTCGACATGAACGCCATTTTCGGCGTCGTCAGCGGATCGACGGCGAACATCAGTGGCGGCTCGCTGAATGCCACCATCATCAGCAGCGGAGGGACGGTCGACCTCGACGACGTCACGACGACGCTGTCGCCGACCGAAGACGTGTTCAGCCTGGGGTCTCTGGTGGGCCTCTGGGTGCAAGGCGGCAAATTCACGGTCACGGGCGGCGAGCTGACCGATTCCGGTACTGCGCTGTTGGAGGGGAGCACGGCGATCTCCGGCGGCGCGAAGGTAGAGCTTGGAGATTTGCAGATTTTGGGGGGAGCGCTGACGGTCGACGGCAAGGGCGGCATCTCCACCCTGACGGCCGACGACACCGTGATCACCGATTTCGGCACCGGCACCGGGCAAGCCAGCGCCACGGTGTCGGCCGGCGGCCATTTCAATGTCGCGGAGCTCACGGCCGGCGACAACAAGGGCACCGCCGACACCCTCACGGTCACCGGCGCGGGCTCGGTCCTCGACGCCACCGGCGATATGACGCTCGGCGAGTCCGGCCGCGGCGATTTCCAGTTCGGCGCCGCGGCCGACGTGACCGCCAGCAAGGATGTCGAGCAGGCGAGCAAGACCGGCGGCGCCAGCACCGGCACGGTCGGCGGCGGCGCCAAATGGGCGATCCACGGCAACTGGACGGTCGGCGGCGCCGGCACCGCGACCGACACCGTGAACGGCGGCGCCACCACCACCGTCGGCGGCACCATGGAGATCGGCGGCGAGGCCGGCGGCATCGGCAGCCTGGCGCTGACGGGGAAGGGCACCTCGGTCACCGCCGCCGGCGCCGTCACCATCGGCGGCCAAGGCACCGGCCAGGGCACGCTGACGGTAAAGAGCGGCGCGCTGTTCGACGCCTCGGGGAGCGCGGTCACGCTCGGCGAGGCGTCGCAGAGCAAGGGCACGCTGACGGTGAGCGGCGATGGCAGCGAGGTCGAGACCGGCAAGCTGACGGTCGCCGGCGCAAGCAGGCACGGCGCCGCCACGGTCTCGGCTGGCGGCACGCTGACGGTCGAAACCGCGCTCGCGCTCGGCGAGGAGAAGGGCAGCTCGGGCACGCTCGGCGTGAGCGGCGCGGCGTCGACCCTCGCCGTCGGCGGAGCGGCGACGATCGGCGGCAGCGGCTCCGGCAAGCTGACCCTGACCCAGGGCACGCTGACCCTCGGCGGCGCAGTCACGCTCGGCGAGGCGAAGGGCGCCAAGGGCACGCTGGCCGCGCATGGCGGGACCGTGTCGCTCGGCGGCGAGCTCACCGTCGGCGCCGCCGGCAACGGCGCGCTGACCTTGAACCAGGGCGCAGCGTTCAGCGGCGCCGGCGGCCATCTGGGCAGCCTGACCCTCGGCGAGAAGACCGGCGGCAACGGCACCGTCACGCTCGACGGCAGCGCGACGATGAGCCTGAAGGAGCTGACCGACGGCGCGGCCGGCAAAGGCACCGCGACCGTCGAGGGCGGCGCGGCGCTGAGCGCCTCCACCGTCGACATCGGCACCCGCACCGGCACCGCCGCCAACAACAATACGCTGACGGTCGACACCGCCGGCGTGCTGAGCGTCGCCGCCGACCTCGCGGTGGGCAAGAAGGGGCTCGGCACACTGACCGTGAAGGGCGCCGGAAAGGCGTCGGTCGGGGCCGAGGTCGCGATCGGCGAGGGCGCCAACGCGATCGGCGCGGCCACGATCACCGGCACGGCAGCCAACGCCACGACGCACAAGGCCATCGCCTCGACGCTGGACTATGGCGCCCTCGTGGTCGGCGAGGCCGGCTCGGGCACGCTGACCGTCAGTGCCGGCGGCCACGCCGCCGTCGTCAAGGGCGGCGCCGGCACGGTCGAGATCGCCGCCGACACGGGCGCGACCGGCGAGGTGACGGTGACCGGCAAGGGCTCGGCCTTCACCGGCAAGAGCCTCGCCGTCGGCGGCACGGCCGAGAAGGCCGGCGGCACGGGCAGCCTCACCGTCGCCGCGGCGGCGACGGTGACGTTCGCCAAGGCCAGCATATGGCAGCACGGCGCGGTCGCGCTGAACGGCGGCACGCTGCACGTCACCGGCGCGATCGAGGGCAACGGCGCGATCACCATCGGCAAAAGCGGCACGCTGCTCCTCGGCGGCCACGACGAGACCGTCGGCGTGTCGTTCGCCGCGGCCGGCCACGGCGTGCTGTCGCTCGGCGCCGCCGGGCTGCTGGAGGCCGCCATCAAGGGCTTCGCCAAGACCGACAGCATCAAGATCGGCGGCCTCGACGCCCACGCCACCATCAGCGTCGCGGCCAAGGGCGCCGACACCGTCGTCACCGTCAACGACGACGGCAAAGCGGTCGGCGACCTCACCCTCGCCGGGCATTACACCGCGGCGGCGCTGCACTTCGCCACGACGACGGGGACGCTGACGACGACCGCCGCGGCATCGGCCCAGACCGGCGCCGAGGCCCCGGCGGCGGGCACCGCCCACCTCCACGCCGCCGCCGCGGCGGAGGCGATCGACAGCGGCGCCGGCACCGACACCTTCGTGTTCGACACTAAGCCAATCGCCGCGAACGCCGATACCATCGAGAATTTCACGCCCGGCACCGGCCACATCGTGCTCGATCCCGCGGCATTCGCCGGGATCGGCGCGGCGGGGCCGCTGGCGGCAGCGTATTTCGTCGCCGACCCCCATGGCGTGGCCCACACCGCGGCCCAGCACATCGTCTACGACACGACGACCGGCGCGCTCTCCTACGACCCCGACGGCAGCGGGGGCGAGGCCGCGATCCATTTCGCCACGCTCGCCGGCCACCCCCATCTCGTGGCGGCCGACTTCCTCGTGGCGTAGCGGCTTTGGTGTGCATCGGCCTTGCCGATGCACACCCTGCCCAACCCCTATTTCAGCACGCCCTTTTCCTTGAAGTATCTGGCGGCGCCGGGGTGGAGCGGCACCGGCAGGTTCTTCGCCGCGGCGTCGAGGTGGATGCCCTTGGCGGCGGAGTGGGCGGCGACGAGCTGGTCGAGGTGGTCGTAGATCGCCTTGGTGATGGCGTAGACCTCGTCGTCGGAGAGGCCGGCGCGGGTGACGAGGTAGTTCGGCACCGTCGCGGTCTCGACCGCGGCGTCCTGCCCGGTATAGGTGCCGGCCGGGATCTCGGCGGCGACATAGGGCGCGCCGGCCTTCTTCACGACCGCGGCGGGGATGGCGACGACGGTGATCGGCACCGAGGAGGCGAGGTCGCGGATCGAGGCGACGCCGAGCCCGGCCGACTGCAGCGTGGCGTCGAGCTGGCGGTTCTTCATGAGATCGACCGACTCGCCGAAGGGCAGGTACTCGACCTTGCTGAGATCCTTGTAGCTGAGGCCCGCGGCGGCGAGGATGGCGCGGGCGTTGAGCTCGGTGCCCGACGCGGGCGCGCCGACCGAGAGGCGCTTGCCCTTGAGATCGGCCAGCGTCTTGATGCCGGAGTCCCTGGTCGCGACGACCTGGATGTAGTTCGGGTAGATCGCGCCGATGGTGCGGAGCTTCTCCAGCGGATGCTTGAAGCCGGCCTCGGCATTGCCCTTCCAGGCGAAGGCGAGGCTGTCGCCGAGGGTGAAGGCGACCTCGGCCTTGCCCTCCTCCAGGAGGTTGAGGTTCTCGACCGAGGCCTTGGTCGCCTGCACCGACGGCCGTGCGCCCGGCACGTATTGCGCGATCACCTTCGAGACCGCGACGCCGAGCGGATAGTAGACCCCGGAGGTGCCGCCGGTGACGATGTTGACGAAGTCGGCGGCGTGCACGACCGGCGCGCTGGCGACGGCAAGCGCGGCGGCGATGAGAAAGCTGCGGCGTAGCATGGCGTGATCTCCCCGTCCCTCGGGCCGATCGCACGCGCCGGCCGGCCCACGCAAGTCGGGCTTGCCCGGCTTGCACTCTCAAATCGCGAACGCGGGAACACCCGAGTTCGCGGGCTGCGCGATGATGATGATGCGGCAAGGTTGCATCCCCTGCCAAGCCGAAATTCCCGGATGAAGCCTGCTCCGCCGGTTCACGCCAGACGGATCGACATTGTTGCGCGGCCCTCCAGCGCAATATGGGTTCTCACACGGCCACGAGGCCGAGATGTCGCTCCATCGGCACGAAGTCTGGATCGTCGTGCAGTAGCGCGTGGTCGTGCTCGATACAAAAGGTGCCGATAATGATGTCGGCGGTCTTTCGGATCGTGACCCCCAGTTCGCGCAGCTTTCGATAATTGGCGGCGGCGCGAGGGGCTAGATCGGAATCGAGCAGCGGCACGAGAGCAAATCGCCGCAATCCACGTTCGATTTGAGCGGCATGGGAATCATCCCTGGCGCCCTGAAGAACCTCGAGCAGGATGAGATCGCCCACCAGGAGCGGCTCCCGATTGACCGCAGCCTCGAGCTTGGCGGTCGCGCGCGTCCGGTGCCCACGGAGCTGCGCGATCCAGACGGAGCTGTCGACGAGAATCACGACCAGCGTCGCGGCCGATCCCGACGCATATCGTCGAGGTCGCCCTCCCAGCCCAATCCCTTGAGCTCCGCGGCTGCCTTGACCTGCTCGCGCATCCGAACCAGCAGCCGCAGGCCCTCCTCGACCGTGGCTCGTTTGGTGGAGAGGCCGGCCGCCGCCATGGCCCTCGACAGCAATTCATCGTCGATCTCGATATTGGTTCGCACCGCCGTGGTCCGAAATGTGTATCAATATGCGATAATATACACATCTCCATCGGGGGCAACCCGCTCCCGATGCCTCGGCCGTTCCTGCCAGCAGCGGCGCCGGGGCTTACATCGCGGTGGGGCGTTCCGATATAACGTAACGTCCGCCGGGCGCCGCCGCGCCCGCGCTTCCCATTTCCCCGAGGCCGTCCATGCCCGACCAGATCCCCGTCACCGTGCTCACCGGCTATCTCGGCGCCGGCAAGACCACGCTCCTCAACCGCATCCTGTCGGAGCCGCACGGCAAGCGCTACGCCGTCGTGGTCAACGAGTTCGGCGAGGTTGGGATCGACAACGAGCTCGTCGTCGGCGCCGACGAGGAAGTGTTCGAGATGAACAACGGGTGCATCTGCTGCACCGTGCGCGGCGACCTCATCCGCATCATGGAAGGGCTGATGAAGCGCAAGGGCCGCTTCGACGCCATCATCGTCGAGACCACCGGCCTCGCCGACCCAGCCCCGGTGGCGCAGACCTTCTTCATGGACCAGGACATCGCCGAGCGCGCCAAGCTCGACGCGGTCGTCACCGTCGCCGACGCCAAATATCTCAGCGAGCGCCTCAAGGACGCGCCGGAGGCGAAGAACCAGATCGCCTTCGCCGACGTCGTGCTGCTCAACAAGACCGACCTCGTGAGCGCGCCGGAGCTCGAGGAGGTCGAGGGCCGCATCCGCGGGCTCAACCCCTACGCCAAGGTCATCAAGACGGAGCGCTGCCAGGTGCCGCTCGGCGAGGTGCTCGACAAGGGCGCCTTCGACCTCGACCGCATCCTCGAGATCGAGCCGGCCTTCCTCGACGAGGACGAGGAGGACGAGCACGACCACGACCATCACCACGACCACCATGGCCACGACGACCATGATCACGACCACGACCACGGGGACGACGACCACGGCCACCACGAGCACCATCACCACGGCGGCCTGAAGCACTACCACGACGAGGACATGCAGTCGGTCTCCTTCACCATCGGCGAGGTCGACCCGCAGAAGTTCATGCCCTGGGTGCAGAACCTCGCCGCGACCGAGGGCCAGCATTTCCTGCGCTGGAAGGGCATCATGGCGATGAAGGGCGAGGACCGCCGCTTCGTGCTTCAGGGCGTCCACATGATCATCGAGGGCGACCTCCAGCGCGAGTGGAAGCCGGACGAGAAGCGGGTGTCGAAGCTCGTCTTCATCGGCAAGGACCTCCCGGTCGACAAGCTGCGCCAGGGCTTCGAGGCCACCGCGGCATGAGCGATGCGCCCGCCAAGGCGGAGTCGCTGGCGTCGCTGGTCCGCCCGGTCGAGGCCGGTGCCCATGTCGTCGCCGCGGCCTTCCTCGGCGAGGTCGCGGCGTTTGCCCTGGGCGACGGCCACGTCGTCCTCGCCGGCACCTCGTCCAGCGAGCGGGTGCCGCTCCATCCCGACGCCGGCATCCTCGCCGCGGCGGGCGACGGCGAGCGCCTCGTCACCGGCGGCGACGACGGCCGCGTGGTGCATCTCGCGAGCGACGGCAAGGCCGAGACCCTGGCCGAGACCGGCGGCTGGATCGACGCCGTCGCGCTCGGCGCCGGCGGCGCGGTGGCGTGGTCGGCAGGCAAGAGCGTCACCGCCCGCGACGACAAGGGCTGGCAGGCCTCGCTCGCGGTGTCCTCGGCGGCCCGCGGCCTCGCCTTCTCGCCGCGCGGCTTCCAGCTCGCGATCGCCCGCTACGGCGGCGCCGTGCTGTGGTTTCCGCGGGTCGCGGCGGCGCCGAAGGAGCTCGCCTGGAAGGGCTCGCACCTCGACGTGACCTGGTCGCCCGACGCCCGCTTCGTCGTCTCGACCATGCAGGAGAACGCGCTCCACGGCTGGCGCGTCGCCGACGGCGCCCACATGCGCATGACCGGCTATCCGGCGAAGACGCGCTCGCTGTCGTGGTCGCCGGACGGCAAATGGCTCGCGAGCTCGGGCGCCGACGCCGCGGTGCTGTGGCCGTTCCAGTCCAAGGACGGGCCGATGGGCAAGGCGCCGCGCGAGCTCGGCCTCCGCCCCGCCCGGGTCGACCGCGTCGCGTTCCATCCCACCGCGCCGGTGCTGGCGCTGGGCTATCTCGACGGCTGCATCCTCTTGGTGCGGCTCGGCGACAATTCCGAGCTGATGGTCCGCCCGCCGGCCGAAGGCGGCGACACCGTGAGCGCCCTCGCCTGGAGCAGGAACGGCCGCCACCTCGCCTTCGGCACCGCCGACGGCCAGGCCGGCCTGCTCACGCTGCCAAGAGCGTGATTTCGTAGGGCGTGCGTCGGCCTGTTCGATGCGCACCATGTCTCGCAGGCCGCGGTCAGACGATCTCGACGATCGTCTCGCCGCGGTTCAGCGCATCGAGGATATCCGGCAGCGCGGTCTCGAACCAGAGCAAGAGGCTCTGCCGCCGCGTGTTGGGAAGCCGTATCCACACGATCGCCGGGCCGCTCGGCACCATCGCTCGGCGCTGGGAGAAATCTTCGTCTTTCGTGATGATCGCCGCGTTCATGGAAGCCGCAGCATCCCAAATTGCCCGGTCCGACCCCGCCGCGAGCCCAATATCGGACACGTGGTGCGCTTCGTGCCCCTTGGATGAGAGCCAGCGGGCCAGGGCCGCCGGAAGCTGCGCGTCGACGATGAACCGCATCAAGCGACGCGCAGCACCGGATGGTCGGCCTGGCGTGCCGCATATTCGAGCGCGGCGGTGATGTCCTCCGGCTCGAGCAGCGGATGGTCCTGGAGGATCTCTTGCCGGTCGGCCCCTGCCGCGAGCAGATCCAGGACGTCCTTGACCCTGATGCGAAGCGCGCGGATGCACGGCCGCCCGCCGCATTGGTCGGGATCAACGGTGATGCGGTGGAGTTCGGACACGGGATCGCTCCGGCTTTGCCGGCGGTTATACCACACTCGGCGCCGCCGCCGCCCCTTGCCGGCGCGGGGCGCAGAGGCTACCTCCGGGCCGTCTTCGCCATCGTTGGCCCATGTCCGTTCCCGCCTCGCCCGCTTCCGCCCCCCGGATCGACGGCATGCTCGATGCCGTGGTCGCGGCCGCGCGCGCGGGCGGAGAGCTGGCGCTCGGCTATTTCCAGGCCGGCGCGCGGCATTGGCAGAAGGAGGACGCCTCGGTCGTCACCGAGGCCGACCTCGCGGTCGACCGGCTGCTGAACGAGCGGCTCGGCGCGATCGACCCCGGCGCCGGCTGGCTTTCGGAGGAGACCGCCGACACGCCGGAGCGGCTCGGCCGTACGCGGGTCTGGATCGTCGACCCGATCGACGGCACCCGCGCCTTCGTCAAGGGCCTCGACGACTGGGTGATCTCGATCGGGCTGGTCGAGCACGGCCGCCCGGTCATGGGGGTCATCTTCAATCCGCGCCGCAACGAGATGTTTTCCGCCGTCGCCGGCGGCGGCGCCCTGCTCGACGGCATCCCGCTCGCGGTGCCGGCCCCGGCGCCGGCCGGACGCGCGACCGCCATCGGCCCACGCGGGCCGCTCGCCGCACTGGAGGCGCTCGGCATCGCCCGCGGCGAGCCGGTCTACGCGCTCGCCTATCGCCTGATCCAGGTCGCCGCCGGGCGCTGCGACGCCGCGCTCGCGAGCGCCCGCGCCCGCGACTGGGACCTCGCCGCCGCCGACCTCAGCCTCGCCGAGGCCGGCGCCGAACTGCGCGCCCTCGACGGCGCCCGGGTCGGCTATAATCGGCCGGTGCCGGTGCACGGCCCGCTGGTCGCGGCGGCCGAGCCCCTGAACGGCGTCGTCCGCGCGGCGCTGGCCGATGCCGCCCGCGCCGTGCCGCCGCCGGCCTGGACCTGACCGACCCGTTGTTGCCAACCGAGAAAGCGTCCATGACCGACAAGCCTGCCACGCGGACTTCGCGCCAGCTCCTTCATCTCGTCTTCGGCGGCGAGCTCGAATCCGCCGACCGCCTGACCTTCCGCGACCTCGACAAGCTCGACATCGTCGGCATCTTTCCCGACTACGCCTCGGCCCATGCGGCGTGGCGGGCCAAGGCGCAGCAGACCGTCGACAATGCCGAGATGCGCTATTTCGTCGTGCACCTCCACCGCCTGCTCGATCCGGCGGCGACCGCGGCGCCGGCAGGGCACCCCTGAGGCGGGGCGATGGCCGGGCGCGGCAGGATGGCGCTCGCGGCGCGCCGCGCGCTCGGCGTCGCCATCGCCGGTCATCTCAAGCTGGTCCGCCGCACCACGCGCTGGACGACCGACCCGCCGGACCTCCTGTCCGAGATCGAGCCGGAGGTGCCGGTGATCGCCGCGACCTGGCATGGCCAGCACATGATGGCGACGCTGCTGAAGCCGGCGCACATCCCGATGTGGGTGATGGTGTCGCGCCATGGCGACGGCGAGATCAACGCCGCGACGGCCGAGCGCCTCGGCTTCGGCCTGGTGCGCGGCTCCGGTGGCCACGGCATCGCCGAGAAGATCAGGAAGCGCGGCGGCATCGAGGCGCTGCGCGCGCTGCTCGGCTGCCTGGAGGCGGGCGACAGCGTCACCATGACGACCGACGTGCCGAAGGTCCACCGCGTCGCCGGCATGGGCACGGTGCTGCTCGCCAAGCTGTCGGGCCGCCCGATCTACCCGGTCGCGATCATGACGCGGCGGCGGATCGTGCTCGGCAGTTGGGACCGGCTCACCATCGGCCTGCCGTTCGGCCGCGGCGGCGCCGCGATCGGCCAGCCGATCCGGGTGCCGCACGATGCCGATGCCGCCGCGCTCGAGCGCGCGCGGCAGACGCTCGAGCAGGCGCTCGAGGACATCCATGCCCGCGCCTACGAGCTCGCCGGCGGCGCGCCCTGGGTCCGCCATGCCGCGGCCTAGACGCTCGCTCCTGCTCGACGCCTACGGCGTTGCGCTGGCGGTGGCGGGGCCGCCGGTCGCGGCCGGCCTCCTCGCCTGGCGCACCGCCAAGCGGCGCGAGATGCCGCGCCGCCGCGGCGAGCGCCGCGGCCAGGCCTCGTGGCCGCGGCCGGCGGGCGAGCTGGTCTGGGTCCACGGCGCCAGCGTCGGCGAGCTGGTCTCGCTGCTGCCGGTGACGGAGGCCCTGGTCGAGCGCGGCTTCGCGACGCTCGTCACCAGCGGCACCGTCGCCTCGGCCGAGATCGCGGCGGTACGGCTGCCGGCGGCGGCGATCCACCAGTTCGCGCCGCTCGACGTGCCGCGCTATCTCCGCCGCTTCCTCGACCATTGGCGGCCCGCGCTCGCGGTGTTTGCCGAGTCCGAGCTGTGGCCGGCGACGATCGCCGCGACCGCCAGGCGCGGCATCCCGCTGATCCTCGCCAACGCCCGCATGTCGGACCGCTCGTTCCGGCGCTGGCGCCGCGCCATGCCGATGGCCCGCGCGGTGCTGGGCCGGATCGAGCTCTGCCTCGCGCAGAGCGCCGAGGACGGCCAGCGCCTCGCGGCGCTCGGCGCGCCGCGGGTCGAGACCGTCGGCAACCTCAAGCTCGACGTGCCGCCCCCGCCGGCGCCGGCCGAGGCGGTGGTGCGCCTCAGCCGCGCCTTCCTGCACCGCCGCGTCCTCGTCGCGGCGTCGACGCATCCCGGCGAGGAGGCGATGCTGGCTGAAGCCCACGCGGCGGCCCGCGCAGCCCTGCCCGGCCTCCTCACCGTGATCGTGCCGCGCCATCCCGAGCGCGGCGCCGAGGTCGCGGCCATCGCCGCCCGCGCCGGCCTCGCCGCCGAGCGCCGCACCGAGACCGCGATCCCCGCCGCCGACACCGAGATCTACGTCGCCGACACCATCGGCGAGCTCGGCCTGTTCTACCGCACCGCCGACCTCGCCTTCCTCGGCGGCTCGCTGGTGCCCCACGGCGGCCAGAACCCGATCGAGCCGGCCAAGCTCGGCGCCGCCATCCTGCACGGCCCCCATGTCGGGAATTTCGCCGCGATCTACGCCGCGCTCGACGAGGCCGGCGCGGCCCACCCGGTCGCCAGCGTCGACGACCTGGCGGCCGCGATCGTCCGCCTCGGCCGCGATGCCGCGGCGCGCCACGCGATGCGCGACGCGGCCTTCGGCGCGGTCGAGCGGCTCGGCGGCGCGCTCGGGCGCACCATCGCCGCGCTCGACCCCTACCTGATGCAGATGCAATTGAGGCAGGGCGGATGATCCGGGCGCCGGCGTTCTGGTGGCGGCCGCGGCCTGGTGGCGCGGCGCGGCTGCTGAAGCCGGCGGCAGGGCTGATCGGCCGGCGCGCCGCGGCGCGGATGGCGGAGGTCGGCGCGCCGCCGCCGCTGCCGGTGATCTGCGTCGGCAATGCGGTGGCGGGCGGCGCCGGCAAGACCCCGCTCGCGCTCGCGCTCGGCGAGATGGCAGCCTTGATGGGCCGGGCGCCCGCCTTCCTCAGCCGCGGCTATGGCGGCCGCCTCAAGGGCCCCGTCCTCGTCACCGGCCGCCACGACGCCGCCGCGGTCGGCGACGAGGCGCTGCTGCTCGCCGCCGTCGCGCCGACCGTCGTCGCGCGCGACCGGCCGGCGGGCGCGGCGCTCGCGGCGGCGCACGGCGCCGATCTCCTGATCATGGACGACGGCTTCCAGAACCCGTCGCTGGAAAAGACGCTGGCGCTGCTCGTGATCGACGGCGCGGTCGGGGTCGGCAACGGCCTGGTGCTGCCGGCAGGGCCGCTCCGGGCGCCGCTCGGCGTCCAGCTTGCCCGCGCCGACGCGCTGGTGGTGATGGGCCCCGGCGCGGCCGGCGACATGCTCGCCGCCATCGCCGAGACCCACGGCATCCCGGTGCACCGCGCCCGCCTGGCGGCCGACCGCGGCGCCGCGGCGCGCCTCAACGGCCGCCGCGTGGTCGCCTTCGCCGGCATCGGGCGGCCGGAGAAATTCGCCCTGACCCTGGTCGAGGCCGGCGCCACCATCGAGCGGCTCGTCGCCTTCCCCGACCACCACCGCCTGAGCGAGGCGGCGGCGGCGCGGCTCATCCGCCTCGCCGGCCGCCACGACCTCGTCACCACCGCCAAGGATTTCGCGCGCCTGAGCGGCCAGGCGGGCCCGGCCTTCGCCGCGCTCCGCCGCCGCGCGACCGTCGTTCCGGTCGCCGCCGTCTTCGACGATCCGCGGGCCCCCGCCGCCCTGATCGAGGAGGCGGGCCGGCGCCATGGCCCTGTGGCGCCCCGGCCACAGACCCCGGAAATTCCCTGACCGGCACGGGAAACTGCTTCGCGGCGATGGACTTGGCCCCGGCCGCCGGACGAGATCGCGCCGCGGCCGCATCAGGCCGCGTCTTGCCAGGGGCTTTGCATGAAGATCAGTGTCGCGGTGGCCGTCCTCTCGGGCGTCATGCTGCTCGGGGCCGCAGCCCCCGCCTTTGCCAATGCCGACGACGCCAAGTGGATCAAGCAGTGCGTCGCGGACAACAAGGACGAAGGCCAGAGCGCGGAGACGATCGCGGTCTATTGCTCGTGCATGGACAACAAGATGTCCAACAACGAGACCCGCTCGATCACCCAGTGGGAGAAGTCCCACCCGGCGGCGCAGGAAGCCTGCTCGAAGCAGGCCCACTGGAAGGACTGATCTTCGCCGAGGGCGTGCCGGGCCGGATCGTCCATCGCGATCGGCCCAGGGCCCTCTCCACCTTGCTTCGCATGGTCCCCCTCCCCCGCCCAACATCGGATGTTTCCGATGTCGGCATCGTTTGGTGATGACGTCGGGCAAGCCCGACTTCAGTGACGGGGGAGGATCGCCGCCGATGGCGCGCCTCTTGATCCTCCCCTGCGAAGCGGGGGAGGTGACGAGCGCAGCGAGCGAGAGGGGCGGCCGTTCCGCCCTCACCAGTCGCCGATGATGATGCCGCGCGGGTGGCGGCCGCTGCGGTTCTCGATCGCGGCGTCGGTCATGGTGATGCGCGCCTTGCGGGCGCGGAGCCAGGCGAACAGCCGCGCCTCCATCTCGCCGCGGACCTCGGCCAGCGCCGGGTCGGTGCCGCGGTCGTCGAGCTCCTTCGGGTCGTCGACGAGGTCGAAGAGCTGCGGCGGCAGCCCCTCGTAATAGACGAACTTCCACTGCGCGGTGCGGACCATCCAGGCGCGGCACCGCCCGGCCGGCATGCCGATGTCGGTGCGGGCGCGGCGGAAGGAATAGTCGAGCTCGCTCACCACCATGTCGCGCCAGCCCTCCGGCGCGGCGCCGCCGCGGAGGAGCGGCAGCAGCGAGCGGCCCTCGAGGATGTGCGAGAGATCGGGGCCGTCCTGGCTCGCGACGAAGGTCGCGGCAAGGTCGATCGCCTCGACGAAGGCACCGCTCGCGGTGCCGCGGGTGGCATCGGCCGCGGGGTCGGGGTCGTAGACCACGAGCGGCACGCGCACGCTCGGCTCGTGGAACAGCTCCTTCTCGCCGAGCCAGTGGTCGCCGAGATAGTCGCCGTGGTCGGAGGTGACGACGACCATGGTGTTCTCGAACAGGCCCCGCTCCTCCATGAAGCGGAACAGCCGGCCGAGATGATCGTCGATCTGGCGGATCAGCCCCATGTAGACCGGCACCACCGCGCGGCGAACCTCCTCCCGCGAAAAGCTCTCGCTCTCGGGGTGGCGCATATAGGCGGCGTAGACCGGATGGGGATTGGCCCGTTCGCCCTCGCTGCGGTTGACCGGCAGCATGTCGCCGGGGCCGAACATGTCGTGATAGGGCGCGGGCGCGATATAGGGCCAGTGCGGCTTGATGTAGGAGAGGTGGCAGAGCCACGGCTGGTCGCCGGCGTCGCGGATGAAGTCGATCGCCCGGCCGGTCATGTAGGCCGTCTCGGAGTGCTCCTCGGCGATGTTGGCGGCGAGCGGGGCGTTCCGCATCGACCACGCCGACAGCACCTCTCCGCCCGGCCCCAGGCCTGCGTTCGCCCGGCTGTTCCAGGGATTGGTGTCGTTGTAGCCGCGCGCGCGGAGCCAGGCATTGTAGGCGAGGTCGGGATCGACCAGGCCGTCGGGATGAAGGCCGTCGTCGCGGACATAGGGCTCGAAGCCGCATTCCGAGGCGTAGACGCCCTCGATCGAGCCCGGCGCGATACCGAGCCGCGCCATCCCGGCACGGTCGGCCGCCATGTGGGTCTTGCCGACGAGCGCCACCCGCATGCCGAGCGGGCGGAGGTGGTCGCCGAGCGTCGGCTCGCCGATGCGGAGCGGCACGCCGTTCCAGGTCGAGCCGTGCGAGGCCATCGAGCGGCCGGTGTAGTAGGACATCCGCGACGGGCCGCACACGGTGGCGTTGACATAGGCGCGGTCGAAGCGGACGCCGCGGGCGGCGAGCCCGTCGATCGCCGGCGTCTTCAGGTGGGGATGGCCGTAGCAGGACAGGTGGTCCCAGCGGAGCTGGTCCGCCATCACGAACAGGATGTTCCTGACCTTCCCCATGCCTCTCCCCCGCCGCGGTCCCTCGCCGCCCGCGGGTCATAGCAGAAGCGCGGGCGAAGGTCTTTCGCCGCCTCGCCGTCATTGCGAAGAGCGCAGCGACGGAGCAATCCAGAAGCTGGCGCCACGTGCTGGATTGCTTCGCTTCGCTCGCAATGACGAGCTATGTTCCGGCCGAGGCTCGCTGGGGCACAACCCGATGAGCCCTCTGGTCGCCTATGTTCTCGCGCCGCCGTTCATCGTCGCGGCGAGAGGTGGCGCAATGGCGCTCTGGTCGCTCCATCAGGACCGCGCGCCGCACCGCGATCGGTAGCGCAATCAGGCCGCTGCCGGAATTTTCTCGACGCCAACCACGAGCCGCCGGCCGAGCACCGCCAGCGTCGCGGCGAGGGTAGGCAGCTTGGTCGGATGCATCGGATCGAGAATGCGCCGAACCTCGCGTTCGTGGACGCCCAGGCGGCGGCCGAGCTCCGCCTGGGACATTCCGGCGTTGTCGCCCGGCTCGAGGGCGGCGCGATAGGTGTACGTCCTCATGTTCTCCTGCCTTCAATCCAGACCGAGCGCCTTGCGGATCTTGGCGGCGGTCCTGGGATCGATCTCGCGGGACGGCAGCGCGTCACCCGGTCGCCGACCCAGAGGAGCGCGTGGCCGCCCTTGCCGCGCCCGCGATCCACCCGGAACGCGGCGCCTCGCCGCCGAGCCGCGTCGCGAATCTCGGCGATGAAGCGGTAGCGCTTGTCCCTCGGTCGCGCCGAACCTGGGACATTCTCGCCGGGCCTGCAATTGTATTCGGACAAATTTGTCCGATGTCATCGGTACCGCCGGAGCGCCGCGGCGGCGCGGCGCCAGCCGGGCCACAGGCGTCCCGAGCCTGCCGGCAGGGCGAAGCGGCGGGCGATCTCGTCGGTGATCGCGACGATGGCGGCTTCGGTCGCGGGGTCGGCGGCGCGGCCGCCGATCTCGTTGGAGGGGCCCGGCGCGCGGTCGGCGGAGCGGGCCGGCCAGGGGCAGCCCCACGCCATGTCGGCGAAGCGGTCGTTGGCGGCGGCGAAGCGGCCGGCGATGCGCGCCCCGAGCGCCGGCCCGACGCCGTCGAACACCGCCGCGTCGAGGCCTCGCGCCAGAGCCAGCGCCTCGGCCTCGCGGGCCGCGTGCTGCGCCCGCTCGCGAAGATGCTCTTTCGCCCCGCGCAGGTGAAGGCGGCGCGCCACCTCGATCGCGACCGGCCCGGGGCTGCGATTGGTGGCGACGGCGAGGTCTTCGGCGGCGAGCACCGAACGCACCCGCTCCAGGAGGCCGAGCTCGGCGAAGATGCGCTCGACCAGCGGCGCCGGCGACCGGCGGTCGGCCAGCGGCACGGCGCGGAGCCGGCCGGAGGCCGCGTCGCGCCACGGCACCGCCATCGTGGCATAGTCGAGCGGCCGATGCCGGAGCATCGCCGCGGCGAACGCGCCGAACCGCCGCCCCTCGTCGAGCCGGCGGACCCGCAGCGTGTAGAGCGAATTGAGATATTCGCCCTGGGCCTTGACCGTGAGCAGCACCTCCATCGCGAAGCCGTGCCGCGCCAGGGCCGCCGACAGCGTGCGCCACGGCGCGATCCGCGGCCCCATCCGCACCAGCCCCTCGTAGGACAGGATCGCGACGTCGGCCCCGGTCGCGGCCAGCGCGCGGTCGAGCGCCGCCAGCGCCGTGGCCCCCTCCGCCGCCGGCCGCCGCCCGTCCAGCACCTCGCCGAGGAGCTTGTGGTTGCCGGCATCGGCGCCCGGCACCGCGGCGGCGAGATCGGGATAGAGCACGCCCGCGGCCGCCAGCGCCGCGCGGCGGCGGTGCAGCACGTCCTGGAAGCTGCTGGTGCCGGTCCGCGGCAGGCCGATATGGACGATGCCGCGGCGCATCGGGCAGTCGCGGCGCCGGCTCAGGCCGCAGCCGCGGTGCCCCGCCTGATCCCGGCGCCGGCCGGCAGGCGGAACACCCGCTCGGCGTTCTGGTGATAGATCTTGGCCCGGTCGGCGGCGCCGATCGGCGCGCCATCCATCTGCGCGACCGCAAACGCGCTGTCATCATAGGGATAGTCGACCGCGAACAGGATGCGGTCGGCCCCCAGCACCTCGATGCAGAACTTGATGCCGGCGTGAAAGTTCATGCCGCTGGTTGTGATCGAGATGTTGCGCTGGAGATACTCGCTCGGCTTGAGCTTGAGGCCGCCCGGCCCGCCGGGGAGCGCCGCGGCCATGCGGTCGGCGCGCGCGATCCAGTAGGGCAGGCCCTCGCCGAGATGGCCGAGCACGACCTGGAGCTTCGGGAAGCGATCGAGCGCGCCGCTCGCGATCAATCGCATCCCGTGCAGCCCGGCCTCGGCCATGAAGCCCCAGACCGCCCCGCCGAGCCCGTGGTCGCGGTAGCCGCGCGCCGCCTCGGGCGGAATGCGGGGATGGATATAGAGCGCTGCGCCCAGCGCCTCCGCCGCTTCCAGGATCGGCCAGAACTTCTCCTGGTCGAGATACTCGCCGCCGGTGTGGGAGTTCACCACGAGGCCGCTGAGATGGAGCTTGGTCATCGCCCGCTCGATCTCCTTGACCGCGCCGGCGGGGTCCTGCGGGGCGAAGGCGCCGAGCCCGGCGAAGCGGGTCGGATGGCGGGCAATCGCCTCGGCCAGGCGGTCGTTGGCGACGGTCGCGAGCGCGGTCGCGGTGGCGGGGTCGAAGATCTGGACGCCGGGCGTGTTCAGCAACAGGAGCTGCACCGCGACGCCGTTGTCGTCCATGTCCTTGAGCCGGCCCTCGCCGAGGTCGAGCAGGCGCGGCAGGAGGCGCGCGACGCGCGGATGCTCGGTGTGGCGCCAGAAATCGAGATCGGGGTCGCCCCACGCGCTCTTGCCGATCGCCCGGTAGGCGTCGAGCTGTTCGGGCACGAGGAAGGCCTCTTCGGTCGCGATGCGGCGGATGTCCGCGGGGCTCGGCTCGCTGGTCATGGTTCCTCCCTGTCGATGGCGCCGGACGCGCCAGCATAGAAGCGGCCGCGACGCTGCCATAGCCGGGCGCGACGATATTCGCTCTGAAGGCGCAGCCTGAGATCGCGCCAGGTGCCGCGGCGAATCCGCGTCTCCGGGCGGATCGCGCCGTGAACGAGATAGTAGCGGCGGAGATCGGCCATGATCTCGATCGCCTGCTCGAGCTCGATCCTGGCGTCGGTGAAAGGGTCGACATAGCGCGCATAGTCGAAATGGAGCGCGCCGAAGAGGTCCTCGACCGTCGCCTGTGCGGGCCGCGGGCGCGGCGGGCCGCGGTCGTCGGTCAGGCCCCAGCCGGCATAGAACGGGGCGCCGAAGCAGGTGACCGGCCTGCCGGCGGCGAGCGCTTCGAAGCCGAGCATGCTGGCGACGACGTAGACCCGGTCGACCGCGTCGAGCACGTCCCACGGGTTGACCGGCTGGTCGAGGACATGGGCGCCGGTCTTCTGGGCGAGATCGAGCAGGAAGCCGCGCTTCCTGCCGCGCGCGACCTCGGGATGGACCTTGACCAGGATGGCGGCGCCGGGGTGCTCGTCGCGGGCGGCGAGCAGCATCCGGCGGAAGGCGCCGGCATCGGCCAGCGCGCCGCCGACCGCGGCATCGCCGAGCGTCTGGTCGACGACGAGGACGCGGCGGCGATCGCCCCGCAGGATCGGCGGCGGCGGGGCGCCGTCGCCGTTGTATTTCGACAGGCGGGCAGCGCGCATCGCCGCGATCGCGGCCTGCGCCCGCGCCCGCCGTGCCGGATCGGCCGCCGCGACGGCGCGCGCCACCGCGTCCTCGAAATCCGACGGGCGGCTGGCGTCGAAGAACATGCCCTTGGTGTCGACGACGACGCCGAGCGGCCGTTCGGCCTCCCCCGGCGTGACCGAGCGCAGCGGCGCATCCTCGAGCGACCAGTAGGGCAGCCGGCGCCGCTCGGCCAGCGCCAGCGCGCTCAGCCGCTGACGGGTCTGGCGCATGCCCCAGCCGACCACGCCGGCGGAGCGACCCCTGAAATGGGGTCCGACCCAGAGCAGCGGCCGGCCGAGCACAGCGGTGACAACCGCGGCGTTGGCGGCGATGCCGCTCGCCACGGTGACGAGGCAGAGCCCGTCGTCCGAGGCCTCCGGCCGGGCTGCGGCCTTCGTCATGTCCGCTGCGGCCGGCCGCGCCGGCTCACTGCGCGGCGAGGGCGGCGCCCGCCGCGTCGTCGCCGGGGGCCGGCTGGCCGATGCCGTGATAGGCGAAGCCGGCACGGCGCATCTCGTCGGGGCGATAGATGTTGCGGAAATCGACCAGGACCGGCGCCCGCATCACCCTCCGGAGCCGCCCGGTATCGAGGGCGCGGAACACCTCCCACTCGGTGACGATGACGAGGGCATCGGCCCCGGCGGCGCAGTTATAGGCATCGGCGGCGAAGGCGACGCCCGTGAGCAGCGGCCGGGCCGCGGCCATCGCCACCGGATCGTAGGCGCGGACGGCGGCGCCCGCGGCCTGGAGCGCCGCGATCAGCGGCAGGGCCGGCGCCTCGCGAAGATCGTCGGTGTTGGGCTTGAAGCTCAGGCCGAGCACCGCGACGGTCCGCCCGGCGACGCTGCCGCCGCAGGCCGCGGCGACGCGGCCGGCGAGCGCCGCCTTGCGCGCGTCGTTGACCGCGACGACGCTCTCGACCAGCCGGGTCGGCGCCCCGTTGCGGCGCGCGGTGTCGACGAGCGCCAGGGTGTCCTTGGGAAAGCACGAGCCGCCGAAGCCCGGCCCGGCGTGCAGGAACTTCGACCCGATGCGGCGGTCGAGGCCGATGCCGCGGGCGACGTCCTGGACGTTGGCGCCGACCTTCTCGCAGAGATCGGCCATCTCGTTGATGAAGGTGATCTTGGTCGCGAGGAAGGCGTTGGCGGCGTATTTGGTCAGCTCGGCGCTGCGCCGGCTGGTGAAGATCAGCGGCGCGGCGTTGAGGTAGAGCGGGCGGTAGACCTCGGTCATCACCTCCCGGGCGCGCTCGTCGTCGATGCCGACGATGATGCGGTCGGGGTGCTTGAAGTCCTCGATCGCGGCGCCCTCGCGGAGGAACTCGGGGTTCGACGCCACGGCGAAATCGGCCTCCGGCCGCGCCGCCCGGATGATCGCCTCGACCTCGTCGCCGGTGCCGACCGGCACCGTCGACTTGGTGACGACGACGGTGAAGCCGTCGAGCGCCGCGGCGATCTCCTTTGCGGTGGCGTAGACGTAGGAGAGGTCGGCGGCGCCGTCGCCCCGCCTGGACGGCGTGCCGACCGCGATGAACACCGCCGCGGCGGCGGCGACCGCCGGGCCGAGCTCGGTCGCAAAGGCCAGCCGCCCGGCCGCGACGTTGCGCGCAATCAGATCCGGCAGGCCGGGCTCGTAGATCGGCACCTCGCCGGCGCGGAGCCGCGCGACGCGGTCGGCATCGACGTCGACGCAGACCACGCTGTGCCCGAAATCGGCCAGGCACGCCCCGGAGACCAGGCCGACATAGCCGGCGCCGACGACGGCGAGATGCATGGTTCCCCCCGCAGAGCGCCGGCCGCGACCGCCTCAGACGCGGTCGCGGATGTTGTAGACGATCAGCACCGCCGAGCCCCACAGGATCAGGAGACCGCCGAACACGACCAGCGAGTAGACGAGGCGCCGCGGATATTGCGCGGTTTCGGCGGTCGTCGGTGCGACGAAGGTCGCGAGAAAGCGATCGCGGGCGGCGGCCTCGACCTCGGCCTTCTCCAGCCCGGCCAGCGCGGTCGTGTAGGCCTTCTGGGCGAAGCTCTGCTCGACCTCGAGCTCCTGGTAGCGGCCGACCTTGGCCGACAGCGTGCTGGTGCCGGTAGCCGCCTGTCCTGATGCCTGGCCGCCGGTGCCAAGCACCTTCTGCTCCTCGGCAAGCTGCTTCTCCAGGCTGGCAATCTTGCTCTTCAGCAGCTGCAGCGTCGGCGAACTCTTGTCGAGATAGCCGCTGAGCTGCTTTTCCTCCGCCCGGGAGGTGGTCAGGTCCTTCTGCAGCGTGCCAATCAGTTCCATCGCTACCTTGACGTTGGCGGTCGGGTCGATCTCCTGCTCGCTGTTGCGGAAGTTCTGGACCTCGCGGTTCGCGAATTTCAGCCGCATCTCGGCGCGTGCCACCTCGCCCTTGGCGAAGCTGACGGCGTCCTCCCGCGCCTGTTTCGACAGCGTCGTCACCAGTGCTCGGCTGCGATCAAGCACCGCCTGGGCAACCTGGTGGGCGTCGGCAGCCGAGAACGCCTTGACGTCGATGGCGATGATTCCGGTGGTCTGCTCGTAGTTCATGCTGACCATCGAGTTCCAGTAGCGCACGAGATCTTCGACGGTGGCACTCTTGCCGAGGCGGAAATACCAGTCGGCGCCGTTGCGATTGAAGATTTTGTGCAGGTCGATCTGCTTGTTGATATCCTCGACGCCTTGCTGGCTCTGAAGATAATTCACAAGGATATAGGAGTCCGATGTCGTCGTCCCTGACACGTTGGAAGTTAATATCCCAAGCACGCTGCCGGTGGTCGCAGCAGGCGACAGACTGCGGATTTCGAACGAGAAGGTCGAATCGTACTGGTCAGCGGCGACGAAGAACAGATAGACCGACGCGGCAATCGACGGGATCGCCACGACCAGGATGAAGCTCGCGATAATAATGATATGCCGCAGCTTGAAGCGCGTCAGACGCGCCACCGCCGCGACGGGCTTCCTGTAGAAAGGCACCGGCGCTCGGTCGGGCGCCGCGACCCGACGGCGGGCTACGGCCTTTGCCAAGTCATCCGCCGCCGCAGCTTGCCGGCGTGCGCGCCGGCGCACGGCCCGGCGTGCCACCAGATCGACCACCTCCTGGTCCTTTTCCGGATCCGGATGCGTGGATACGCGGGCTTGTGATCCTCGCTCGCTCGCAGGCACCGCGCCATCGCCGGTGAGCGCCCGCCGCTCTACGTCGGCATTCTGGCGTTCTGATGATGTCATCGCT
>DASZVN010000205.1:0-3302 GCA_035547055.1 Hyphomicrobiales bacterium
TATGGCGGGCGCATGACCTCGCAGGCGCAGGCGGCGGCCCCGCTGGAAGGCGTGCGCGGGCTGGCGTTCTTCGCGTTCCCGCTTCATCCGGCCGGCAATCCCTCCGTCGGCCGCGCCGACCATCTGGCGAAGGTGGACATCCCGATGCTCTTCCTCCAGGGCACGCGCGACGCGCTCGCCCGCATCGACCTGCTCCGCTCGACCGTCGCCAGCCTCGGCGGCCGCGCGGATCTCGTGCTCGCGCAGGACGCCGACCACGCCTTTCGCGTCCCGGCCCGGACCGAGCAAAGCGACGCCGCCGTCCTGGCAAGCCTCCTGGACGCCACGGCGGCCTGGATGACCCGCACTGCCGAAATTCGCTGACCATGCAGGGGGCCGGCGCGATGCGCCGCGGCGCCCGATCCTCGATCATCCTCTGGACGCGGTCCGCGCTTCCCGCTTTGATGCGAAAGAGAATGCAGCCGCCACCGGGGATTGTCGGGTATGCCCGATTCCGATTCATCGCCCGCGGAGGCCGTCGCCGGCACGCCGTCTCCAGCGGTCTCCGCTTCTGTGCCGTCGGCTCAGCTCAGCCTTGAGCTGCCGGCGCCGCCGGCCGCGGCCGACACGCCGCTGGTGCCGGTGCGCATGGTCAACGAGTGGGCCTATTGCCCGCGCCTCGCCTTCCTCGAATGGGTCGACGGCGAATGGGCCGATTCCGGCGACACCGAGGAAGGCCGGCGCGCCCATGTCCGCGTCGACACCCGCGGCGGCGCGCTGCCGGCGGCCGACGATGCCGAGGCCAGGCCGGACTTCGCCGCCCGCGCGGTGACGCTCGGCTCCGACCGGCTCGGCATCATCGCGAAGATGGACCTGATCGAGGGCGAGGACGGCCTCGTCACCCCGGTCGACACCAAGAAGGGCAAGCGCCCGCACGTCGCCGAGGGTGCCTATGAGCCTGAGCGCGTGCAGATTTGCGCCCAGGCGCTGATCCTGGAGGATGCCGGCTACCGCGTCGCCGAGGGCGCCATCTGGTATGCCGGCTCGCGCGAGCGGGTGCGGATCGCTCTCGACGAGGAGCTTCGTGCCACGACCCGCACCGCGATCGCCGAGCTGCGCCTCGCCGCCGCGGCCGGGCGGCCGCCGCCTCCGCTCATCGACAGCCCCAAATGCACCCGCTGCTCGCTTGCCGGCATCTGCCTGCCCGACGAGGTCGCCTTCTTCAGCCGCGGGCTTGCGCCGCGGCCGCTCAACCCCTCCGCCGATACGGCGCTGCCGCTCTACGTGCAGGAGCCGGGCGCGCGGGTGACGAAGTCGGGCGAGGTGCTGGTGGTCGAGGCCGAGGCCGGCAAGACCGAGGTGCCGCTGGGCGAAGTATCTGAGCTCGTGCTGCAAGGGCCGGTCGGGCTGACGACGCCGGCGCTCGCCGCGCTCTTCCGCGAGGATATCCCGGTGACCTGGGCCTCGACCGGCGGCTGGGTGCTCGGCCACACAGTGTCGACCGGGCACCACAACGTTGCCGTCCGCATCGCCCAATACCGCGCCGCCTTCGACGAGCGGCGGAGCCTCGTCTTCGCCCGGAGCCTCGTCGCCGCCAAGATCAGGAACAGCCGGGTGTTCCTGCGCCGCAACGCCAAGACCGGCGACGCGCCGGAGCGCGACGCGGCGCTCGCCGCGCTCTCCCACCTTGCCGACCGCGCGCTCCACGCGCCCGACGTCGCCCAGCTTCTCGGCCTGGAGGGGGAGGCGGCCGCCCGCTATTTCCGCCTGTTCGCCACGATGTTCGGCGAGGCGGCGCAGGGCTTTCCCGCGTTCGCCTTTGACAAGCGCAGCCGCCGCCCGCCGGCCGACCCCGTCAATGCGCTGTTGTCGTTCGGCTACACCCTCCTTACGCGGACGTGGCTGACGACGCTCTCGGCAGTCGGCTTCGATCCCTATCTCGGCTTCTACCACCAGCCGCGCTTCGGCCGGCCGGCGCTGGCGCTCGACATGATCGAGCCGTTCCGCGCCATCCTCGCCGACTCGGCGGTGATCCAGGTGGTGAACAACGGCGAGGTGAAGCCAGACGGATTCGTTGCCGCCGGGCCGGCCGTGAGCCTCAAGCCGCACGCGCGGCGCGCCTTCATCGCCGCCTATGAGCGCCGTCTCGAGCAGGACGTGACCCACCCGGTGTTCGGCTACCGGCTTTCGACGCGGCGGATGCTCGAGGTGCAGGCGCGACTGCTCGCCCGCTATCTCGGCGGCGAGATCGACGAGTATCCGCACTATCTGGTGCGGTGAGGGCGGCGAGGCGGACGATGGTCGAAGAGCGGCTCTACATCGTGACCTACGACATCGCCGACCAGCACCGCTGGCGCCGCGTGTTCAAGCTGATGCACGGCTATGGCCGCTGGCTGCAGCTGTCGGTGTTCCAGTGCCGCCTGACCGCGCGCCGCCACGCCGAGCTGGCGCGCCGGCTGGAAGCGGCGATCAACGCCCGCGACGACCATGTGCTGATCCTCGACCTCGGGCCGGCCGACAAGGTGGACCCCCGGGTCGAGAGCCTCGGCAAGAGCTTCGAAGCTGTCCGCCGCAGCGCCATCGTGATATAAATAACTCGCCGCGCTGCTGCGAGCGCTGTCGTGCTGCCGCCGGCAGCGCCAGCGCTCGCGACGGCAGCAAATGCCTGGACCGGCAGGCGCTGTTTGACATCGTGAGGAAGAAAAAGCCGCCGCATGACGCAATCGCCTCCTGCCGATTTTCAGCAGCGCTCGCAAATCGCCGGAAAATCGACATTCCGCTCGCCGCTTGGCACCCCGGCCATCTCTGCCGCTGATCTGCGGCAGCCTCATTGAAGCGGCATGTGCGACAGCAATAGCCTCGGAGAGGCCGGCCATCTCTGCCGCTGATCTGCGGCAGCCTCATTGAAGCCCCGAATTTCGTCCCGCGGCCGAACACCGCGACGAGATCTCTGCCGCTGATCTGCGGCAGCCTCATTGAAGCGCCAACCCCGGCTACCATAAGCTGATGCGGATGGGCGGCGCATCTCTGCCGCTGATCTGCGGCAGCCTCATTGAAGCGGCGGCAGCGACGAGGCCGCCATCGAGCGGGCGGCGACCATCTCTGCCGCTGATCTGCGGCAGCCTCATTGAAGCGCGGTGCCGCTTCTGGCTCCTGAGCGCCTCCCCGACGGCAATCTCTGCCGCTGATCTGCGGCAGCCTCATTGAAGCGAGGTGTGGCCCTTCAACACCCATGCGGTCGAACGCGAGAATCTCTGCCGCTGATCTGCGGCAGCCTCATTGAAGCAACCGCTACCTCTCGACGCTGAGCGGCCTCGACCTCG
>DASZVN010000206.1:0-6362 GCA_035547055.1 Hyphomicrobiales bacterium
GTTCTCGGCCTTGTAGCGGGCAATCATCGGGTTCCACACGTCGGTCGAAATGCCGGACGAGTGGGTGAAGAGATGGCGCAGCCTGATCGGCCGCACGGGATCGCGGAGCTGCGGCCGGCCGGCCTCGTCGAAGCCGGTCAGGACCTTCAGCCGGGCGATCTCGGGCACGATGGCAGCGGCTTCCTGGTCGAGGTCGAGCTTCCCCTGCTCGATCAGAAGCGCCGCGGCAAAGCCGGTGATCGGCTTGGTCATCGAGGCGAGCAGGAACACGTCGCCCATGTCGAGTGCCGACGCGCCGGGGACGCCGAGCGCGCCGATGGCATTGGCGTAGAGGATACGCTCGCGGTCGGCCGCCATGCCGACCACGCTCGGCACGCCGCCGCTGTCGACGGCCGCCTGCGCCGCCGCCTCGAACGCGGCAAGCCGCACATCCGTCCCGGCGCTGTTCATCCGCGTTCCTCCGGTCAGGAGAAATAGGCGGCCGCGATCTCGTCCGAGAGGCCGGGGCTGCCGGTCGGGCGGTCGAGCACCATCGCGCCGCGGACCATGGCGCAGACCCGGTCGGCGACGGGCAGCGCCTTGTCGATGAGCTGCTCGACCAGAAGCACCGAGCCGCCGGCCTGGCGGAGCCGCGCCGCAGCCTCGAACACACGATCGACCAGGACCGGCGACAGGCCGGCCGAAGGCTCGTCGAGCATCAGGAGGTGCGGGCGGCGCACCAAGCCCTGCGCCACCGCGAGCATCTGCTGCTGGCCGCCGGAAAGGCTGGCGCCGCGCTCGTGCCGCCGCTCGGCGATCTCCGGAAAGACCGCCAGCGCCTCCTCCACCCGTACCGCGAGCTCGCTGCGCGGCAGGCCGTAGCCCGCGAGCAGGATGTTGTCGTGGACGCTGAGCTGCGTGAAGATCCGGTGCCCCTCGATGACGTGGCAGAGGCCGCGTCGCACGATGTGGCTCGGCCCCAGGCCGCGGAGGTCCGTGCCCTCGAACAGGATGGCGCCGGCCTGGGCTCGGATGAGCCCGGAGATGCCACGGAGCAGTGTCGTCTTGCCGGCACCATTCGGCCCGACTAGGGCAACGATCTCGCCGCGCCCGATCGTGAGCTCGACGCCGTGCAGGATGCCGATCTTGCCGTAGCCGGCGTGCAGGTCGGCGACACGGAGCAGCGTGTCAGGCGCCGAGATAGGCACTGCGGACCTCCTCGCTCTGCCGGATCGCGTCCGGCGTCCCTCCCGCGAGCAGGCGGCCGAAATTCAGCACGTTCACCTGGTCGCAGACGTCGAGGACGAGGTCGGCATGGTGCTCGACCAGGAGCACCCCGACGCCGAGCCGGCGAAGCTCCTTGATGAGCGCGCCGAGCCGGAGGATCTCGCCGACCGCAAGCCCCGCCGCCGGCTCGTCGAGCAGCAGGAAGCGCGGCCGCATCATCAGCGCGCGGGCAATCTCGAGAAAGCGCTGCTCGCTGTGCTGGAGGCGGTCGCAGCGCGCCTCGGCGAGGTCGGCGAGGCCGACGGCATCGAGCGCCGCCAGCGCCCGCGCACGGAGATGCGCCTCCTCGCGGCCGTGGCGGGGCAGCGCGAGCAGCGTCTCGACGAAGGACGCGCGGCCAGCGGTCGAGCCACCGATCATCGCGTTGTCGATCACCGAGGCCTCGCCGACGAGGCGCGGCGTCTGGAAGGTGCGGGCGATGCCGGCGGCCGCGCGCGACGAGGAGACGCCTGGTGCGAGCCGGTGACCGCCGACCGCGACCCAGCCTCCCGCCGGGACGTAGTAGCCCGAGATGGCGTTCAGCGTCGTCGTCTTGCCCGAGCCGTTCGGGCCGATCAGCCCGGTCACCTGCCCGGCCGGCACCGTGAGGTCGAGATCGACGACCGCGCGCACCGCACCGAAGGAAACTGAAAGGCCCGAGACCCCGATCGCCGCATCGGACCGTGCAGCGTCGAGCAGCGCCGGCAGCCGCTCCGGCACCGGCAGGATGAGGCGGCCGCTCTTCAGCGGCTTGCGGTTCTTGAAATCGATGAGCTCGGCGATGCCGCCTGGCACCGCCAGCACGATGACGAGCAGCAGGAAGGCATAGAGGAACGGCGCCCACATCACGAGCGGCGATGCGACCTCCGGCAGGAGCGTCAGGAGGATCGTACCGAGCAGCGGACCGAGCACCGAGCCGCGCCCGCCGATCAGGATCGCGACGAAGAGGAGCACCGTGAGGTCGAAGGTGAAGGCGTCGGGCGTGATGTAGGACTGGAGCGTGGCGAAGAGCTGGCCAGAGACGGTTGCGGTCAAGCCGGCGAAGGCGAAGACGGTGACGATCACCGCCGGCTTGCGGATGCCTGAGGCCTCGGCGGCGACCTCGGCGTCGCGGATCGCGAGCAGCGCCCGGCCGAAGCGGCTCGCAGCGACATTCAGCGTCATCCACACGCAGAGCGCGCCGAGCGGCAGGCAGAACAGGTAGAAGCCCCAGGGCGTATTGAAGGGCGCCGGCATCGCCGGGCCGGGCAGCCCGATGCCACCACCGGTCAGGCTCTGCCACGCCAGCGCGATCTGCGTGACGATGGTCGAGAAACCGAGCGTCAGCATAGCGAAATAGAACAGGCTGAGCCGGAGTGCCGTCGCCCCGATCAGCGCCCCACCGACGACGCCGATCGCCGCCACCGGCAGGAACGTGAGGAACGGGTCCATCCCGGCACGCCCGACCAGAATACTGGCCGCATAGGCGCCGATGGTGAGCAGCGCCAGCCAGCCAACCGCGAGCTGGCCGCCGAAGCCGACCGCAAGGTTCAGGCCGGCGACGCAGATCCAGTAGACGGCGGCGCGGCTCGCGATCACCGCCCAGTAGTCGTTGGCGAAGAGCGGCAGCGCCAGCGCCACGGCGAGGAGCAGAAGATAGGGCGCCGCCGTGCGCCACGTCCGCCCTCGGGAAGACGCCCCGGAGACTGCGGGCAACTCCTCGTCCAAGGCCGCCATCACACCCGTCTCGCGCGCTGGCCGCCGAGGAGGCCCTGCGGCGCGATGAGGATGACGGCCGCAAACACGACGAAGACCGCGACCGAGGCAAACACGCCGCCGACGATGAAGTTCGCGGCCTGCTGCAGCAGGCCGAGCAGGAGCCCGGCGACGATCGTGCCGCGATTGTTGCCAATGCCGCCGAGCGCGACCGGCACGAAGCCATAGAAAGCGAGAAGCTGGGCGTTGGCGAAATAGGCCAGGAGCAGTTCCCCCGCGGCGAAACCGGCGAGCCCGCCGATCGCCGAGGCAAGGGCGAAGGCGGCGATGCGGAGGTTGCGCTCCGGAAGGCCGAGGGCGCGTGCGGCGTAGTTGTCCTCTGCGATGGCGAGGAAGGCGCGCCCGACCAGCGTGTAGTGGTGGAGATATTCGAGCCCGGCGATGGTCGCAGCGCAGGCGGCGAGCGGCAGCCAGAATTTTTCGTCGAGAACGCCGCCCACGCCGCCAAGGAGCCGCGGGAACGGCTGCGGCTCGGTGCTCCACTCGATCGCGGTGAACTGCGTCGCCATCAGCGCCAGCGCCAGCGTCGAGAGCACGTAGAGATGCTGGTCGAGGCTCTTCAGCACCGGCCTGACCGCTACGATCTCGGTGACGACGCCGAACAGGCCGCAAGCGGCGAGCGTCGCGGCGAGGCCAAGCGGGACCGGGAGGCCGAAGCGGCCGATGAAGAGCGCGCCGAGCACACCCCCCATCATGCCGACCGTGCCCGCGGTGAAGCTCATCGCCCGCGAGGCATTGAACATCACGTTGTAGGCAATGCCGACGAGCGCGTAGACCGCGCCCATCGCGAGGCCGGAGGCGACGATGGCGCCGAGCATGGACCCGCGGCGCCGCTCAGTCGTAGCCCGGGGCCTGCGCGAGCGCCCCGTCCTTCAGCGAATCGGCCGCGCACATCACGACCTCGGTGGTCTGGTAGCCGTCGTGGTCGGTTGGCGAGAAGGAATAGGTCCCGAATAGGCCCGGAAAGTCCTTCACCGTGTTGAGGTAGTCGATGATCGCTTTGCGCGAGGTCGAGCCGGTCTCCGCCACAGCCTTGGCGAGGAGGTCGATGCCGTCGACGCCGATCAGCACAAGGAACAGGATGGCCCGCTTCAGGTCCATCTTGCCCCGCACCTCGTCGATGAAGGCCTGGGTGCGGGCCGGCAGCTTGCCCGAGGCGTCGCGGGTGCAGCTCCTGAAGCCGACGACATAGACCTTGTCGAAGTTCGACGGCTTGTCGAGGAGCTTGCGGACGTCGTTCGAGCCCATCGTCGGGTGGCCGAGGATCGGTGAGTCCCAGCCGAGCTGGGCGCGCGTGTTCATGATGCGCGCCTCGAGGCCCGACGATACGCTCCACACCACGATCGCCTCGGCGCCGGCCTTGCGCATGCTGAGGAGCTGCGGCGTCACGTCGGCCTGGGTCTGGTCGATGGTCGCGCTGTAGACGACCTCACCGCCGTCCTTCTTGAAGCCGGCGACCGAATCGGAGACGGCGGTGGTGCCGTAGCCGGTGGTGTCGCCGAGGATGCCGACCTTCTTCCACTTGCGGACGGCGAGGACGTAGTGGCGCAGCGCGGCGTCCCACTGCTTGCCGGCCGGCGCGATGCGGAAGGCGTTGGGATATTTCACCGGGTCGATCAGCGAATCGATCGTGCCGGCGTGGACGTTGGGTACGCCGAAGCGCGCCATGATCGGCGTGATTGCCAGCGCTTCGCCGGAATTGGTCGGCCCGAAGATGGCTGAGACCTTCTCGCTGGAGATCAGTTCCTGGACGATGTTGACCGCTTTGGTCGGATCGCCCTGGGTATCGCGGGTGACGAGTTCGATCCTGTGACCGCCGGCGCCACCCTTGGCGTTGAGCCGGTCGACGGCATAGCGCACGCCGAGATCGAAGCTCAGGCCGGGCGCCGAGCCCGGGCCGGTCAAGGTCACCGGCCAGCCGATCTTGAACGGCTCCGCGGCGGCGAACGAGGGGCGCAGGCCGGCCGCGCCGGCGGCGAGCGCGGCAGCGGACGACAGGACGACGCTACGGCGTGTAGGCTGCATGGATCGGATCCTCCCTGATCGGTCGTTCTTGATCGGGCGCGCGGCCCCACAGGCGCTGCGACGCCCGGCGCGCACCCTCGGCGAGGGCTTCAAGCTTCCGGTACGAGATCTCGGGGTCCATCTTGCCGAAGCCGGCCGAGGTGCCGAAGCCGCAATCGGTGCCGGCGATCACTCGCTCGCGGCCGACGATCGCGGCGAAGCGGCCGAGCCGCTCGGCAACGAGGTCCGGGTGCTCGACATAGTTCGTGGTCGTGCTGACGACGCCGGGGACGAGGATCTTATCGTCGGGCAGGCGGGCGTCGCGCCAGACGGTCCATTCGTGCTCGTGGCGCGGGTTGGCGGCCTCGAACAGGATCGCCTGCGGCTTCGCCTCCAGCACGATGCCGATGATCGACGCGAGCGGGACGTCGTGGTCGTGCGGGCCCTCGTAATTGCCCCAGCACAGGTGCATCCGCACGCGCTCGGCCGGGATGCCGTCGAGCGCGACGTTCAGCGCCTCGACCTGGAGCGCGGCCTGCTTCAGGAATTCGGCGTCTGAGAGATCCTGAAAAGCGGTGTGGCGGCCCATCGCGAGGTCGGGGCAATCGACCTGCAGGAGGAAACCCGCCTCGACGATCAGCCGATATTCGTGGCGCATCGCCGCGGCGACGGCTTCGAGATAGGCGGCGTAACTCGGATAGTGCCGGTTCGGCAGGAAGACCGTGACGACGCCCGGCGACGCAGCGTTGACGAAGGCCTCCTCGGCAGCGGCCGCCGCGGTCGCCGCGCGGAGACGGGTAAGGTCGGCGCGAACCTCCGCCTCGCCGACATAGGACACCGGCCCGGTGCAGGCGGCGCGGCGCTGGATGTGCGTGCCAGTCAAGAGTGCCATCTTGCGGCGGAACTCGGGATAGTCGCGCACGTCGCGGGCGACGATCCCGTCGAGCGCACCGGAAAATCCAGTCAGGCGGTCCTTGACATAGGTGCCGTAGTTGACCTTGCCGGTCTCGCCGTCGCTGACGACGTCCATGCCGGTCGCAATCTGCCGCCGCACCACGTCCCGGACAGCAGTGCCGACGATGCTCTCGAATGCGGTCGGATCGACCGGCTCGCCCGCTTCGCGGCGTGCCAGAAGATCAACGACAGGCGCCGGCCGCGGAAGGCTCCCGACGTGAGTCACCAGGAGGCGGCTTTCACTCGCTCTCAAGGTCGCAGCCCCTCCTTGTTTCTTCCGACTACCGGAGGTATTTCCGGAATACGGAAGCGTAAGCGGATCGTGCCGGCCTTGTCAATTTTGCGGCGGCGCTCGTCGTGCCGTGCCAGCTTGTCGATGCTGGAGGCCGACGATAACCGCCGGC
>DASZVN010000207.1:0-22656 GCA_035547055.1 Hyphomicrobiales bacterium
CGCCGGGCCGCGCCGGCGTCGCGGCCCGCTTCGCCGGCGGCGATGAAATCCGCGCGGCGCTGGTCGTGGCCGCCGACGGTGCCGGCTCTGCGCTCCGCCGCGGCGCCCGCATCGCGAGCCGGGGCTGGGACTACGACGCCGCCTCGCTCCTCACCACGGTCGCGCTGGAGCAGCCGCACGACGGCCGGGCGGTGCAGCATTTCCTCGAAGGCGGGCCGCTGGCGCTGCTGCCGCTGCCCGGCCGCCGCGCCTCGGTGATCTGGACCGAGCGCCGCCTCGCCGCCCGGCGCCTGCACGAGGCCGGCGACGCCGTGTTCCTCGCCACGCTCCAGGCCCGGCTCGGCGACCGCTTCGGCACGCTTGCGCCCGCCGGCGGCCGGGCGATGCAGCCGCTCCGCCTCCAGGTCGCCGCGGCCATGACCGGCGAGCGGCTGGCGTTGATCGGCGACGCCGCGCACGTGCTCCACCCCCTCGCCGGCCAGGGCCTGAACCTCGGCTTCGCCGACGTGGCGGCGCTGGCCGAGGCGGTGGTCGATGCCGCGCGCCTCGGGCAGGACGTCGGCGCCATGGACGTGCTCGCGGCCTATCGCAGCCGGCGCCGCTTCGATGTGATGACGATGGTGGCCGCGACCGACGGCCTCGCCCGCCTGTTCGCCGCCCGCGGCGCCAAGGCCCGCGCGCTGCGCGACGCCGGCATGGGCCTGGTCGACCGCGCCCCGCGGTTGAAGGACCGGATCGTGGAAGCCGCCGCCGGGGTGGGCGCCGCCGCGCCGCGGCTGCTCAGGGGCGAGGCGTTGTGAGCGGGAGTGAGGAGCCACTCACCACTCCCAACTCGCAACTTCGCTACTCGCCATCCTCCAGCATCCGTGCCTCTTCCGGCAGCATGATCGGGATGCCGTCGCGGATCGGGTAGGCGCGCTTGGCCGGGCGCGAGATCAGCTCCTGGCGCGCGACGTCGTATTCGAGCGTCGCCTTGGTCAGCGGGCAGACCAGGATCTCCAGCAGCTTCGGGTCGACGGTGTGGGTCTTGGCGGGCTCGGTCATGGCGGCTCCGGAAGGGTGAATGGCGAATGGTGAGTGGCGAATAGAGATATGCCGGGCGGCTCTTTTCCCTATTCGCTATTCCCTATTCGCCATTCCCCATTCCCTGTTCTCTCTTCTCTACTGCAACGAATTATCCGTATCTCCCCGCGTCCGCGCCAGCTCCATCTCGGTCACGGCGACGAGGATCTCGGCACGGGTCTTGAGATCGGGCGCCTCCAGCAGCGCCTGCTTCTCGCGGACGCCGTAGGGGCTCATCATCGCGAGCGCGTTGACCAGCGCCTCGTTCGACGCCTTGCGGATGCCGGCCCAGTCGGCCTCGAGCTCGTTGGCGGAGAGATAGGCCTCGAGCGTCTTCATCACCGCGGCGCGGTCGACCGCGTCCTCTCCCGCGCCGGGCACGAGGTCGGCGGCGAAGGCGCCGAAGTCGACCCGGCACTGGCGATAGGGCGTCTCGACCTCGAGCTCGCCCACGACGCGGAAGCGGGCGAGCCCGGTGAGCGTGACGAGATAGCGCCCGTCGCCGGTCTCCTGCAGCGCGGTCAGCCGGCCGGCGCAGCCGACGCCGGCGATGGCGGGCGAGGCGTCGCCCTCGGCGGCCTCGGGCCGCGGCTGGATCATGCCGATCAGCCGCGCCGTCTTCAGCGCGTCGTCGATCATCGCGAGATAGCGCGGCTCGAAGATGTTGAGCGGCATCTCGCCCCGCGGCAGCAGGAGCGCGCCCGGCAGCGGGAAGACGGCGAGCGTCGCCGGCAGGTCGGCGACGGCGGTATAGGCGACGTTGCTCGGCACCCTCGGCGCCCGCCCGCGGTCAGGAGAACAGGAGCGACGACAGCCGCCGCCGCCCGGCGACGGTCAGGGGATCGGTCGGGCCCCAGGCCTCGAAGAGCTGGACGATCTGCTTGCGGGCGCCGTCCTCGTTCCAGGCGCGATCGCGCCTCACGATCTCCAGGAGGTTGTCGAGTCCCTCCTCGCGCTGGCCGCGGCCGATCTGCGCCAGCGCGAGATCGAAGCGGGCCTGGTGGTCGGCGGCGTTGCTCGCGACCTTGGCGGCGAGGTCGCCGGCATCGCCCGCCGCCGCGGTGCGCTCGGCGAGCGTGATCTGCGCCTCGGCGGCGGCGATGGCGGCGTCCTTCTTCTTGTCGTCCGGCGCTGCCGACAGCGTGCGGCGGGCGCCGGCGAGGTCGCCCGCGGCGGCCTGGGCGCGGGCGAGCCCGGCGATGGCGCGGGCCTCGGCCGGATCGCCGGCGAGGACGGCGGCGAACAGCTCGGCCGCGCCGGCGGCATCGCCCGCCTGCAGCGCCTCGTCGCCGGCGTCGAGCAGCGCGCCGACGTCCTCGGCCTCGCTGCCGGGCGGCGGCGGCGCGCCGGCGCCGACGCGGTCGACGAAGGCCTTCACCTGGCTCTCCGGGATCGCGCCCATGAAGCCGTCGACCGCCTGGCCGGCGGCGAAGGCGATCACCGCCGGGATCGACTGGATGCGGAGCTGGTTGGCGACGGCGGGGTGGTCGTCGATGTTCATCTTGACCAGCTTGACCTTGCCCTTGGACTCGCGGACCACCTTCTCCAGCACCGGGGCGAGCTGGCGGCACGGGCCGCACCACGGCGCCCAGAAATCGACCAGGACCGGCTGCTTCTTCGACTCCTCCAGGACGTCGGCGACGAAGGTCTGGGTCGTCGTTTCCTTGACCGCCGCGTCGGTCGTCGCGGCCGCGGTGCTCCGGCTGAGCAGCATCGAATGATCTCTCCTGGCCCGCCGGCAGGCTGTCGCCGCGGGCGTGCGCGATAGATGGGGGCAGGCCGCGGCCTTGCAACGGCGCCGTCGCGGCCCATCTCCCGTGTGGAGACGGCCGCGGCGGGCGCCTGGGCGGCATTCTGCCGCCGGAGCCCCCGCCGTTGCAATCGCCGCCGCTTTCCGGCATAGAGGCCGCAGCGGCGCCGTCACCGGCCGCCGTCCGGATGCGGGTGTAGCTCAGGGGTAGAGCACAACCTTGCCAAGGTTGGGGTCGAGGGTTCGAATCCCTTCGCCCGCTCCAGTCACCGTTCCCCAAAAAGCCGCGGATCGCCGCGGCTTTTGTCGTTTCGGAGCGCCGAAGCGGCGAGCCTTCCGCGCATCTGCCATGCCTCGAACCATGGCGACTGGCCGTTGTGGCGCGCTACAGTGCGCCGTCCGGAGGGGGTGTTCCTTGGCCGCATCGTCGGCCGACGGGGCGGATCATCGCGAAGCCGGACGTGGAGGGGACGCATGAGCACCGCGCGGACCGTCGATCTCAACGCCGCCATCGAACGCATCGGCATCGGGCGGCTCGCGATCTTCGTCATCGTCATGGCCTTCCTCATGATGATGGGCGACGGCTACGATTTCGGCACGCTCGCCGTCGCCGCCCCGAGCATCCTGAAGGAATGGCACCTGTCGCCGAAATCGATGGGGATCGTTTTCAGCGTCACGTTCTTCGGGCTCCTCGTCGGCTCGCTGTTCTACGGCTGGATGAGCGACCGCATCGGGCGCCGCTTCACGATCATCTTCGGCACGTTCAACTTCGGCATTCCGATTCTCCTGACGGTCTGGGCGAGCAGCATCCAGGAGCTGATGGTGCTGCGCTTCATCGGCGGCATCGGCATGGGCGGCGTCGTCCCGATCGCCTACACGCTCGTCAGCGAATACGCGCCCAGGCGGATGCGCTCGACCGTCACGGTCATCACCAATGCCGGCTACACCGTCGGCGCGACCTGCTCCGGCCTCGTCGCCGCGCAAACCCTCGCGACCTTCGGCTGGCACCCGCTGTTCTTCGTCGGCGGCCTGTTCTCCCTGGTCCTGGCGGTCGTGCTGATCGCGCTCCTGCCCGACTCCATCCTCCACATCGCGACCACCTCGCCGACCTCGCCGAAGCTCCTGCCGCTGGCGCGGCGCCTGCTGCCGGGCGAGACCCTGGACAGCTCCACCCGCTTCGTCGCGCGCGATCCGCAGGAGGAGCACGGCACGCCCGGCCGCGCGGGATTCCTGCAATTGTTCGCCGGCCCGCGGGCCGGCGCCACGATCCTGCTGTGGGCGCTGTTCCTGTTCGACGCGATCAGCCTGTTCTTTCTCGCGAGCTGGCTGCCCTACGTCATGCGCGAGGCGGGCGCGTCGGTCGCGACGGCGTCGCTGACCCATTCGATGTTCACCTTCGCCGGGCTGATCGGGGGCTTCGCGATCATGCGCTTCCTCGACCGGATCGGCCCGATCGCCGTCGTCGTGCTGCCGATCGTCGGGGGCCTCAGCGAAATCGCGATGGGCTGGCCCGGCATCGGCGAGTCCACCCTGCTCGTCGCGGCGGGCCTCGCCGGCCTGGCGCTCGGCGGCGTCCACCACGCCGTCTACGCGGTCGCGGTCCGGTTCTATCCGCCGAGCGTCCGCGGCAGCGGCCTGTCGTACGCGACCGTGTGGGGGCGGATCGGCGGCATCATCGCGCCGACGGTGGGCGGATATTTCCTGGCGACCCACATGCCGCTGCAGGAGCTGATGATCCTGGCCGCGGTGCCGTGCATCGCGGTCGCGGTGGTCTCGGTGCTGCTGGGCGGGCTCTATCGCCGCTCGTTCGATACGCCGGCGACGGACCTGGATGCGGTGCCGGCGGGGTCCACCGCCGCGGAGTGACGCCGCGCGGCCGAGGCGACGGGTGCACCGTCGCGCCGCTCAGGGAAGCCGGTAGAGCGCCTTGGCGTTGCCGCGAAAGATCTTCTCCTTCTCGGCGTCCGACATCCTGATCTTGAAGGCGAAGCGCGGGTCGTCGTAGTCCCAGTGCGGGTAGTCGGTCGAGAACATCAGGCGGTCCCAGCCGAGCCAGTCCATGACGTCGCGCAGGTGCTGCGGCTGCTCCGGCTCCTCGACCGGCTGCGTCGTGTACCAGACGTGCTCGCGGATATATTCGGACGGCGGCCGCTTCACATGGGGCAGCTCGGCGCGCGAATGGGCCCACACCTTGTCGAGCCGCCACGCCAAGGTCGGCGCCCACGCGAAGCCGCCCTCGACGCAGACCACCTTGAGGCCGGCAAAGCGCTCGAACACGCCCTCCATGACGAGGCTCGTCACCACCGTCTGGATGTTGTTGGCGAAGGCGTAGTGCTCCTCGATGTAGAACGGCATCCAGCCGCCGCCGCTGTTGGCGTGCGGGCCGTAGGCGGCGGAGTGGAAGCTGAGCGGCAGGCCGGCGGCCTCGGCCGCCGCGAAGATCGGCCAGTAGCGGCGGCGGCCGATCGGCTCGATGGTGCGCGGCTTGAGCTCGATCTGGGCGAAGGCCGGATCGCCGGCGCGCCGCTCGATCTCCCGCACCGCCGCCTCGGGATATTCCTGCGGCACGGAGAGCGAGGCCTTGAGCCGCGGCTCCGGCTTCACCCAGGCCTCGAGCTGCCAGTCGTTGGTCGCGGAGCACAGCGCCGCGCCGAACTCGAGGTCGAGCGTGTTGCCGCCCGCCGACAGCGGCTGCAGGATGCCGTACTCGATGCCGTTGGCATCGAGATGCTGGGCTTGCATGAAGCCGAGATCCGACGCCGCCGGTCCGCCTGAAGGCGGCAGCGCGTCCAGCCGGCGGCCGTTGCCGATATTCATGCGCGGCCAGGGAATGGCGCCCGAGAGCGGCTGGGCCGCCCGCGGGCCGATGCCGGCGAGATGGGCGCGCCACCGCTCGGACAGGAACGGCATCAGGTCCGTCCGCGCGCGCGCCGCCGGATGGATGTCGCAGTCGACCACCCAGAGCCGGGCGTCCCGAGCCGGTGCATTCGCTCGATCGAGCAGCGCGGTGGTCATGGCATGCTCTCCTTCAGCCGCGGATAGGTGTCGAACGCATTGTCGACCATGATCTTCTGCACCAGCCCCGCGGGCAAGCCGGGCGGCAGCGCATCGTCGCCGTCGAACTGCCAGTGCGGATAGTCGGTCGCGAACAGCAGGAGGTCGTCCGAGCCGAAATGCTCGATGATCCGCTGCACCACGGCGGGGTCGGGCGGCGCGTCGAAGGGCTGGATGGTGAGGCGGACGTGGTCGCGGACGATGTCGGCCGGCGGCCGGTCGATCCACGGCACCTCGCTGCGGACGCCGCGCCAGTCCTTGCCGAAGCGCCACATGAACCCCGGCAGCCAGGTGACGCCGGATTCCATCAGCACGACCTTGAGGTCGGGGAACTTCGCGAACACGCCCTCGGCGATCAGGCTCGAAAGCTGGCTCGCGAAGACCTGCGCCTGGGCGGCGTAGTCCTCGGCGAGATAGGACGGGAAGCCGCTCTGGGTCGGCGGATGGCGGAACATGCTGCCGGCGTGGATGCCGATCGGCAGGCCGTGCCGCTCCGCCGCGCGGTAGATCGGCCAGTGATAGCGCCGGCCGAGCGGCATCTCGCTGCCGGCGAGGAGGAGGACCTGGACGAACCGCGGGTCGGCCGCGCGCCGCTCGATCTCGTCGGCGGCACGGTCCGGATCGACGGTCGAGACCACGATCGACGCGCGCAGGCGCGGCTCGCGATCGAGCCACTCGGCCGCCATCCAGTCGTTGACCGCCGTGCACAGCGCCGCCGCCAGATAGTCGTGGAACAGCACCTGGGCGCCGAACAGCGGATTGCAGATCGCGAAGCTCACGTCGAACGGATCGAGGACGTGCGTCCGGAGCTGGGCGAGGTCGCCGGCGGCCTTGCCCTGCGGGGGCCGCCAGTCCGGCCGGACCGACAGCGGCGCGCCCGGCGGATAGCTGTTCAGCTCGAGCTGCTGGATGCCCGGCATCACCATCTGCACGGTGTCGGACCAGTAGCCGTCGAGATAGGGCAGCAGCGCCCGGGTGCCCGAAACGGCGGGATGGACGTCGCAATCGACGGGCTTGAGGCGCATGAACGGCGGGCCTTCTCGGCGCGGGCCGGGCTTTGGGCGCAGGCCCGGAGCGGCTCCCGCAGACGATAGAGTAGACCACACAACAATCAACCGGTCATCCCTGGGCGTACGGCTGCCGAAGCCGTCTCCCCTCAGATGACGACCGCCTCCAGCGTCTCCGGGGCGAACAGCTCGTCCGGCGTCAGCAGGCGGCGCGACAGGCCCTGGGCGTGGTGGTAGCGGAGGAACGCCTCGAGGACGTGGCGGTTGGCGTCGAGGCCATAGGGCCACCAGTCGTCGCCGAGCTGCGCCCGCACCTCGGCGACGTGGGCGACCTGCCAGGGCAGCATCGTCTTGAGCGCGGCGAGCTGGTAGAGGTCGCGATAGACCCGGTTCTTGGCCTCGGTGAAGGCGCGGAACAGCGACACCGCGATCCAGCGATTGGCCTCGTAGACCTCGCGCCGCATCACCACCGTGTGCATGATCGGGAAGATGCCGGTCCGGCGGTGATAGTCCTGCTCGACCGCGACATAGTCCTCGAACAGGCGCCGCACGGTGCCCGGCCGGCTGTGGTAGGTCGAGGGGATGCGGGTGGCGTAGAGCGCGTCGATCGCGCCGTCCGCCAGCATCTCGGACAGCGTCTGGTCCGGTCCGATCGGCTCGACGCGGTAGCGTGGCGGCAGGTTCAGCTTCAGTTTCTCGAAGCGGCCCGGCTCCTCCTCGCCGCCGGTGAGATAGGTCGGGCTCGCCGGGTCGACGCCATATTCCTCCTCCATCAGGCCGCGCAGCCAGACCAGCGCCGTCATCTGGAACTCGGGGTTGCCGATGCGCCTGCCGGCGAGGTCCTCGGGCCGCCTGATGCCGCTCCTCTCGGAGACGTAGACGCCCGAGTGGCGGAACATGCGCGACGGGAACACCGGGATCGCGATGAACGCCGGATCGTCCTGCATCAGCGACACGCAGTAGGACGAGAGCGACATCTCGGCGACGTCGAACTCGCGGTGGCGCACCATGCGGAAGAAGGTCTCCTCGACCTCCTGATCGAGATAGACGAGGTCGATCCCCTCCGGGCGGACCGCGCCGGTCGCGAGCGCCGCGGTGCGGTCGTAGCCCCAGCAGGCAAGCGTCAGGCGAAGGCGGCTCATGAGGAGGCTCGTCGGTCGGGGGGATGGGCGCGGCGCCGGGGCCGGCGCAACGGGCGCGAAGCTACGACCGCCGCCTTTGTCCGACAACCCTTGCCCGCGGGCGGGCCGCGGCCGATAAGGCGGCCGGTCTCGATCGCACGGGAGGACGCCGATGCCCAAGATCATCGTTCAGGCCGCCGGCGCGCCGGTGACCGGCTTCACCGACAAGAGCGCACCCTCGCCACTCGCCCAGGCGATCCGCGCCGGCGATTTCCTCTACGTCTCCGGCCAGGGGCCGCTCGATCCCAAGTCCAGGGAGGTGGTCTCCGCCGACATCCGCGCCCAGACGGTGCAGACGCTGACCAACCTCAAGGCGGTGATCGAGGGCGGCGGCGGCACCATGGCGCAGGTCGTGAACATGCGGGTGTGCCTGCGCGACGTCGCCGACTTCCCCGCCTTCAACGAGGCCTTTCGCGACTTCATGGCCGGCGAGAAGGTCACCCGCACCTGCATCGGCGGCACCCCGCACCGCAAGGGCGTCAATGTCGAGATCGACGCCGTGGTCTATCTCGCCTGAGCGTCCCCACGAGGATGAATCCCATGATCCAGATGCCGATCGCCGACCTCCTCGCGCGCGGAGAGAAGCTGATCGAGACCGGCCAGCGCGTCTCGGTGCTGTGGCAGGCGCCGTCCTCGCTCGCCTTCGTCGCGCGCGGCCGCGAATACCGCAGCGAGTTCCACATCAACCCCGCCGACGAGGTCATGTACATGATCAAGGGGGAGATGAAGCTGCATTACCGCCAGCCCGACGGCCGCGAGGACATCGCGGTGCTGCCTGCGGGCTCCACGATCTACACGCCGGCGGGCATCCCGCACTCGCCGCGCTTCCCGCCCGACGCGCTGCTGTTCGTGATCGAACGCGGGCGCCAGCCGGGCGAGGTCGACCGCTTCCACTGGTACTGCCCGGCGTGCGACCACTTCCTCCACGAGGAGCGCTTCGTCGTCAGCGACTATGCTGCCGACCCGGTCTCCCAGGCCTACAAGCGCTTCTTCGACAGCGAGGCCTTCCGCACCTGCCAGAACTGCGGCCACGTCATGCCCGCACCGTGAGGGTGCTGCGCAGGCCCTAGGGTGTGCATCGGCAACGCCGATGCGCACCTCCAACGCGAACTTGCCCGAGCCGGACTTGCGTGGCGCTGGCGGTGCGCATGCTGCGCATGCACACCCTACGAGGTAATCCCGCGCCTACTCCGCCGCCGCGGCCAGGCCCCATTCGCGGCCGAGCGCGGCGGCGTCTACCACTTCGCCGAAGCTGCGGCGGACATTGTCGAGGGTCGCGTCGTGAAGGTGCTTCGCCGAGGAAGCGCAGCAATCCTCGGCAACGACGACGTAGTAGCCGAGGAAGAAGCCGTCGCGGAGCGTGGATTCCACGCAGGTGTTGGTCGCGACGCCCGTCATCACCAGCGTCTTGATCCCGCGGGCGCGGAGCATCTGGTCGAGCGGCGTGCCGACGAAGGCGCTGAAGGTGTGCTTCTCGACCAGGAGGTCGCCCTCCTGCGGCTCGACCTCGTAGAGCGCCGCGCCCCACGAGCCGCCGGCGCAGCAGACGAGGCCGTCGCGCTCGTCGCGCTTCAGGATCATCGCGCCGCTGAGGAAGCGCGGCTCGTAGTTCGCGGTGATCCAGACGATCGTCGTGCCGGCGTCGCGGCCGCTCCCGACCAGCGCCCCGATCCGCTGCGCCAGCGCCGGATGGGCCGACATGTCGGCCTTGCGGGTGCGATGGATGTAGCCGCCCTCGGCGCAGAAATCGTTCTGCATGTCGACGACGAGGATCGCGGTGTGCGCCGGGTCGACCCGCTCGGCGAAGCTCCTCAGCACCTCGATCATCCGCGCCTCGCCGTCAGCCGCCTTGTTTCCGCCGGGCGGGTCTTATGCCATATCAACCGGCAACCAGCCATCCGCGCCGAAGGAACCGCGCCATGCTGACGAAGCCGGACATGCTGAAGATGCCCAATGTCGACTTCGAGGGCATCATGCGGGAGCTGACCGAGACCGGGCGGCGCACCCAGCAGCTCTGGATCACGCCGGACTCGCTCGCCTTCATCGCCCGCGGGCGCGAATACCGCAGCGAGTTCCACGTCAACCCGAGCTACGAGATCCAGTACTCGCTGAAAGGCGACCTGCACCTGCACTACCGCACGCCCGACGGCAAGGAGCACGTAGACTACGTGCCCGAGGGCTCGTGCCTCTACCAGCCGCCGCTGGTGCCGCACTCGCCGCGCTTCGCCCCCGACGCCTTCCAGTTCGTGATCGAGCGGGCGCGCGGCGCGGGCGAGATCGACCGCTTCCACTGGTACTGCCCGAACTGCGACGCCTTCCTCCACGAGGAGACCTACACGGTCCACAACTACGAGGGCGACCCGGTCGGCAAGGCCTACGCGAATTTCTTCAAGTCGGAGGAATTCCGCACCTGCAAGGCCTGCGGCACCGTCGCCCCGGCGCCGGAGAAGCTGTGACCGTCTTCTTGCAGGGTGGGCATGCTGCGCATGCCCACCCTACGAGGACTTCGCTCCGGCCGGGATGACAAGAGGTGGCGGCGGCGGACATTCGCTTGTCGCCCTCGCGCGCTTGTGATTTGATTTTCTCACAATAGGAAAACGGCGGGGAGCCTGGGATATGCGTCGGTTCGGAAAGCTCGCTGCGGCCGTGGTGCTCGCGGCCGCGTCGCTCACCGGCGGGGCGGCGATGGCCGGCACCGTCAAGGTCGGCGTCATCACCACCACCTCGGGGCCGTTCGCCGAGTTCGGCCGCCAGTTCCAGGGCGGCATCGAGGCCTACCAGAAGCTCCACGGCACCACCGCCGGCGGCCAGACCGTCGAGGTGATCTACAAGGATGTCGGCGGCGCCAGCCCCTCCAACGCCAAGCGCCTCGCGCAGGAGCTCGTCGTCCGCGACAAGGTCCAGATCCTCGCGGGCTTCCTGTTCACGCCGAACGCGCTCGCCGCCGCCGCCGTCGCGACCGAGGCTAAGGTGCCGATGGTGGTGATGAACGCCGCCTCGGAAGGGCTGACCAGCAAGTCGCCCTACATGGTGCGGACCTCGTTCAGCCTGCCGACCACCGTGCCGCCGATGGCGAAATGGGCCGCCGAGCACGGCGTGAAGTCGGTGTACGTCATCGTCGCCGACTACGCACCGGGCCACGACGTCGAGAAGGCTGCGCTGGCCGCGTTCCCCGCCGCCGGCATCAAGGTCGTCGGCGACGTCAAGACGCCGCTCTCGACCTTCGACTTCGCGCCCTACATGCAGCGCGTCGCCGACGCCAAGCCGGACGCGATCTTCGCCTTCGTCAACGGCGGCAGCGTCATGGTCGCCTTCATGAAGGCCTATCGCGAGAAGGGCCTCGACAAGACGGTCAAGCTCCTCGGCACCGGCGACATCACGAGCGAGGAGGAGATGGACGTGGTCGGCCCCACCGCCGTCGGCGCGGTCACGACCTATCCCGCTTCGATGGACCACCAGTCCAAGGAGAACGAGGCGTTCGTCGCGGCCTTCAAGGCGGTGCGCGATGCCAAGGCGCGGCCCAACCTCATGGCGGTCGCCGCCTATGACGGCATGGACCTGATCTACAAGGCGCTGGCGAAGACCGGCGGCAAGACCGACGCGACCGCCCTGGTCGACGCGATGAAGGGGATGAAGATCGACAGCCCGCGCGGCCCGATCTCGATCGACCCCAAGACGCGCGACGTCGTGCAGACCATGTATATCCGCCGCGTCGAGAAGGACCCTAAGTCCGGCCTCTACGTCAATCGCGAGTTCGGCTCCTATCCGCCCCAGTGATGGCGCAGCGTCAGTCGTCATCCCGGACGGCGCAGAGCGCCGATCCGGGATCGGGTCCCGGACCGGATGCACTGGGCCCGGATCCCGGCTCTCGCCTTCGGCTCGGCCGGAATGGCAGGGCGGCGCGCCGGCACCGACGGACATCGCGGTGATGCCGGACAGTCCCGTCGCATGGAGCGTCGCCGAGCTCGCCTCGGCCTATCGCCGCCGCGCGCTTTCGCCGGTCGAAATGCTCGAGGCGCTCCTCGCCGCGATCGAGCGTGACCACGGCCGCGTCAACGCCTTCGCGCTGCTCGATCCGGAGCGGGGGCTGGCGGCGGCGCGCGAGTCGGAGCGGCGCTTCAGCACCGGCCGGCCGCTCGGCCCGCTCGACGGCATCCCGGTCTCGGTCAAGGACCTCACCGCAGCCGCCGGCTGGCCGACGCGGCGGGGCTCGCGTGCGACCGAGGGCGAGCCGCCGGCCGCGGCCGACGCGCCCGGCGTCGCCCTCGTGCGCGCCGCAGGCGCGGTGCTGTTCGGGAAGACCACGACCTCGGAATTCGGCTGGGCGGCGATCTCGGAATGCCCCCATACCGGGCGGACCGCCAATCCGGTCGCGCCCGGCCGCACCGCCGGCGGGTCGAGCGCGGGCGCAGCGGCGCAGATGGCGGCGAACTGGGGCCCGGTCGCCCTCGGCAGCGATGCCGGCGGCTCGATCCGCATCCCTGCCTCCTATTGCGGCCTCACCGGCTTCAAGCCGAGCTACGGCTGGGTACCGCAGGCGCCGCTCAGCGCCTTCGGCGACCTCTCCCATCTCGGGCCGCTGGCGCGAAGCGTCGACGACTGCGCCGTCCTGACGGCGGCGATGGCCCATCCCGACCCGCGCGACCCCGCCTCGCTGTTTCCGCGAATGGCCGCAGCGGCGGAGGCGGGCAAGCCGCGGATCGGCTGGATGCTCCGGCTCGGCGAGCAGCGCGCGCGGGTCGCGCCGGAGGTCGAGGCGGCGCTGCGCACGACCGTGGAGGCGCTGGCGCGGGCGGACCACGAGGTCACCGAGGTCGCCTGGCCCGGCCTCGACGTTGCCGACGCGATCTGGGTGTCGTGGCAGGCGCGGAACTTCGAGTCCTTCGTCGACTGGCCGGCCGAGCGGCGGGCGCAGCTCTCGCCCTATCTCCAGAAGCTCGCCGAGGAGGGCGAGGCGCTGACGATGACGGCGGCGGCGCGGAGCCGCCAGACGCTCCGCGACGCCGCCGGCCGCATCGCGGCGGCGTTCGAGACGATCGACCTCCTGCTGATGCCGGCGACGCCCGACGGGCCCTTCCTCATGGGCGACCTCGCCCCGCGGGCCGACCCCGGCTTCGCCCGCATCGCGGCGACCGGCGACTGGCTCGCCGCCAATCCCTATGGCTATCCGTTCAACCTGACCGGCCAGCCCGCCTTGGTGCTGCCGCTCGGCACGACCGGCGAGGGCCTGCCCTTCGGCCTGCAGATCGTCGGCCGCCGCTACGACGACGCCCGCGTGCTGGCGTTCGGCCAGATGCTCGAGGCGATGCGGGCCCGCTAGAGCGGATAGATCGAAGGACCCCCTCCGCCTCGCTGCGCTCGGCACCTCCCCCGCTTCGCAGGGGAGGATCAAGGGCGCCAAATCCTCCCCCGCGCCAGCGGGGGAGGGGGACCGTGCGAAGCACGGTGGAGGGGGCGTCCTGCCCTTCCAGTTGAATCACGATCTCGGGGAACGCCGCAGCGTGCTAGCGCTGCCCGCTGGACCCGTGTAGGGAGCGCACCGGCGATTGTTTCAAAAGACAACGACCCCAGGAGGACGGGATGGCGGGACGGACGCTTCAGGATGTGGTGACGGAGAACCCGGACATCGTGTCCTATCTGCGCAACTCGCAGATCGGCGCCTATGTATATCCGGTGGTGCCGCCGGAGTTCACCAACTGGCGGAGCGAGCAGACGGCGTGGCGCGAGACCGCGGTGCTGTTCGACCAGTCGCACCACATGGCCGAGATGATGGTGTCGGGCCCCGACGCCCTCGCCTTCCTGTCCCACCTCTCGGTCAACAGCTTCGCCAAGTTCCCGGTCAACACTGCCAAGCACATGGTGCCGGTCAGCCATGACGGCTACGTCGTCGGCGACGGCATCCTGTTCCGCGAGGAGGAGGACCGGCTGAACTTCGTCGGCCGCGCCCCTTCGGTCGACTGGATCGAGTTCCACGGCAAGACCGGGAAGTGGAACGTCACGCTGGAGCGCGACGACCGCTCGCCCTCGCGGCCCGGCGGCAAGCCGGTGACGCGGCGGCACTACCGCTACGAGGTGCAGGGGCCGAACGCCTGGAAGATCCTGGAGAAGCTGAACGGCGGGCCGCTGCCCGACGTGAAGTTCTTCACCATGGGCACCATCCAGATCGCCGGCCGCAGGGTGCGCTGCCTCCGCCACGGCATGGCCGGCGAGCCCGGCCTGGAGATCTGGGGCCCCTACGCCGACAACGACGAGATCCGCACCGCCATCATGGACGCCGGCAAGGAATACGGCATCATCCCGGTCGGCTCGCGCTCCTACTCGATGACGGCGATCGAGTCGGGCTGGATTCCCTCCCCGCTCCCGGCCGTCTACACCGGCGAGGGCAACAAGGCGTTCCGCGAGTGGCTCCCGGCCGACGGCTACGCCGCGACCTGCTCGGTCGGCGGCAGCTTCGTCTCGGACAACATCCAGGACTACTACTCGACGCCCTACGAGCTCGGCTACGGCATCTACGTGAAGTTCGACCACGATTTCGTCGGCGCCCAGGCGCTGAAGGCGATGGCCAACAACGCCCATCGCCGGAAAGTGACCTTTGCCTGGAACGCCGACGACGTCGGCGAGGTGTTCCGCTCCTATCTGGAGCCGGGCCTCGTGCCGTACCGCTATATCGACCTGCCGCTGTCGAACTACGCCTCGGCCTCGTTCGACAAGGTGACGAAGGGAGGCAAGACGGTCGGCCTCTCGATGTTCGCCGGCTACAGCTACAACGAACGCCAGATGCTCTCGATGGGCGTGCTCGACGCCGACATCGAGGTCGGCGACGAGCTGGTGCTGACCTGGGGCGAGGAGAACGGCGGTACCAGGAAGACCACCGTCGAGCGCCCGCACCAGCAGAAGGAGATCCGGGTCAAGGTCGGCCCGGTGCCCTACTCGCGCGACGCCCGCGAGAGCTATGCCCAGAGCTGGCGCACCAAGAGCCGGTGACGGCGGATGCTCCCCCTACCATGCTCCGCATGGCCGTCCTCCCCCGTCTGCGACGGGGAGGACCGGCGCGGCGCTTCCGACGATCCTCCCCTGCGAGTCGAGCCTGCTCGACTTGCGATCCCTCGTGGCGAACTTGCGAACACGTTCGCGCGGCGAAGGTGGCGAGCGCAGTGAGCCGGAGGGGCCGGCACCGGGGGGTGGTGACGGCACCGCGGCGCCCGCTTACAGTTGTGATTGACAACGAATTCGCCGGCCGCCCATAAGGCGCGGCCGGCGCGCCGGCGCGAGGACATTCGGAGATCGGGGACGTCGCCCCGGCAGGGAGGATCGAGATGAAGCGCATCCGCGGACTGTCGTCTGCCGCCGCTGCCGCGGCGCTGGCGTTCATGCTGCTGCCCGGCTCCGCCATGGCGCAGCAGAAGACGGTCATCCACGTCAGCTCGATCCCGATCATCGACACGGCGCCGCTCGAGGCGGCGAAGAAGGAGGGCTATTTCGCCGCCGAGGGGCTCGAGGTCGACACCACGCCGACCGCCGGCGGCGCGGTCGGCATCCCGGCGCTTCTCGCCGGGCAGGTCCAGTTCGCCTCGAGCAACACGATCTCGGTCGCGATCGCCGCCGACAAGGGGCTCGGCATCAAGCTGGTCTCGGCCGGCAGCGACACCGGCGACAACCCGCCCGACCTCGCCGCGCTGGTGGCGGCGCCGGGCAGCCACATCAAGAGCGGCAAGGACCTCGAGGGCAAGCGCCTCGCCGTCAACACCCGCCTCAACATCATCTGGCTCTACGCCAACGCCTGGGTGCAGAAGACCGGCGGCGATCCCACCAAGGTCACCTATGTCGAGGTGCCCTTCCCGCAGATGATCGATGCGGTGAAGAACGGCCAGGTCGCCGCCGCCTTCGCGATCGAGCCGTTCCTGTCGGCGGCGCTCGCCGCGAAGTCGGTCGAGTTCGTCGGCTGGCCCTACAACGCGGTGCAGAAGAGCATCCCGGTCTCGGGCTACGTCGCGACCGACGCCTATGTGAAGGCGCACCCGGACATCGTGAAGCGCTGGGTCCGCGCCTACGACAAGGGCGTCGACTGGGTCAACGCCCACATGAACACGCCGGCCTTCGCCGAGCTGGTGTCGGGCTACACCAAGATGCCGGTGAAGCTGATCCAGACGCTGCATCTGCCGCCCTACCGCAAGACCATCGAGCCGGAGCGGCTGAACCCGCAGCTCGACCTGATGCGGCAGTTCCACCTGATCTCGGACAAGGTGACGGCGGCGACGCTCCTCACCGACACCGCGATGCATGGGGTGAAGTGATCCGTCGTCCTAATTCAACCCTCTCCGTCATGGCCGGGCTTGTCCCGGCCATCTACGACTTTGTTCAGCCGGGGCGTCGCAAACTCGTGGATGCCCGGCCCAAGGCCGGGCATGACGTGCGCAAGATCGGCGCGCGGTAACGCGAAGCGTAAGAAGGAGTGGTGGCTTGAACGTCGAGGCGAGCCAGGACACCGGAATGATCGAGGTGGGTGCCGCGCGGGACGGGCCGTTCGCAGCCTACCGGGCGGTGCCGGCGTCGGGCCGCGGGCCGGGCATCGTGCTCGCCTCCGAGATGTTCGGCGTCACGGCGGCGATGAAGCTGGCAGCCGACGGCTTCGCCGCCCGCGGCTTTCCGACCTACGTGCCGAACCTGTTCTGGCGCTATGAGCCGGCGGGCGTGCTCGGCTACGAGGGCGAGGACCGGGCGACGGCGTTCGCCCGGCTGGAGCGCTTCGACACCGACGACGCGGTCGCCGACGTCAGGACGACGGCCACGGCCTTGCGGAAGGAAGCGAGCTGCGACGGCCGCGTCGTCGCGCTCGGCTTCTGCGTCGGCGGCCGCATCGCCGGCGCCGCCGCGGTCGAAGGGGCGGTCGATGCCGCGGTCGGACTCTACGGCCTCGGCGTCTCCCGCTACGGCGAGCGCCTCGCGACGCTCAAGACGCCGCTGCAGCTCCACTACGGGCTGAACGACCAGCACGTCCCGGCTGAGGAGATCGAGGCCGTCCGGCGCCTTGCTGCCGGCAACCCCAACGTCGACGTCCATCTCTATCCCGGCGCCGGGCATTCGTTTGCCAACCCCATGCGCCCGACCTACGACAAGGCGGCGGCCGAGCTTGCCATCGACCGCGCGCTCGCGTTCCTGTCGGCACGGGGCTGAGCGCCCCGGACCCGGGCTATCGTCGCGGCAGGCTGCCGACCGGCAGCGGACGGAGGAATGGCGTGATGGTGCCGAGCGCCGAAACGGCAGCCCCGCCGGCGGCGGCATCCCCCGCCGCCGCGCCGTTCCTCGACATCGCCGACGTGCAGAAGCGCTACGGCGCCTCCGCCGCGCTCGAGCGGATCTCGCTCGGCATCGGCGCGGGCGAGTTCGTCGCGATCGTCGGCCCGTCGGGCTGCGGCAAGTCCACCCTGCTCCAGATCATCGCCGGCCTCCTGCCGGCGAGCGCGGGCCGCGTCTCGGTTGGCGGGCGAGCGGTGACCGAGCCGCCGGCCGACATGGTCTACCTGTTCCAGCAATACACCAAGTCGCTGTTCCCCTGGCGCAAGGTGAAGGACAACGTCGCCTTCCCGCTGGAGCATCGCCCCGGCATCGGCCGCCGCGAGATCGCCGCGCGCTGCCGGCGCTATCTCGCCATGGTCGGCCTCGACGGCTTCGAGGACCACTATCCCTGGCAGCTTTCCGGCGGCATGCAGCAGCGCGTCGCCATCGCCCGCGCGCTCGCCGCCGAGCCGAGCGTCCTCCTGATGGACGAGCCGTTCAGCGCCGTCGACGCGCTGACCCGCCTCGAATTGCAGACGCTCGTCCTCGACATCTGGGAGCGGCAGAGGCTCACCATCCTGCTCGTCACCCACGACGTCGACGAGGCGGTGTTCATGGCCGACCGCGTCGCGGTGCTGAGCCGCCGTCCCTCGACCATCGCGACCGTCGTCGAGACCGCCCTGCCGCGGCCGCGCCACGCCATCCAGACGCGCGAGCTGCCGCGCTTCCTCTCGCTCCGGCACACGCTGATCGACATGCTGCTGAGGCGGGACGCCGACGCGGCCCAGCCATGACCACCCTGGCCCGTGTCCGCCTCCCGCTCGGGGTGATCTCCTTCGCCGTGGTGTTCGCCGCCTGGGAATTCGCGGGCGACGCCCATCTCGTCAACACCGTGCTCCTGCCGCCGCCCTCGGCGATCCTGCCGGCGCTGTGGCGCCTTCTCCTGTCGGGAACGATCTTCGCCGCGCTGGCCGAGACCCTGGCGCTGCTGTTCGCGGGCTATGCGATCGGCTGCATCCTCGGTGTCGCCTTCGGGCTTGCGATGGGCACGAGCCGGCGGGCCGACAATTTGTTCGAGCCGCTGTTCGAGCTGTTCCGGCCGATTCCGATCCCGGCGCTGCTGCCGCCGCTGTTCCTGTTCCTCGGCTTCGGCGTCACCATGAAGACCACGGTGGTGGCGCTCGGCGCGTTCTTCCCGGTCCTCATCAACACCATCCAGGGCGTGCGCGGGGTCGACCCGGTGGCGCTCGACACCGCCCGCACCTTCCGCTGCCCGCCGGCGCGGACGCTGCTGAAGGTGGTGCTGCCCGCGGCGCTGCCGATGATCCTGACCGGCATGCGGGTCAGCCTCGGCCTCGGGCTGATCCTGGTGGTGCTGGCCGAGATGCTCGCCGGCCAGGGCGGCCTCGGCTACGCCATCCTCGACATGCAGCGCTCGTTCGAGATCCCCGAGATGTATGCCTGGATCGTCGTGCTGGCGCTGATCGGCCTCGGCCTCAACACGGTGTTCCTCATGGTCGAGGCGAAGGCGGTGCCGTGGCGCGCGAAGTAGGGCTGTCGCCCGTCGGGCGCAGGGCGGCGCGGCGCGGCGGCGCGCTCGCCGCGCTCGGGCGGACGCGCGCGAGCGGCTTCGCGCTGGTGGTGCTGCTCCTCGTCCTGTGGGAGCTGTCGGCCCGGCTCGGCTGGGTCCAGAGCCGCAACTGGCCGCCCTTCTCGGCGATCCTGGTCGCGACCTGGCACGGGCTTCTCTCCGGCGAGGTGTCCTCGCTCCTCGCCGGCAGCCTCGCCCGCATGGTCGCGGGCTATGCCATCGGCAGCCTGCTCGGCATCGCCTTCGGCCTCTGCCTCGCGAGCGTCCGCACCCTCGACCGGCTGGTCACGCCGCTGATCGAGGCGGTGCGCCCGCTGCCGATCCCGGCGATCATCCCGCCGCTGATCCTGTTCCTCGGCCTCGGCGATGCGCTGAAGATCTTCGCGGTGGCGCTGTCGTCGTTCTTCCCGGTCTTCGTCAACAGCTTCGGCGGGGTGAAGAGCGTCGACGCCGTCCTGATCCAGACCGCCCGCACCTTTCGCGTCGGCCCGGTGCGGACGCTTCTCAAGGTCGTCCTGCCGGCGGCGCTGCCCTCGATCCTCGCCGGCCTGCGGATCAGCCTGGCGCTGGCGCTCGTCGTCACCGTCGTCGCCGAGATGATCGCCGGCTCCAGCGGCATCGGCTACTACATCATCCTCACCCAATACGCGCTCAAGGCGGACGCGATGTACGGCGCGATCCTCTGCCTCGCGGTGATCGGCTATGCGCTGAACCGCGGCTTCATCGCCTTCGAGCGCCGCCTGCTGCCCTGGTACCACGCCCGCGAGCGGTAGGATGTGCATCGGCGACGCCGATGCGCATCATCGGACGGTACTCCGCGGCGGTGCGCGTGCTGCGCATGCACACCCGACGAAGTCGCCGGCCTCAATAGGCGCCGGCGACGATGCAGCTTCCCTTGAGCGCGGCGCAGAGCGACCGCTCGCTGAGCCGGGCCGGGCGGGCGGAAGCGCCCCGCGGGCGCCGCGCGCGGGCAACTGCCGCGGCGGCGGCGACGGTCGCGGGCGACAGCAGGTGGGCCTGCATGGAGGCCGGCACCCAGTCCCGCGCCGGGCGGCCGGTCAGCGCCAGCACGTAGTCGGCGGTCTCGGCGGGGAGCCCGGCCTGGCCGGCGAGCCAGTCGGCGATCCGCTTGGGGCCGGCGTTGTAGGCCGCCGCGGCGAGGCCGAGATTGCCGAACTGCTCCTCGAGCTCGTGGACGTAGCGCGCCGACTGCGGGATCGCCTGGGCGGGATCGAACGGATTGGCGAGGCTCCGCGCGCTGGCGGTCGCCGGCATGAACTGCGCGATGCCCTGCGCCCCGGCGCGGCTGACCGCAAACGGGTCGAACGCGCTCTCGCGGCGAATCAGGCGGAGCAGGAAGTCGGCCGGCAGGTTCTCGCGGGCCGCCGCCTGGGCGACGATCTCCTGCACCACCGCGAGCGGCAACTGGCAGGGGTGGAGCCCGTCGGCGGCGGCGCAGCCTTTGCCTTCGAGCGGGAGGTCGGTCAGCGGCGGCGCCTCGGCGGTGGCGATAGCGCGCACGGCATCGAAGGTCGTCGAGGCGGCGAGCGGCGGCAATGCAGCCGCCGGCTCCGCCGGGGCGGCATCCGCCACGGCCGACCAGCCCAGCACGACCGTCGCCAACGCCAGCGCGACACGCCGGCCGCGGGCTCCGGCCGGCGACACCCCCGCCCCTCGTCGCTTCATCGCATGATTGTAGGCGGCGACGGCCGCAGCCGCAACGCCGCGGTGGCGGGCATCGCCTTCCGCAACCCGGCCATTGACGCTGCCGGTCGGCCGCGCCGAGAATGGCCGGAACCGCGCGGCCGCAGCATCTGCGGCGGCCGGAACGAGGGCGACGATCATGGCGAGGGGCGCGTGGTTGGTACTGGCCGCGGGCGTCACGCTCGCCTCGGCTGCGGCGGCGCAGGAAAGCAACGCCGCCATCAAGCCGGACTGCGCCGGGGACTATAGCCGCCTCTGCTACACACTCCCGGTCACCGACCCGCGCGCCGGCGGCTGCCTGCAAAGCCATTTCCAGGAGCTGTCGCCGGGCTGCCAGGCCGCGCTGAAGGGCGGCCCCCTCCTGGAAGGCGGCCCGAGCGAAGACCTCGCCCCGCCGCTGAAGCCGCAGCCCGGCCCGCCCTGAGCGGAGGGCGGCCGGGTGATTTTTCACACATCCTCCAAGTGGGGGATGCCGTCCCGGCGCGCTGCCGCGTAGGCTTCTGCACAGACCGAGGAAGAGGCGTCCGGCGGCCGTCGGACGCGCAGGGAGGTTTGCGCTCGCGGACGCGGGTGCCAATTTTCGGCCCCGTGCAAAGGATTCATTGAGAAAACAACATCATAGCGAAATGACCAATCGTCGCAGGAGACGAAGCGGCGAATGCGGCCGTTGCGACGTGGAAGCCAGCCACTACTCCATTTCTCTTTTGTAAAAACGTTTCATCGCGGGCGTCGCCTTGCGCCGGAGTCGCTATTGCGGCCGCGTTGTGCCTGCCCCGTTTTTCGGAACACCGTTCGGATTGATCCGCAGCATTAACGTTCACAAAGGACTTGGCGCCAAATTTTCTCTTGAGTTGAATTTTGTTCTTGCCGGTTGTGCTAACAAAGTGTTAATGCGCCTCTACGATCGGGGGAATGGCTCCTCCGACCAGGGAGGGGTTCAATCCCATGTCCAAGCGTCTTCTCGCGGCTTCCGTCAGTGCCGCGGCATTGGTGATGGCTTCCGCGGCGTATGCGGACAACAACTCGGCCTATGTTGATCAGGTCGGCACGGGCAACACCTACAGCGTCACGCAGACGACCAGCGGCAACAAGCTCGGCAGCGGCACGACCTATCCCACCTACACGATGCATATCCGCCAGGATTCGACCGGCGGCACGACCGGCAACAGCCTCACCGTCAACCAGGGCGGCGGCAACAACAACGTGGTCGGCGTCGACTACTGGGATGGCCACCCGAGCTCGCAGGTCGGCGGGAACAACAGCGCGACGTTCACGCAGAACGGCGGCAGCAACGTCGTCCAGCGCTTCATTCAGAACAACGACCAGGGGACCGGCGGAGCCAACACGCTGGCGGTGACGCAGACCAACGGCAACAACAACAACATCACCGACGCAGACCAGTATACTGACGGTCAGAAGATCGTCATTCTGCAGAACGGCAGCTCCAACGGTCAGGGCGCCGACTTCGCAAGCTCGTTCTCGAAGGCCAATACGATCACCGGTGCGGTCGGCGCCGGCGGCGCCAGCATCGGCCAGGGCCATCCCATGAATACGGCCGGGATCTACGAGAACGGCAATCACAACAGCTTCAATGTCGGCCAGGACTGGCAGAACACGCTGATCAGCACCCAGACCGGCAACTACAACTACATCTACGCGGTGCAGAACACCCTTTCGACCCTGTCGAACACCCAGTCCGGCGACAGCAACGTGCTGCTCGCGACCCAGGGACAGGGCTTCAACGACGGCAATATCAACAACTCGATCCAGAACGACCAGGAAGGTGCCGGCGGGAACTTCGCCGAGATCACCCAGCCCGGCATCGCCAACGCGGCCTACAACACCCAGGTCGGCTACCAGAACGTGCTGCACGGGTCGCAGGCCGGCGAGAGCGGCATCCTCTATGCCCTGACCTACGGCACCCGCAACTCGGTGGACGCCACGCAGGACAGCAACGCGATCGGGAACAAGCTCTACGTCTACCAGGGCACCTCGGCGACGAGCGCCAACTACAATTCCGTCGTCTCGATG
>DASZVN010000208.1:0-12826 GCA_035547055.1 Hyphomicrobiales bacterium
CGGCAAACAGCGGCTCGATCCGTGCCCACTCCTCATCGCTAAGCCACTGAGCTTGCTTCGCCATCTTCAAGGCCCCCTTCCAGAAGCCTTGAATCAGCAACCCCACTGCGCCGCTAGACCCTATTGAGTACGGACCCTAGGTTGCGCCTTGCGGCGCTCCATGTCCCCTCATCCGGCCTGGGCCGCTTCGCGGCGCCCGGAAAGGCATAGCCATGCCTGCAGGTCGGCCCCTTGACATCGCTTTGCTTCAGCCGCCGCAATGGGGCCATGGCCTTCGCCGCCGCCGCGCTCGACGTCACGCCGCTCCGCCGCTTCGGCGGGCGGCTGCTCGACCTCGCGCTGCCGCCGCTCTGTCTCGGCTGCGGCCGGCCGGTCGGCGATCATCGGGCGCTGTGCGCGCCGTGCTGGGCCGATTTCCACCCGATCGCGCGGCCCTTCTGCGAGCGGCTCGGCACGCCGTTCGCGATCGACCTCGGGCCGGGGGCGCTGTCGCCCAAGGCCATCGCCGACCCGCCGGCGTTCGACCGCGCCCGGGCGGTGGCGCGGTTCGACGGCACCGCGCGCCATCTGGTGCATCGCCTGAAATATTCCGACCGGCTCGACCTCGCGCCGGCGATGGGGCGGTGGATGCGACGCGCCGGGAGCGAGGTGCTCGACGGCGCCGACGCGCTGGTGCCGGTGCCGCTCCACGCGTTCCGCCTGTGGCGGCGGAAGTTCAACCAGTCGGCCGAGCTGGCGCGGGCGATCGCCGTCGCCGGCGGGCCGCCGGTGTCCTACGGGGCGCTGCGGCGGACGCGGCCGACCCGCCCGCAGGTCGGCCTCTCGGCCAGCGAGCGGGCGCGGAATCTCCAGGGCGCCTTCGCGGTGCGGCCGCCGGGCCGCGCGGCGGTGGCCGGCCGCCGCCTCGTCCTGATCGACGACGTGATGACGACCGGCTCGACGCTCGACGCCGCGGCCCGGGTGCTGCGCCGCGCCGGCGCCGCTTCGGTGGACGCCCTGGTTTTCGCAGTGGTGGCGGAAAGCCCCTGATCATCCTATATCCACGCGGGATTTTCGCCCGGCGCGGGAATGGACCCGCCGCGGGGCCGGACCAGGAGCAGCGAGCGATGGCGCCCGTCACCATCTACACCCGCCCAGGCTGCGGCTATTGCGCGGCGGCGAAGGAGCTTCTGCACAAGAAGGGCGTGAGCTTCGAGGAGTTCGACATCTGGGCCGAGCCGGCACGGAAGGCCGAGATGGTCGAGTGCTCCAACGGCGGCATGACGGTCCCGCAGATCTTCATCGGCGGCAAGCATGTCGGCGGCTGCGACGACCTCTACGCGCTGGAGCAGCGCGGCGCGCTCGATCCCCTGCTCGCGCCGGCGTGAGGCGAGCCGTGGCCAAGGACAGGAGCTTCGTCGCCGCCCTGGTGGGCCTGCGCTCGGGCCGGAGCGTCGCGGCCAACATCGACGCCGCCAGCCGCCTGATCGGCGAGGCCGCCGATGCCGGCGCCGCCTATGTCCAGACGCCGGAGATGACCTCGATCCTCGAGCGCGACCGCAAGGCGCTGTTCGCGGCCGTGACCGAGGAGGCGCAGGACCCGGCGCTCGCGGCGTTCCGCGACCTCGCCCGCTCGCGGAAGATCTGGCTCCACGCCGGCTCGCTCGCGATCCGCACCGAGGGCGAGCGGGTGGCGAACCGCGCCTTCCTGATCGACCCGACCGGCGAGATCGCGGCGAGCTACGACAAGATCCACATGTTCGACGTCGACCTGCCGTTGGGCGAGAGCTGGCGCGAGTCGAACACCTACAGGCCGGGCGAGACCGCGGTCGCGGCCGACCTGCCGTGGGGCCGGCTCGGCCTCACCATCTGCTACGACCTGCGCTTTCCGGCGCTGCACCAGGCGCTGGCCGAGGCCGGGGCCGAGTTCCTGGCGGTGCCGGCCGCCTTTACCAGGCAGACCGGCGAGGCCCATTGGCACGTCCTCCTCCGGGCACGGGCGATCGAGACCGGCTCGTTCGTCCTCGCGGCGGCCCAGGGCGGGCACCACGAGGACGGCCGCGACACCTTCGGCCACAGCCTGATCGTCGATCCCTGGGGCCGTATCCTCGCCGAGGGCGGCACCGAGCCCGGCGTCGTGCTGGCGACGATCGACCCGGTCCTGGTCGAGGATGCGCGGAGCCGCATCCCGGTGCTCGCCAACGGCCGCCGCTTCGCCCTCAAGACGCCCGAGAGCCAGCCGGACCTCCGGGTGGTCAGATGATCCGCTACGACCTCGTCTGCGCCGGCGGCCATCGCTTCGACGGCTGGTTCCGCTCCTCCGGGGATTTCGACGCGCAGGCGGCGCGCCGCCTGTTGAGCTGCGCGGTGTGCGGCTCCGGCGAGGTGACGAAGGCGCTGATGGCCCCAGCGGTCGCGACCGGCTCCGCCGCTCCCGCCGCGGAGCCGGCATCGCCTCCCGCCGCGCCCGCGCAGGAGGTGGCGCTGGTCTCGGACGAGCATCGCCGCCTGCGCCGGATGCTGGTCGAGCTCCGTGCCGAGCTCGTGAAGGACGCGGTCGACGTCGGCGACCGCTTCCCCGAGGAAGCCCGCAAGATCCATTACGGCGAGGCCGAGAAGGCCTCGATCTACGGCCGCGCCAGTCCCGAGGAGGCCCGCCGCCTCGCCGAGGAGGGCGTTGCCTTTCATCCCCTGCCGACGCTGCCCGACGAGCAGAACTGAGGGCTTTGCCCTATGAGGCGGCGCCCTTCGAGCCTGCCGCGGCCTGATCGGTGCCGCCGACGGCGGCCTCGGGGTGATGGCGGCGGAAATCGGCGATGAAGGCGGCGAGCGTATCGGCTTCGGTCACGGCGCGGGCGACGTCCTGGAGAGCTGCGCCCCGCCGCGGCAGCGGCGCGGTCACCGCATCGAAGGCGGCGCCGTCGGGACCGGCCTTCATCTTGGGGCCGAACCGGGCGCGGATGCGGTCGAGGCCGAGCGGGTCGTCGGCGAGGGCATAGGCGACGGCGGCCCGGAGCACGTCGCTCGCGGCGGTCGTGTCGAGCGGCGCCGGCTCCTTCCAGGCGTCGCCGACCACGAGCTCCAGCGCCTCGCCCGCCGCCTGCCAGCGCCGTGCGCCCCACTGGATGTCTGAACGGAGCCGCCGCACGTCGGGTCCGTCCAGGCCCGCGACCAGTTCCAGCGCGAGGTCGGGCCGGCCGAGATCGGCGTCGGCCCGCGCCTCCATGGTGAGGCGGCTGTCGACGATGTCCTGCGGCAGCCCGGCGATCCGGGTCTTCTGGAGGATGTCGTAGGCCTTGCGCGGCTGATGATCGAGCAGGTGGACGAAGGCGGCGCGGGCCGCGACGGTCGCCCGCGCGATGCCGGCGAGGCGGTGCATGACCTGGTAGTCGAGGAGGTCGCCGGCCTGGTCGAGCAGGTCGACCTTGACCAGCCGGTCGGCGAGGCGGCGGATCATCTCGTCGCCGCGCCGGCCGGGCGGGATCAGCTCGCGAAAATCGTAGAACAGCGCGAGGCTCGCCAGCGTCGGCGGGGCCGCGCCGGTGCCGTCGTCGAGGTAGAGCCGGGCGAAGGCTGCCGCCATCTCGTCCTGGGCGCCGCGGGTCGAGGCGGCGTCGGGATAGATCTGCACCGCGGTGCGGAGCGTGGTGAAGGCGTCGCGCCAGCGCTGGTCGTCGCCGTAGAGGTGGGTCAGGAAGGCGAGGGTGCGGGCCTCGATGTCGTCGCCCCGCCACATCACCGCGAGGCCTTCCATGGCGCGGATGGCGTCGGCGAGGTCGATGTCCTTGCGGCGGTAGCGCAGCCGCGTCGCCCGGAGCGTCGCCGCGGCGGCAGCGATCGCGTCGTTGCCGGCGATGGCGGCACGGTAGGCCTCGAGTGCTGCGCCGGGCTCGCCGCGGCCCTCGGCGATCCGCCCGCGCAGGAGGTCGCGGCGGTAGAGGCGGGACCCGCCGGCGATCGCGTCGGCCTCGTCGAGCGCCGCGGCCGCATCGGCGAAATTCTGCATCGCCAGCGCGATCTCGACCTCGGCGAGGCGGAAGCGGAGCTGGAGCGGGTCCGGCATCGCCGGGAGGATCGGCGCGCCCTGCGTGAAGGAGCGGTGCGCGGCGGCGATGTCGTCGAGGCCGACCTCGGCGACAGCGCGCCACAGCGCCGCCGGCTGGTCGGCGGCAAGGGCCTCGGCCTCCAGCACCTGCCGCGCCCGGTCGAAGCGGCGGAGATCGACCAGCGCCGCACCTTCGATCAATTGGGTCACGGCGTCGTGGGCGAGCTGCGGCCGTGCCGACACGGCGAGCTTCACCGCAGCCAGGGCGTCACCGCCATTGCCCTGGGCGAGCTGGAAGCGCGCCAGCGCCAGATAGGCCGCCGGCTGCTCGGCGGCCGAGGCGGTCGCGGCGTGCTGCTGCAGATCCTGGAGGGTGGTGTAGTAGGGCTCGGCCTGGAGCGCCTGCCATTCGCCGCGGTCGAACGGGCCGGCGCCGCCGGCCGCGACCGCTGCCGCGGCGCCGCCGGCCGGAGGCGGCGACAGCGTCAGCCCGGCGCGCCGCGTCACCGTGAGCGTACCGCCGGCGAGGCCGACGGTGAGGTCGTCGACGTCGGTCCTGAGCGCCAGGCCCTGGAGCGTCGCCAGCGCGTCGAAATCGACGAAGGCACGGCCCGCGCCGCGGCGGCGGAGCGGCGGCGGCAGCGTCACCACCGCGATACGATCGCCGACCACGGGGTCGGTCAGCCAATGGAGGCCGCCGGACTGGCCGAGAGCCGCCACCAGCATCGGCCGCCCATCGGAGGCGGCGCCGGGCAAGAGCCCGATGGCGCCGGCCGGCGGCGGGGTGGCGCCGCCGAGCGTGACGACCCAGCGCCCGCCGGCGAAGCTCAGCGTCGCCGGCCGTGCGTCGGCAAGGCTGAGCAGCAGCGCCTGGCCGGGGTCGGCGGCGATGGTGTCGGCCGCGGCGACCGCGCCATCGGTCTCGGCCGGCAGGGCGGACAGGTCGATCGGTCCGGTGCTGTCGAACAGAAGCCAGAGATAGCGGCCGCGCTGGAACGCGGCAGCGGCCGGTGGCTTGGCGAAGGGAAAGGTCAGCGTCGTGCTGCCTTCGGTCCGCTTGACCTCGGGGCGGAGCCCGCGGGGTGGCGGCGCCGTTTCCGCCGGTGCGATCGAGCCGGTGGTGGGTGGATCGGCGGGGCTTGCCGGGCCCGGCGCCGCGGCCGGCTTCGCCGGCGCCAGCGGGACGGTGCGGAGCGCCGAGGGCGCTCCGGCACCGCCGGCGGTGAGGGCGACGACGAGGTCGCCGTCCTCGTGGAAGCTCGTGCTCTTCCAGCCGTGGGGCACCACGAAGCTGACGATGCGCCGGCCGCCCGCGACTTCGGTCCGCAGCCCGGTGATCGCCGGCGGCAGCGCCGCCCGCGCCTTGGCGAGATCGAACGGCACGGGCGCGGCGACCGAGACGCGGGCCTCGTCGCCGTCGCGGCGGAACTCGGCCGCGATGCCGCCGGGGGCGAACACCACGCGGATGGCGCCGTCGTGGGTCCCGGCGCGGAGCGTCAGCGGCGGCAGCGCGGCGATCTTGTCCTCGGCGGCGGCGCGCGCCACGGCGCGGTCGCGCTGGAGCCGCCGGTTCATGTCGGCCAGGGTCGACGCCGGCAGGCCGGGCGGCATCCCGACCCAGTTCCGCGGCAGCAGGTCGATGAACAGGGTGTCGCCGCCCTGGAGCAGGTGCAGGCTCACGTCCTGCGACAGGCTGAAGCGCAGCGCCCGCCGGTCGGGGTCGCGGCGGCCGAGCGAGACGAAATGCGGCAGGCCCTCGGCGACCGGGCCGATGTCGACGTCGACCGGCTGGCCGAAGCGGGCGATCAGGATGCCGTTGCGGTCCTCGACCGAATAGCTCGGCAGGGCGTCGAAGCTGAGCGTGATGCGGCCGAAGCCGTCCTGCTCCGTGGCTGCGGCCTCGGCATGGGTCACGGCCTGCGCGGCCGGCGCCGCCACAGCGCGCGCGAGGCCGAGGGCGAGCATCGGCGCCAGCAGCGCGAGCGCCGCCGCCTTGCTGAAGCCCGCGCGGTGAAGCCGCATGGTCCGATGCCCCCGCCGTCCCACAGGTTCGGCCTAGCCGAACATGGTTAAGAAAGCGGTGACGTCGGGCGAGAAGCGGGGAGTTTCAGCCGAAGCGGTGACGGGGCGGAAGCGCCGCGGTGGCCGCGGCAGCCAGGCGGCGGAGGTCGGCCTCGGTGCCGGCGAGATCGGGCTTCGGCGTCGACAGGTCGGAGAACAGCAGGCGGGCCTTGCCGGTGGCGTCGAAGACGTAGACGACCGAGCTGTGGGTCACCTGGTAGGGCTGATCGCCCTTGGCCGGCGTCACCGAATAGGCGACCCGGCAGCGCTTGGCGAACGCCGCGAGCTGGTCCGGCGTGCCGCGCAGCCCGACCGTCTGCGGCGCAAAGGAGGAGACGTATTGCTTGAGCACCGTCTCGGTGTCGCGGTTGGGGTCGACGGTGACGAACAGCACCCGGATGCGGTCGGCCAACGGGCCGAGCGTCTGCAACATCAGCGTCAGGTTCTGCAGCGTCGTCGGGCAGAGGTCGGGGCAGAAGGTGTAGCCGAAATAGACCAGCGCAACCTTGCCGCGATAGTCGGCGCCGTGGACTATCTTGCCGTCGGAGGCTCGGGTCAGGGTGAAGTCGAGCTGCGGCAGGCTGCCCGAGATGTCGGTGCCATGCCACGGTGTGGAGCTTTGGCAGGCCGCGAGCAGCGGTGCGCACGCTCCCGCGGCGGTCAGGGAAAGCATCGCTCGACGGGTGATCATGGGCGCTGTCCTAACATGGATCCCGGGATGCGGGGGCGCGCGGCCGATCAACGCAGCGCGACCTTGCCGTCGAGCGGCAGTGCCGTGAAGTCGTCGATCAGGATGTCGAGGTGGACGTGCCAGGTCCCGGCGGCCGGCACCACCAACCCGGCGACGCGCCACTGCGCCGGCCCAGCCGCGACCGCGGCACGCCGGATCGGCCCGATCCCGGCGGTGGGATCGGACAGGACCAGCGTCACCCCCTTGGCCGCGAGCGGCTGGCCGTTCGGCGCCATCAGCGCGACCGCGATGGCGATCGGGCCGGCACGGCCGGGCGTCAGCGTCAGCATCGCCATGCCGGCCGGGGCTTCGAGGTCGAGCGTGGCCGGCGCCTCCGCCGCGGCAGCCAGCGCCCGCGGCGGCGGGGTCAGCCGCCAGCCCGCGACGACGCCGAGGATGAGGGCTGCGACGACCGTTTCGGCGACGACCGAGCGAACCATCGCCGGCGCCGCGCCGGCTTGGCCAGCGACGAGGGCAGGCGTGAGGCGCCAGCGGTTCCACGCCGCGAGCGCGAGCAGCGCGAGGACCAGCGCCAGCTTGGCCGCGAACAGCCGGCCATAGGCCGTCGCCGGGATGGCCGCGAGCGAGCCGATCTGCACCACCGCCAGCGCGATCCCGCAGGCGGCGACGATGGCCACGGCGTAGGGCGCCCGGCGCGAGAACCGCATCAAAGCCGGCAGGTGGGCGGGATCGCGCATCCCGACCAGGAACGCCAGCGGCACCAGCGCACCGAGCCACCAGGCGAGCGCGGTCGCGTGCAGAAATACCGCCGGCCGGGTCAGCGCCTGCGGCGTGGCGGCGCTGGCGTGGCCGCTGGCGGCCAGCGCCAGCCCGACGCCGAGAAGCGCCAGGCCGGCGAGGATGCGCCGCGCGGAGCCCACCCCGAGCGAAGCGAGGGCGAGGACGAGCGCCGCGGCGGCGATCGCGGCGGTGACGCCGTAGGCGTTGGCGATGCCCTCGCGCCACACCATCGCCGACCCCAATGCCGCGAGCGGCCGGGCATAGGCGTCGAGACCCTGCAGGCCGACCGAGAGGACGACCGCGGCGAGGCCGGCCGCCGCGGCGCCGGCAACGGCCCGCTCCGCGGCCCGCGGGAGGCGGCCGCCGGCGGTCGAGGCGCGGAAGAAGGCGCCTCCGGCGCCCACGAACAGCCCGAGATAGAGGACGAGCCGGGTCAGCCAGATCGCGGCGTCGACCGGCGTCGGCGTCGCCGCGGCCTCTGCGGCCGGCGGCCGCGCGCTCGGTGCGCCGACCGAGAACACCACGGCACCGCCGACCGGGTGGCCGTCGAGCGAGACCACCCGCCAGCTCAGCGCATGCGTGCCCGGCGCGATCGCGCCGGGCGGGGTGATGACGATGGCGTTGCCCTGTCGTCGCCAGTCGGTGAGGGCGGCTCCTTTGTCGCCCTTTCCCGACAGGGACAGCGTGATCGGCGCCACCGGCTCGTCGAAGGTCAGCACCAATTGCCGCGGCGCGGCCGCGACGATGGCGCCGTCGGCCGGCTCGGCCCCGACGAGCGCCGCATGGGCCAGCGCGGCCGGCGCCCACGACAGCGCGGCGAGGATGACGGCGGCCCGACCGAGCCGGCGCAGCATCGTCACTGCGAGGAACGGAGCGACGAAGCAATCCAGGCGTCGCGGGCTCGCCCCCAATGGATTGCTTCGCCTCGCGCGCAATGACAGGGCCCTGAGCGCGAGGATCGTCACCGCTTCGGCGGCAGCAGTTCGAGGCTCGGGGCCGGGTGCTCGAGCTTTTCGGCGTCCTGTCCCGCCGCCGGAATTTCGATCCAGCGGTTGGCGCCCTTGGCGCATTCCTGCACCGCGGGCCAATAGAGCCGGGTGCCGGGCTTCAGCGCGTCGCCGAGATAGGCGAACACCGCGAACTCGTCATAGTCGTCGTCGGGCAGGCGGCCGCTCCAGTCGACCTCCTTGACGCCCTCGGCGAGCGTCTGGCCGTGCATGAAGGCCACCGGGGCCGGGTATTTCCCGATGACGGTCGAGAGCGTCCAGCCCGGCTTCGGCTGCGGCTTCACGCCGATGACGCCATCGGGAATGCGGACGCGCACCTTGAGCGTGGGCTCGCCGTCGCAGCCGTGGGGAACGCGGAAGACGGCCTTGTAGAAGGTGCCCACGGTTGCCTCGGGCACCGCGAGGGTGATGTGAGCGGAGGCCGCCGAGGCGGCGAGCATGAAGGCGCCGCCGACCGCGGCGCCGAGAAGGCGGGAATGGGACATGGTGAACCTGCATGACGGCTCGGGGCCGCGCCGGCGCGGCCCCGGATAGGAAGAACTGAGGTTTCGGAACGCGGCGCGCGCCGCGGCGCTCACGCGGCGCCGGGTGGCGCGCGCGGCCGCGCATCCCAGTTGACGGGACGCCGCCGCCAAAGTTCCCGCCAGGGATGATCGGCGAAGGCTACCGTCGCCGCCGTCTGGGGCAGGGGGGCCGCCGCCGGCGGCACGGCGAGAGCGGCGACGCAGCCGGTGGCGCTGCAGAGCGCGCAGATGCCGTGATCGCCATGCCCGGTGGCCGGCGTGCCGGGCGCGGCATGGCCGCCGAGGGAGGCGCAGAGTGGCGGGACGACGCCGTCGATCGACCAGGCTTCGGCACCGGCCTCTGCGCCGCCGATCACGCCGGAAAGGATCGCCGCCGCCAGGAACAGGCAGGCGAGCGCCGCCGTCAGGAGCTGGCGGCGGCCCGGCTTTGCGACCCAGGGCCCGTGGCGGCGTTTCACGGCGGGGGAAGCTAGCATTGGCGCGCCGGCGGCCTATGTGGCATCCGGCCTCGGGCCTGCTGGATTGGTCCATCAGGCGCAAAACCGCCGTAGAATGAGGGCTCGATGCTGCGTCCGCCGTCCTGATTCGAGGGTTCATGACGATCGTCCGCCGCCTCGCCGTTCTTGCGCTTCTCGCCCTGTGGCCGGCGGCCGCGCTTGCGCAGGCGGCTCCGGCGCCGGCCGCCAAGGCCGCGGCACCGGCCCCGGCGGCGCCGGCCGCCGCGGCCCCCACCAGCCCCGCCCCCAAGGTCCCGATCCCGCAGTTTCCCGCCGAGCAGGCCAAGCTCGACGGCTGGAAGGCTGTGCTGGAACAGGTCGAGCGTGATCTCCAGGCTTCCCGGCTTCGCGACGAGGCGCTCGACCAGCTTCGCGCCAAGGTCGCGGACGTGCAGGCAGCGGTCAGGGCGCTCTCGGCGACGATCAAGCCGCGGCTCGACCAGGCCAATGCCCGGCTCGCCGAGATCAAGCCGGCCAACCCGGCCGCTGCGGCCAGCCAGTCCGACGCGCTCAAGCAGGAGCAGGCGACCATCGCCGCCGAGGTCGCCGGCCTCCAGGGCGTCGCCCAGCAGGCCGAGCTGATCCAGGTCCGCGCCCAGCAGGACATCGACAGCATCGCCAACCGGCGCCGCGCCATCCTTGCGAATTTCGTGCTGCGCCGCTCGCAGAGCCTGCTCGACCCGACGCTGTGGGCTGCCGTCGCGACCGCGGTCCCCACCGCCGTGAGCGACCTCGTCCGGATCGGCGGCGACTGGGCCGGGACGCTGGTCGAGCGCACCGGCCGTTCGCTGCCGGCGCTGGCGCTGCTCGTCGTCGTGATCGGGTTCGCGGCGTTCATGCTCTCGCCCGGCCGGCGCTGGATCGCGGCCAGGACCGAGCGGAGCGTGATGGTGACCGAGCCGTCGACGCTGCGAAAGCTCAGCGCCGCCGTCGCCATTGCCGCGATCCATCTCGCGGTGCCGGCGATCGCCTTCTTCGTCCTCTACGAGGCGATGCGGGCGCTCGGCATCCTGCCGGGCCCGGTCGCAGGCATCGCCCGCGCCACCTTCACCGGGCTGGGCTTCGCCTTCTTCTTCTATGGCCTGACCTCGAGCATGCTGGCGCCGCGGCGGCCCGGCTGGCGGCTCGTCGGCGTCGGCGACCCGGCCGCGGCCCGGCTGGTGCCGCTCGCCGTCGCGATCGCGCTGGTGATGGCGGCCGGCACGGTGCTCGACGCGCTCAACCGCGCGATCTTCGCCCCGGCCGAGCTCGTGGTGGCGAGCCGCGGCGTCGTCGCGGTGGTCGGCGCCGTCCTGTTCATGGCGGCGCTGCGCCTGCTCGCCACCGACGGCGACGACGACGCGGCCCCGACCACGCGCTCGGCGTGGCGGCTCCTGATCCCGCTCGGCTGGGCGGTCGCGGTGCTGACGCTGGTGGCACCGCTCCTCGGTTTCGCCTCGCTCGGCCGCTTTGCGGAGCGCCAGGTCGTGGTGGTGGTGACGGTGCTGCTCGGCCTCGTCCTCCTCACCCGCTTCGCCGACGCGGTGATCATCGCGAATTTTTCGCTCCAGGCGCAGATCGGCAAGTTCATGCGCCACGGGGTGGGGCTTCGCGCCAGCACCATCCGCCAGATCGGGGTGGTGCTGAGTGGCCTGGCCCAGCTCCTCCTGATCCTGGTGGCGGCCTTCGTGGTGCTGGCGACCTGGGGGATCCAGTCGCAGGACGTGCTCGGCACCGTCGGCACCGCGTTCTTCGGCTTCAAGATCGCCGGGCTCACGATCTCGATCTCGGCGATCCTCGGCGCGATCGTGGTGTTCCTGGTCGGCCTCGTGGTGACGCGCGCGGTCCAGCACTGGGTGCAGCGCCGGCTCCTGCCCGAGACCAGCCTCGACATCGGCCTGCAGACCTCGATCCAGACCGGGGTCGGCTATGTCGGCATGGTGCTGGCGGCGATCGTCGCGCTGTCGTTCGCCGGCATCGGCCTGCAGAACATCGCCATCGTTGCCGGCGCGCTCTCGGTCGGGATCGGCTTCGGTCTGCAGTCGATCGTCAACAATTTCGTGTCGGGCCTGATCCTGATGGTCGAGCGGCCGTTCAAGATCGGCGACCGCATCGAGATCGGCGGCAAGATGGGCGTCGTCCGGCGCATCAGCGTGCGCTCGACGGTGGTGCAGACCTTCGACAACGCCTCGGTGATCGTGCCGAACGCCGATCTCATCAGCGGCCAGGTCACCAACTGGATGCACGGCGACTTCTCGGCCCGCCTGACTATTCCCGTCGGCGTCTCCTACGCGACCGATCCGGACCGGATGATCCAGCTCCTGGTCGAGGAGGCGCAGGCCGACCGGCGCGTGCTGAAGGACCCGGCCCCGTTCGCGATCTTTACCAATTTCGGCGCCGATGCGCTTGAATTCACGCTATTTTTTACGGTCGGCAACATCAATACCGACGGCGGCGCACAGAACGACATCCGCCTCGCCGTGCTGAAGCGGCTCCTGGCGGAGAAGATCGAGATCCCGAACGCCCAGCGCGACCTGCACCTCCGCGACATCGATCGGCTGGAGGCGCTCGTCCGGGGGCTCGCGACATCGGCGCGACCACCTGCGGACGACGACGTCACCTCGCTCGACGATCGCCGCCCGCGGCGCAGCCGGGAATAGCGCTACTTCCCGATGAAGCCGGTCAGAAGCTCGGCCGTGCGGTCCAGCATCTCGAGCTGGAGCATGTGGCCGCAAGGCAGGGTTTCGGTCTTCCAGGCCGGGTCGGCCTTCGTCTTCTCGTATGCCTTGACGAAGATGGTCGGCAGGTCGCCGGTGCAGAGCACGTAGAGCCGCTTGGCGATCTTGGCGTGGTCGCCGGAGAGCTTGAGATTCTCGACCAGCGTCGGAAGCGGATGCAGCCCGCGGGTGCCCATCAGGTGGCGGAATTCCTCCGGGACCCGGCTCGGATCGCGCGGCGTTGCCGGCACGCCGATGCCACCGTTGTCCGCCGCGCCCTCGATGTTGCGCAGCATGCCCTCGCGGCCGATGAAATCGAACGCAGATGTGCCGTTTTCCGGAAGGAACGCATCGAGATAGACGATGTGGCTGATCTTCGAGGCGAAGCGGTCGGCGACGCCGGTGATGACCATGCCGCCATAGGAATGGCCGATCAGGGCGAAGTCGTCGAGATTCTCGCTCTCGATCACGCCGGCGACGTCCTGGATATGGGTCGACAGGTTGACGTTGCCGCTGAACAAATGGCGGCGCTCGCCGAGCCCGGTC
>DASZVN010000209.1:0-44312 GCA_035547055.1 Hyphomicrobiales bacterium
CTTGGGCCGGGCATCCACGAGTTTGCGGCGCTTCCCTGGAGGAAGTCGTGGATGGCCGGGACAAGCCCGGCCATGACGGGCTGCGTCGGCTCCCTCGTCATTGCGAGGAGCGCAGCGACGAAGCAATCCAGAGGCGACAAGCGCGGCGCTCGCGGCCTCTGGATTGCTTCGCTTCGCTCGCAATGACGGCGAGGGCGGCGCATCCATGACCGAGCCGCTGCTCAGCCTGACCGGCATCACCAAGGCGTTTCCCGGCACGCTCGCGAACGACCGGGTCGACCTTGCGATCAAGGCCGGCGAGATCCACGCGCTCCTCGGCGAGAACGGCGCCGGCAAGTCGACGCTGGTCAAGATCATCTACGGCGTGCTCCAGCCCGACGCCGGCGAGATCCGCTGGAACGGCCAGCCGGTCCGCATCGCGAGCCCGAGCCACGCCCGCCAGCTCGGCATCGGCATGGTGTTCCAGCACTTCTCGCTGTTCGAGGCGCTGACCGTCGCCGAGAACATCGAGCTCGGCATCAACGACCCCAGGCTCCGCCGCGGCCTTCGTGCCAGGATCGTCGACATCTCGCGCGCCTACGGCCTGCCGCTGGAGCCGGACCGTCACGTCCACGACCTCTCGGTCGGCGAGCGCCAGCGCATCGAGATCGTGCGCTGCCTGCTCCAGCAGCCGAAGCTCCTCATCATGGACGAGCCGACCTCCGTGCTGACGCCGCAGGAGGTCGAGAAGCTGTTCGAGACGCTGCGCCGCCTTGCCGCCGAGGGATGCGCCATCCTCTACATCTCGCACAAGCTCGAGGAGATCCGCGCGCTGTGCGAGCGGGCGACGATCATGCGGCTCGGCCGCGGCGTCGCCGAGTGCGATCCGCGCAAGGAAACCGCGCACCGCCTCGCCGAGCTCATGATCGGCACCGAGCTGAAGCCGCCGATGGCCCGCGCCGCGGCGGCCGGCGGTGCGCCGGTGCGCCTCAGGGTCGAGCGCCTGACGCTGAAGTCCGACCGCCGCTTCGGCACCGACCTCGCCGATATCGCCTTCGCCGTGAAGAGCGGCGAGATCCTCGGCATCGCCGGCATCGCCGGCAACGGCCAGACCGAATTGACCGAGGCGCTGTCGGGCGAGGTCGCCGCGCCGCGGCGGGAGGCCATCGTGATCGACGGCGAAGCGGTCGGGCGGCGGCGGACGCGGCGGCGCCGCACCCTCGGCGGCTGCTTCGTCCCCGAGGAGCGCAACGGCCACGGCGCCGTCGTCGGCATGACGCTGTCGGAGAACGCCTTCCTCTCGGGCTATATCCGCCGTGCGCTCGTCCGCAGCGGGGTGATCGACCAGGGCCGCACCCGCGCCTTCGCAACCGACGTGATCGGCCGCTTCGACGTCCGCACCACCGGGCCCGCGGCCGAGGCACGCTCGCTCTCGGGCGGCAACCTCCAGAAATTCGTGGTCGGCCGCGAGATCCTCCAGGATCCCAAGGTGCTGGTGGTGAGCCAGCCGACCTGGGGCGTCGACGCCGGCGCCGCCGCGGCGATCCACCAGGCGATCCTGGAGCTCGCGGGGCGCGGCGCGGCGGTGGTGGTGATCTCGCAGGATCTCGATGAGATCTTCGCCTTGTGCGATACAATCGCGGTGATTGCGAACGGGCGGCTGTCGCCGCCGAGGCCGATTGCCGAGACCACGCTGGCCGAAGTCGGCCTCCTGATGGGCGGCACGCATGCGGAAGCCGGCGGAGACCGGCCGGGAGGACCACCTGCTTAGGCTCGAGCCGCGCGGCCTGCACTCGACGGCGTGGGCGATCGCCTCGCCGCTGCTCGCGATCGTGCTCACGGTCGTGACCACCGGGATCATCTTCCTGGTGCTCGGCCGCGCCCCGGGCCAGGCGCTCTACACCTTCCTGATCTCGCCGCTGACGACGCCGACCGGCCTGCCCGAGCTCCTGGTCAAGGCGGCGCCGCTGGTGATGATCGGCGTCGGCATCGCCCTCGCGGTGCGGGCCAATGTCTGGAACATCGGCGCGGAGGGCCAGTACACCGTCGGCGCCATCCTCGGCGGCTGGCTCGGCCTGACCTTCCCGAACTGGCCGCCGGTGGTGCTGTTTCCGGCGATGATGGTGCTCGGCGTGATCGGCGGGATGGCCTGGGCGGCGATCGTCGCCGCGCTCCGGACGCGCTTCAACGCCAACGAGATCCTGACCAGCCTGATGCTGACCTACGTGGCGCAGCTTCTCCTGATCTATCTCGTCTCGGTGCCGCTGCGGGACCCGCAGGGCTACGGCTTCCCGCAGAGCGCGATGTTCTCCGACGCCGCGAGCGACCCGATCCTTTTCGCCGGCACCCGCGTCCATCTCGGGGTGGCGCTGGCGCTGGTGGTCGCGGTGCTCGGGTGGCTCTTCCTCGGCCGCACCCTTCCGGGCTTTGCGGTCCGGGTCCAGGGCGAGGCGCCCAGGGCGGCCCGCTTCGCCGGCTTCAGCGAGAACCGGCTGGTGTGGCTGGTGCTCCTCATCTCGGGCGGGCTCGCCGGGCTCGCCGGCCTGTTCGAGGTGGCCGGCCCGGTCGGCCAGCTCACGCCGCACATCTCGCCGGGCTACGGCTTCACCGCGATCATCGTGGCTTTCCTCGGCCGCCTGAACCCGCTCGGGGTGGTGCTGGCGGGGCTGCTGCTGGCGCTGTCCTATCTCGGCGGCGACGCCGCCCAGATCGACCTCAAGCTGCCCAACGCGGTGACCGGCATCTTCCAGGGCGTGCTGCTGTTCTTCCTGCTCGGCTGCGACACGCTGATCCTCTACCGCATCCGCTTCGGCCGCCGGCGGGTGGCCGAGGCGGGGAGGGCGACGCCGGTCACGGGCGGCGGCGCGGTATCGCGCGAGGCCGGGGAATGATGAGCGGGCGCGCCGTCTGGCACCGCCGTCATGCCCGGCCCTGGGCCGGGCATCCCCGAGTCTTGGACGCCGCCCCGGAGGAAGTCGTGGATGGCCGGGGCAGGCCCGGCCATGACGGGGAGTGCATGAACGTGTCGATCGGTGGGGGCGCGCGCCCATGAGCTTCGCGTTCACGAGCTTCGTCCTCAGCGTCATCGTGTCCTCGACGCCGCTCCTGCTTGCCGCGACCGGCGAGCTCGTCGCCGAGCGCTCGGGCGTGCTCAACCTCGGCGTCGAGGGCATGATGCTGATCGGCGCGGTCTCCGGCTTCGCCGTGATGGTGGTGACCGGCAGCCCGGTGCTCGCGGTCCTCGCCGCGGCCGTGGGCGGCATGGTGATGGCGCTGATCTTCGCCGTGGTCTCGCTCGGCTTCCTCGCCTCGCAGGTGCCGACCGGGCTCGCGCTCACGATCTTCGGCACCGGGCTCAGCGCGCTGGTCGGCTCGGGCTATGTCGGCGTCGCGGTGCCGCGGCTGCCCAAGCTGCACGTTCCGGGGCTCAGCGACATTCCCTTCGTCGGCCCGGTGGTGTTCGGGCAGGATGCGCTGGTCTATCTCAGCTTCGCCGCGGTCGTCGGCGTCTGGTTCTTCCTCAACCGGAGCCGCGCCGGGCTGATCCTCCGCGCGGTCGGCGACAGCCACGACGCCGCCCACGCCATCGGCTATCCGGTGGTGCGCATCCGCTATCTCGCGACGCTGTTCGGCGGCGCCATGGCCGGGCTCGGCGGCGCCTACATGTCGCTCGCCTACAATTCGAGCTGGGCCGAGAACATGACCGCGGGCCGCGGCTGGATCGCGCTGGCGCTGGTGGTGTTCGCGACGTGGCGGCCGTTCTGGCTCGTGGTCGGCGCCTATCTGTTCGGCGCCATCATGTATTTCTCGCTCTACGTCCAGGGCGTCGGCATCCCGGTGCCCTCGCCCTTCGTGTCGATGCTGCCTTATCTCGCGACGGTCCTGGTGCTGGTGCTGATCTCGCGCGACAAGACCCGCATCCGGCTGAACGCGCCGGCCTGCCTGGGCCGGCCCTTCCATGCGGCGGGCTGATTCGGGATAGAGTGGAAGCGTCGCCGGCGGCCGGCGTCACGACCGCGGAACGGGGTGGATACGGGAGAGGCTTCGATGACGATGGATCGCAGGACGTTCAACAAGCTCTTGGGCGCCGGCGCCTTCGCCGGCGCGGCGCCGGCCCTGATCGGCCGCGCCGCGGCGGCCGGCCCGGTCAAGGCGGCGTGGATCTATGTCGGCCCGGTCGGCGACTACGGCTACAGCTACCAGCACGACCAGGGCCGCAAGCTGGTCGAGGAGAAGCTCGGCGACAAGGTCAAGACCAGCTTCGTCGAGAACGTCCCCGAAGGCGCCGACACCGAGCGTGTCCTGGTCGAGCTCGCCAACAAGGGCAACGACATCATCTTCGCGACCTCGTTCGGCTTCATGAACCCGACCGTCGCCGCGGCGAAGCGCTTCCCCAACGTGAAGTTCGAGCACGCCACCGGCTACAAGCGCGCCAAGAACCTCGCCACCTACAACATCCGCTTCTACGAGGGCCGCTTCGTCCAGGGCGTCATCGCCGGCCATCTCTCGAAGAGCGGCATCATCGGCTATGTCGGCGCCGTGCCGATTCCCGAGGTCATCATGGGCGTGAACGCGTTCCTGCTCGGCGCGCGCAGCGTCAATCCCAAGATCCGCTCGAAGTTCATCCTCATCAACACCTGGTACGACCCCGGCAAGGAAGGCGATGCCGCCAAGGCGATGATCGACCAGGGCGCCGACGTCATCACCCAGCACACCGATTCGCCCGCGGCGATGCAGGCCGCGGCGAACCGCGGGGTGAAGGCCTTCGGCCAGGCCACCGACATGATCAAGTTCGCCCCGAAGGACCAGCTCACCGCCTCGGTCGACAACTGGGGGCCCTATTACGTGGACCGCGTCCGGATGGTGATCGACGGCACCTGGAAGTCGACCGACGTGTGGGGCGGCTTCAAGGCCAAGATGCTGGAGATGGCGCCGTTCCGGAACATGCCCGACGACGTCGCCAAGGCCGCGCAGCAGACCGTCGACGACATCGCCAGCGGCAAGATCCTGCCGTTCAAGGGCCCGCTCAAGGACCAGAGCGGCAAGGAGCGCGTCGCCGCCGGCTCGTCGCTCCCCGACGACAAGATCGCCTCGATGGACTGGCTGGTCGAGGGCGTCGAGGGCAAGCTGCCGAGCTGAGGCGCTCCCGCCGGGACGGCACGAACGGCCGGGCTCGCCCCGGCCGTTTCGTCTTGTGCCGCCGCGATTCGCTTGATGCGAAACTTGCACTAGCATCGGGCCATCGCGAGCGGGGCGGGCCATGGCGCTGAAGGTCGAGCTGAAGCCGGGGGAGCGCATCATCCTCGGCCAGTGCGTCGTCACCAACGGCGACCAGCGCACCCGCCTCACCGTCGAGGGCGAGATGCCGGTCCTCCGCGAGAAGGACATTCTGACGCCGCGGACCGCGGACACCCCGGCGAAGCGGCTCTATCTCGCGGTTCAGCTCATGTATCTGTCGGCCGCGCCGGCCAAGCTCGTCGGCGACTACAGCCGCCTCGCGCGCGACTTCCTCCTCGCCGCGCCGTCGAGCGGGCCGATCCTCGTCCGTATCGATAACGAGATCTTAAGGGGCAGGCTCTACAAAGCGTTAAGGGCGGCGCGGGACCTCGTCGCCTACGAGGGGGAGCTTCTCGATCATGCAAGAGGCGGCACAGGCTTACGCGCGCACGGCACAGAAGACGGCGGGCCCGCGTGAGCTCGAGGCGCAGCTCTTGCTGCGCGCGGCGACGCAGTTGCAGGCCGTCGCCGACGGCACCCTGACCGACAACGCCGACGTCCTGACCGCCATCCGCTACAACCGCAAGCTCTGGACCATCCTGGTCAGCTCGGCGACCGCCGAATCGAACCCGCTGCCGGCCGCGATCAAGCAGAGCGTCGGCAAGCTCGGCGTGTTCATCCTGAGCCATTCGCTCCGGCTCGAGATGCAGCCGGCCCGCGAGCGCGTGCACGTCCTCGTCAACATCAATCGCGAGGTCGCCGCCGGACTCCGCAGCGCCGCGCCCGCGGCCTGAGAGGGCGCCGCCCGCGGTTGCGTAGGGTGGGCATGCCGCGGCGTGCCCACGAACTCCCGGGGTTCTCCCGATCGGCCTCGCGGCTGCGATCCCGGACGCGCGAAGCGCGATCCGGTCGCATGCGCCGTTCTCAACCCGGATCCCGGCTCTCCGCGCCGCTCTGGCGGGGATGACGGGACGGCCGATCCCGTACCGGCGTCAGGTCGGCTCGTCCTCCACCGGCGGCAGCACGCGGCGTTCCTTGCGGCGGCCGCGGTCGCGGCGGCCTTCCTCCAGCGCCTCGACGATGCCGTGGAGCGTGCGGAGGTCCTGCGCCGACAGGCCGATGCGGTGGAAGATGTTGCGGAGGTTCCGCACCATCACCGGGCGGCGGCTCGCGGGATGGAAGAAGCCGACCTGATCGAGCGCGCCTTCGAGATGGGCGAAGAAGGCGAGGAGCTCGGCCTTTTCCGCCAGCGGCCAGCGCTCCGGCATCGCGAAGGGCAGGGGCGCGTCGGCGGCCTTCAGCCATTCGTTGGACGCGAGCAGCACGGCCTGGGCGAGGTTCAGGCTGGCGAAGGCCGGGTTGACCGCGAAGGTGAGGATGCGGTCGCAGAGCGCGACCTCGCCGTTCTCGAGCCCGGTGCGCTCGGGGCCGAACACGATGCCGGCGCGCCGCCCGGCGGCGATTTCGGCCCGCAGCGCCGGCATCGCGGCTGCGGGCCCCTCGACCGGCTTGGCCTGGCCGCGTTCGCGCGCCGTGGTGGCATAGACCAGCCCGAGATCGCCGATCGCCTCCGCCAGCGTCGGGAAGATCCGCGCCGCCGCCAGCACGGCGCCGGCGCCGGCGGCGAGCGCCGTCGCCTCGGGATCGTCGGGCGTCGCGCGCGGCGCGACCAGCCGCATCTCCGTCAGCCCGAAATTCATCATCGCACGGGCCGCGGCGCCGAGATTCTGCGCGAGCTGCGGCCGCACCAGCACCACCGCCGGCCCGCCACCCAACGCCGTTCGCGAATGATCCGTCCCCGCCATGGAGCTCCTCGATTGCGCGCCGCGTCCCCGCCGCCTTGGCGCCCCTGCCGCGGCCATGGTAGAGGGGCGCGGGGCGCCCGTCCGACTGCCCAGCCTGCCGCGAAAGGACCACCGGTCGATGGCCAAGATCAAGGTTGCGAATCCCGTCGTCGAGATGGACGGCGACGAGATGACCCGCATCATCTGGGAAGAGATCAAGAACAAGCTGATCCGGCCCTATCTCGACCTCGACCTCCAGTATTTCGACCTCTCGATCCAGCACCGCGACGAGACCGACGACCAGGTCACGATCGACGCCGCGAATGCGATCAAGGCCTGCGGCGTCGGCGTCAAATGCGCCACCATCACCCCCGACGAGGCCCGGGTGCGCGAGTTCGGGCTGAAGCAGATGTGGAAGTCGCCGAACGGCACCATCCGCAACATCCTCGGCGGCGTCATCTTCCGCGAGCCGATCATCTGCTCGAACGTGCCGCGCCTGGTGCCTGGCTGGACCAAGCCGATCATCATCGGCCGCCACGCCTATGGCGACCAGTACCGCGCGACCGATTTCCTGGTGCCGGGCAAGGGCACGCTGACGCTGAAATGGGTCGGCGACAACGGGCAGGTGATCGAGCGGGAAGTCTTCAAGTTCCCGGATTCCGGCGTCGCGATGTCGATGTACAATCTCGACCAGTCGATCGTGGACTTCGCCCGCGCCTCGATGAACTACGCGCTGATGCGCGGCTATCCGCTCTATCTCTCGACCAAGAACACCATCGTGAAGGCCTATGACGGCCGCTTCAAGGACCTGTTCGAGCAGATCTTCACGACCGAGTTCGCCGACAAGTTCAAGGCGGCCGGCCTGACCTATGAGCACCGCCTGATCGACGACATGGTGGCGGCGGCGCTGAAATGGTCGGGCGGCTATGTCTGGGCGTGCAAGAACTACGACGGCGACGTCCAGTCCGACACCGTGGCGCAGGGCTACGGCTCGCTCGGCCTGATGACCTCGGTCCTGATGACGCCGGACGGCGACACCGTCGAGGCCGAGGCGGCGCACGGCACCGTCACCCGCCACTACCGCCAGCACCAGCAGGGCCGCGAGACCTCGACCAACTCGACCGCCTCGATCTACGCCTGGTCGCGCGGCCTCGCCCATCGCGCCAAGCTCGACGGCAACGAGGCCCTGGCGCGCTTCGCCCAGGCGCTGGAGAAGGCGACCGTCGGCACGATCGAATCGGGCAAGATGACCAAGGATCTGGCCCTGCTGGTCGGCCCCGACCAGCCCTGGCTGTCGACCACCGGCTTCCTCGACGCCATCGACGCGAACCTCAAGGCCGAGATGGCGGTGGTGTAGGAGGCTCGTCGTCCTGTGGGATGGCGGCTGTCATCCCGGACGCGCGCCGCGCGATCCGGCCGTGGCTCCGGGCGAACCCGGATCCCGGCGCTCCGCTTCGCTCCGGCGGGGATGACAGGGACGGCGTTGCGGCGGGTTCGGCCGGGCCCGCTCAGTCGCGGTCTTCGCCGATGTGGTACTGGCTGTAGAGCTCGACGCCGAGGCGCGACACCAGCTCGTGCTGCTCCTCGAGGTAATCGATGTGGCTTTCCTCGTCCTTCAGCAGGCTCTCGAACAGGTCGCGGCTGACATAGTCGCCGATGCCGTGGCAGTAGCTCGCGGCCTCCTTGTAGAGGGCGTGGGCGTCGTGCTCGGCGGCGAGGTCGGCGTCGAGGATCTCCTTGACGTCCTGGCCGATGCGCAGCGGATCGACGACCTGCAGGTTGGGGAAGCCTTCGAGGAACAGGCACCGCTCGACGAGCCGGTCGGCGTGGCGCATCTCCTCGATCGACTCCTCGCGCCACCTCTTGGCGAAGCCCTTGAAGCCCCAATTGTCGAAGATGCGGTAGTGCAGCCAGTACTGGTTGATCGCAGCGAGCTCGGAGCGGATCCCGCGGTTGAGATATTCGATGACCTTGGCGTCGCCCTTCATCGCTCACCCTCCGCCTGCGCAACGAGCTTGGACTCGTAACAGACAAGCTTCGGGGCCAGCAAGGGTTCCAGGGCGGGGGCGGCTATTCCGCGGCCTGTCCGGCGACCAGGACGAGATGGCGGCGGCGGGCCGTCGGCGCGGCCTCGTCCTCGCCAGGCGAGGCATGGTCGAGGATCGACTTGATGGTGCGGGCGCAGCGGCCGCATTGCGGGCTGCAGCCGAGGCAGCGATAGACCTGCCCGAGCGAGCGCGGCCCGCCGTGCTCGTCGCAGGCCGACCGCACCGCAGTCTCGCTCAACACGTTGCATGAACAGACGATCATGGCAGCCGCGCCGGGAACGACCCAAAGTTTAGAGCCATTCCAAATTTGTTGACCTATCTACAAGATCGGATGCGCGGGCCGAAGAGTCAATGCCATCGCCACTCATTCGCATATGCGTGAGACGATTGCTCTTCGCCTCTCCCCTTGCGGAGAGGTCGGGTCGCCCGCCAGCGCGGCCGGGCGAGGGGCGGCCAAAGCGCCGCGAAGGGATCGCTTCGGGGCGGGCGCCCCCTCACGCGGAAGGCGGAAGGCAGCAAGCGCTGCCCCGGGAAGGCCTCAGGCCTCGGTCTTCGGCTTCAGCACCTGCCGGCCGCGATACATGCCGGTCTTGAGGTCGAGGTGGTGGGGGCGGCGCAGCTCGCCCGAGTCCTTGTCCTCGATATGGGTCGGCGCCTTGAGGGCGTCGGCGGAGCGGCGCATGCCGCGCCGCGACGGCGAGGTCTTGCGCTTCGGTACGGCCATGACGGTCTCCGGAAACGGCAGCGACGCGGCGGATCGTCCGGCGCGTCGCGGGTCGGCAGGGGCCATAGCATCGGCGGCCGCCGAGGGTCAATCGGCGAGGGGGCGAACAGTGAGCGGTGAACGGCATGTCGGCGTGCGGCGCTGCTCACCGCTCACCCGCCGAAGGCGGCTCGCTGTTCGCCCAGCCCCAGGCACGACAGATCGGCGCCGCCACGGTGGGCGCGGGCTTCGACGGTGGCCGCCCAGGCCCGTTCCTCGCCGCGCGGCCGGGCCGGATCGCGCTCGATCGGGTTCGGCAGCGCCGCGGCGAGAAGCGCGGCCTGGCGCGGCGTCAGGCTCGCCGCGCCCCGGTGAAAATCGCGGCGCGCCGCGGCCTCGGCGCCGAAGATGCCGTCCGGCCCCCATTCGGCGATGTTGAGATAGAGCTCGAGCGTGCGCCGCTTCGGCCAGACCCGGTCGGCGTAGAGCGCGAGGGCGATCTCGATCGGCTTGCGGAGATAGCCGGCGCCCTGCCACAGGAACAGGTTCTTCACCGTCTGCATGGTGATGGTCGAGGCGCCGCGGGTCGGCCCGTTCGGCCCGGCGTCGGAGATGACCGAGCCGAGCGCCTCCCAGTCGACGCCGTGGTGGCGGCAGAAGCGGGAGTCCTCCGCGGTGACCACCGCGCGGGCGAGGTTCGGGCTGATCGCCCGGAGCGGCCGCCAGTCGCGCACCACCGGCTCGCCGCTGGCCCAGCGCGCCAGCATCAGCGTCGAGACCGGATCGGCCGTGAGATAGACCGGCACCAGGACGATCGGCAGCAGGACCGTGAGGACGACGAGGCCGAGCATGATGCGGACGAGCAGGCGGAGCGGCCGGCGCCGGCGCGCGCGGGCGGTCGGGCGGATGTCGGTCGGCTCGCTCACGGGCGAAGAGAATAGTGGACGGGCGGCGCGGCGCGAGCCTTGATGTGGCCGCCGCCACTGGAGTCGCCGCCGCCGTGCTTGCCGAAGCTCTTGCCGCCAATGCCGCCGCCGTGGAGGCGGTGCTGGTCGATCTCCTCGACGGGGCCCACTGGCCGCCGCGGCTGACCGAGGCGATGCGCCACGGCACGCTGGCCGGCGGCAAGCGGCTGCGCCCGTTCCTGGTGGTCGAGACCGCGCGGATGCTGGGCCGGGAAGGGCCCGGCGTCGTGAAGGCGGGCGCCGCGGTCGAGCTGATCCATTCCTACAGCCTGATCCACGACGACCTCCCGGCGATGGACAACGACGCGCTCCGCCGCGGCCGTCCGACGGTCCACCGCGCCTTCGACGTCGCGACCGCGATCCTAGCCGGCGACGCGCTCCTGACGCTGGCTTTCGAGGTGCTGGCCGACCCGGAGGTCGACGACGACCCCGAGCGCCGCAGCGATCTCGTCGCGGTGCTGGCGAAGGCGGCGGGTCCGGCCGGCATGGTCGGCGGCCAGATGCTCGACCTCGCCGCCGAGGGGCGCTTCGCCGCCGACAAGCGGCCGCTCGCCCTCGACGTCGACCAGGTCGCCCGCCTCCAGGCGATGAAGACCGGCGCGCTGATCGCCGCCGCGGTCGAGATGGGCGCGGTGCTCGGTGCCGCCGACCGCAGCCAGCGCGTCCAGCTTCGCCATTACGGGGAGGCGATCGGCGCCGCCTTCCAGATCGCCGACGACCTCCTCGACGTCGAGGGCACCACCGAGGCCCTCGGCAAGGCCGCCGGCAAGGACGCCGCGGCAGGCAAGGGCACGCTTGTCTCGCTCTGGGGCGCCGAGCGGGCGCACCGGCGGCTCGACGAGCTGGTCGCCGCCGCCGACCGGTCGCTCGCCGCGTTCGGGGCTGCGGCCGACGGGCTCCGCCGGACGGCGCGCTTCGTCGCCGAGCGCCGGAGCTGATGGCCAAGACAGCCTCCCGCCGCTCCGGCGCATTCGGGCCGCAGAACCTCCGCGGCCGCACCCGCCTCATCGTGCTGTCGGCCGCCGGCATCGTGGCCGGCTTCGTCATCCCCGGCAGCTTCTACCAGCGCGTCCTGCTCGGCTGGGACGTGGCGGTGGTGCTGTTCCTAGCGGTGGTGGTCTGGGTCGCGAACAACGGCACCGCCGAGTCGATGCGCCGCCGCGCTGCCGCCGAGGACGAGGGAGTGGTCGCGAGCTTCCTGCTGTCGCTGGTCGCGGCGATCGCGAGCGTCGGCGCCATCGGCGCGCTCCTGGTGTTCGGGCACGACCTGCCGGCGGCGCGGAAGCTCGGCGAGCTGGCGCTGGCTGCCGGCACCATCCTCCTGTCGTGGCTCTTCACCCACGCGGTGTTCGCGCTGCACTACGCCCACGTCTATTACCTGCCCGACGTCGACGGGAAGGGCGATGCCGGCGGCCTCGACTTCCCCGGCGACGACGACCCCGACTACTGGGACTTCCTCTATTTCGCCTATGTCATCGGCGCGACCTCGCAGACCTCCGACACCGCGATCCAGACCAAGCGCATCCGCCGCCTGGCGCTGGCCCAGGGGGTGATCGCGTTCTTCTTCAACACCACCATCCTCGCGATGACGGTCAACATCGCCGCCAGCCTGATCTGACGCGAGGGCGCCTTCCGGCCGTCATCCCGGACCCGGCAAGGCCGCGATCCGGGATCCGGTCGCAGGCCAAGCCCCGGGTCCCGGCTCTCGCTTGCGGCTCGGCCGGGACGACAGCCTTCCCCCGTTCCGAGTGAGTCCCTAACGCCGCAGGCCACAGCTTTCTCCCGATGAGGCCTTGCTCCCGCCGCCGCCGTGCATAGACTTTACGGCGTGAGCACGGTCGCCATCGAATTCCGTCCCGCCCGGGAGAGCGACGTGCCGGCGATCACCGCCGTGCACGACGAGGCGTGGCGCCTCGCCTATCGCGGCATGATCCCGGGGCGCGAGCTCGAGCGCATGGTGTCGCGGCGCGGCCCGGCGTGGTGGGCCGGCGCGATCCGCCGCGGCTCGGGCCTGATGGTGATGCGGGTCGCCGGCATCACCGCCGGCTATGCCAGCTTCGGCCGCAACCGCGCCCAGATGCTCGGCGTCGGCGGCGAGATCTACGAGCTCTACGTCAAGCCCGAGTTCCAGGGCACCGGCTGCGGCGGCCGCCTGTTCGCAGCGGCCCGCCAGGAGCTCCAGGCCCGCGGCCTGCGCGGCACCGCGGTATGGGCGCTCGCCGACAACGCCTCCGCTTGCGACTTCTACCGCCATGTCGGCGGTCGCCCCGCCGCCCGCGGCACCGAGCGCTTCGGCGATACCCTCCTCGACAAGATCGCCTTCGTCTGGGACTGAGCGGGCGCTCCGCAGGGTGGGCATCGGCTTGCCGATGCCCACGTCCGGCGTCGCCCGCGGGCAAGCTTTGCTTGCCCGTCCTGCAAGCGACCCAGGCGCCCTCCGTCTCGCTTCGCTCGCCACCTCCCCCGCTGCGCAGGGGAGGACTACGCGGGCAGATCCTCCCCCGCCGCAGACGGGGGAGGGGACCGTGCGAAGCGCGGTGGAAGGGGCGAACCGCCTACGCCTCGACCGGCTCCTTGCCGGCGACGCGGTGGTCCGGGACGAGGCTGCGCCAGTGACGGCCGCCGGGCGGCATGGGGGCGTCGATCGCGGTGATCCTGCTCGAATCGACGTGGAGCCCGAGCGGATCCTCGCCGCGCTCGACCCGGGCGGCGGCGTCGAGCACGCGGCGGCGGAAGCGCACGACGGCGAGGTCCGAGGCGATCAGGTGTTCCTTGGTGCGGTCGTAGATCGGCCCCTGCGAGGTCGCGATCACCGCGTCTTCCAGCGCGATGCCGCGGAAGCCCGACCACGCCAGGCCCATCTGGTGGCGCTTCTGCATGTGGTAGTCGCGCCGGCCCATCAGGAATTTTCCCGATTCCTCGTCATAGAACTCGGGGTCGTCGAAGCCGGTCTCGCTGACCCGGCTCATCCGCTCGATCGGCTTCGGCCCGTAGCGCACCGAATAGGTCGCGGTGTTCTCGTCGTCGATCGGGACCTCGAAGATGATGGTGGCGTTCCCGGTCGGCCGGATGTCCGGGATGATGCGCCCGCTCGGCATGAAGAACGGCACGATGCGGACATTGTCGGGCCGGCCCGCCGCGCCCTTCCGCACGGCGCCGTAGTGGTAGCCGAAATCGGTATCCTCGATCTCGAGCGTCGGCGCGGTGTCGTCGAGCTCGCCGACATGGTCGTCGGAGCCGCCCTGCCAGGCCGGCCGCGCCGCGTTGGTGTGGAGGATGCCGACGTGCGAGCTGTCGAGCCCGCCCTCGGTCGCCTGCACCCAGTTCGCGTTGGCGTCGACCCGCATGTTCACGCAGTGCGAGGCTGGCAGGTCGAAATAGCGGAAATGGGGGAAGGGCGGCTCCTTCTCCTTCGGGCCGAGATAGGTCCAGACGATGCCGCCGGCCTCGCGCACCGGGTAGGCCGGCGCCTTCATGCGCGCCCACAGCTTGCGGTCGGAGTTGTTCATCATGTCGACGACGTTGCCGTCCACGTCGAACTTCCAGCCGTGGTAGAGGCAGCGGATGCCGCAGTCCTCGACCCGGCCGAGGACGAGCGAGGCGCCGCGGTGCATGCAGAGCTCGTCGAGCACGCCGATCCGGCCGCCGGTGTCGCGGAAGACGACGAAATCCTCGCCGAGCAGGCGCTCGTGGCGCGGCGGGCCGCCCGCCTCCCGCAGCTTCGACGACAGCGCGATCGGCATCCAGAACCGGCGGAACATGGCGCCCATCGCGGTGCCGGGGCCGATGCGGCACAACCGCTCGTTTTCTTCCCGCGTGGTCATGGCTCACCTCTCCGTGATCGGCGTCTCGCCCGATGATCGCGCCCGCGCCGCTGCGCCGTCAACGTGGGGGCGCCTCATCTTGACGCGCTCCGCGGATGCGGGCAGGCTTCTTGCAAAGCAAGAACGTCGCACGCTGATTCATCCGGCGGCGAACCCTTGGGAGGGCACTCCATGAAGCGCATGTTGTGCGTGCTCGGCGGCCTGTTCGTGGCCGCCGTGATGATGGGCGCCGCGCCGGCGATGGCCAAGCCCGATTGCGGCTTGAACACCGGCAAGGCCGCGACCGGCAAGCCGATCCCGATCGGCGCCGTCACCTCGATGAGCGGCATCGCCAGCTTCAAGGAAGCCGACGACGCTGCCCGCGCCTATTTCGACTGCGTCAACGCCAACGGCGGCATCCACGGCCGCCCGATCGTCTATCACGACGAGGACGACCAGTCGAAGCTCGACGTCGCCGCCCAGGCCGCCAAGAAGCTGGTCGAGGACGAGGGCGTCTACATCATGGTCGGGTCGACCGGCTTCGTCGACTGCGTCGCCAACGCCCAATACTATGACAAGCACAACATCCTGGCGATCGGCCTCGGCATCCCGCCGCAGTGCTACCAGTCCAAGAACATCGCCGAGGTCAACGCCGGCCCGCGGCAGAGCGCGATCGGCGCGGTCGACTACGCCCGGCGCAAGCTGGGCATCAAGAGCATGGTCTGCGTCATCTACAAGCAGCCCGGCGACTCCTATATCTGCGGCGGGCCCGACGCGCCCGGCGGCATCTACAACTGGGGCAAGCACTTCGGCGTCAAGGTGCAGAGCATCTACCCCGACCCGTCCTCGCCGGACTTCCAGTCGATCGCGCTGCAGGTGATGGCGACCGGCTTCGACGCCGCCCAGATCATCTTCGTCGACGACCAGGGCGCGCAGATCGTCAACGCCGCCGAGCAGCAGGACGGCGCCGCCAAGATGAAGTGGACCGCGCCGACCTCGTGGTACACGACCCGCTTCCCCGGCGCAGTCGACGCCAAGTACTGGAACGACCGGCTCTGGATCAACACCGAGCTCGGGCCGATGGACGCCACGGGCAAGGACAACCAGAACTGGGTCGCCGTGATGGACGCCTACGGGAAGAAGTATCTGCGCGACAGCTTCTCCCAGGCCGGCTACATCGCGGCGCGCGTCGCCGTCCGCGAGATGCTGACGATCAAGGACCCGGCCAAGATCAACCGCGACACGGTGACCGCCGCGGTGCAGAACATGAAGCCCTACTACACCGACATCCTGTGCGGCCCGTGGTACTGGGGCGGCGCCGACGCGATGCAGCACCAGCCCAACCACATCACCCGGACGGTGACGCTGCACGACGGCAAGTTCAAGTTCGTCGAGGGCTGCTATCCCGACGCCGACCCCGACCTCGGGCCGGTCGTCGCGATCGAGAAGAAGATGGGCATCAACAAGGAGTTCAATGCCCAGTGGGAAGCCGACATGGCGAAGAAGTAGGGTTGGCTTCCCGACCTTTCCGTCATGGCCGGGCTTGTCCCGGCCATCCGCGAGACTCCCGGTAGGGTGGGCAAGCTTCACCTGCCGACGTCGTGGGCATCGGCACGCCGATGCCCACCCCACGGGCCGCCGGCCGGCCGAAGCCCGGTCGTAAGACCTCCCCGAGCGGACGGATCGTTTCCGGCATGAACCTCCTGCTCTTCGTCGGATCGGGGATTGGGGTCGGCGCGGTCTATGCCCTGTCCAGCGTCGGGCTGGTCATCCTCTATCGCGCCTCCGGCACCCTCAACTTCGCCTTCGGCTCGTTCGGCGGCGTTGCCGCCTTCAGCGCCTACGAGCTGATCCGCGACGGCGCCCCGGCGCCGGTCGGCTGGGTCGTCGGCGTGCTCCTCTCCACCCTGATCGCCTATGCCTCTGGCCGGCTGGTCGCCCCGCACATGGCCCACCGCGACCGCGTGGTGCGCGCGGTCGCGACGCTCGGCCTCGCGCTGTTCCTTCTCGGGATCATCGCCTGGTACTGGGGCGTCGGCGTTGCCCGGCGCATCACGCTGCCGACCGACTACCAGTTCGTCGCGCTGCTCGGGATGCGCCTCACCGTGACGCGGCTGATCGCGCTCGGCCTGTCGCTCGCCATGGTCTGCGGGGTCGGGCTTCTGCTCAGCCGGACCCGGATGGGCCTCGCCATGCGGGCGCTCGCGAGCGACCGGGCGATCTCCGCCTCCCTCGGCATCCGCGTCAACAACGCCGACGCCACCGCCTGGGTCATCAACGGCGCCTTCGCCGGCGTCGCCGGCATCCTCCTCGCCGACATCAACCGGCTCGATCCGCCGCTCCTCACCTTCCTCGTCATCCCGGCCATCGCCTCGGCGATCCTGGCGCGGCTGTCGTCGCTGCCCGGCGCCTTCGTCGGCGGCATGGTCTGCGGCATGATCGAGGCGCTGCTCACCGGCGTCCCGGCGGTGTCGGCGTTCCGCAGCGCCGGCCCCTACGTCGCGGCGCTGCTGTTCATGATGATCTTCGGCGCCGGCCGGGGCGTCGGGGCGCGCGAATGAGCGAGATCGGCAAGACCGAGGCGCTGCCCGTCGCCGCCCGGCCGGCGGGCGAGCTCACCATTTCGGTCCGCATCCTCGCGGTGGTGGCGGTGGTCGGCGTGGCGTCGGCGATCGTCGCGGCGACGGCGGGCGGCTACTGGCTGTCGACCTTCACCAAGTCGTACTGCATGGTGCTGGCGCTGCTCGGCTGCGCGCTGCTCTACGGCCAGCTCGGCCTGGTGTCGCTGTGCCAGTGGGCGCTGGTCGGGGTCGGCGGCTGGGTCAGCCTGCGGGTCTATTTCTGGTTCCACCCGCCCTTCGTCCTCACCATCCTCGCCGGCGGCGTCGGCGCCTCGATCATCGGCATGATCTGGGGCCTGCCGGCGCTGCGCATGCGGGGGCTCTACCTCGCCCTCGTCACGCTGATGCTGGCCGGCGCCTTCCAGAGCCTGATCACGGTGACGCGCTTCCCGGTCGGCGGGCCGGGCTTCCTCGGCCAGGTCGGCGCCAGCGGCAACGCCCGGGTGATGATGGCCCGCCCGCTCTATGCCGCGAGCGACTCGGCCTATTTCCTGTTCTGCGGCGTCGTCGTCATCCTCGCGATCCTCCTGGTCGAGTGGCACCGCCGCTCCAAGCCGGGGCGCGCCTGGGCGCTGATCCGCAAGAGCGAGCCGATGGCGATGGCGTCGGGCGTCCGCGTCGTCTTCTACAAGGCTTGGGCGTTCGCGCTGGCGGGCTTCCTCGCCGGCGTCGCCGGCGCCCTCCTCGCCGGGACCTTCGGCCAGCTCGACCCGACCAGCGGCTTCGGCCCGACCGATTCGATCATCATCTTCATCGGCACGCTGCTCGGCGGCCCCAATGTCTGGATGGGCTCGTTCCTCGGCGGCATCCTCACCGCCTTCGTGCCGGCTCTCCTGTTCGACCTCAACGTCCAGACCTATATCGGCTTCATCATCTTCGGCGCCGCGCTCTTGTTCGGCCTGACCGACCCGGTCGGCCTCGGCGGGCACATCACGGCGCTCGGCGAGCGGCTCTACGCCCGCTACCTGGGGCGGCGGCCATGATCCGGATCGAGGACCTCACCGTGCAGTTCGGCGGCGTGCGGCCGCTCGATTCGCTCGAAGGCGCCTTCGCGGCGCCGGTCTGCGGGCTGATCGGGCCGAACGGCGCCGGCAAGACGACGCTCCTCAACGTGCTCTCCGGCTTCGTCACCCCGGTCAAGGGCCGCATCTGGCTCGACGACGTGGCGCTCCGCGGCTACTCGCCGGTCCGCCGCGTCGGCCTCGGCCTCCGCCGCACCTTCCAGCAGGAGCTCGTGGTCGACGAGCTGACCGTGCGCGAGAACATCCAGTCGATCGCCGACCATGTCTCGGCGAGCCGGCGCGGCGCGCGCGAGGAGATCGACCGCGCCATCGCCTTCGTCGAGCTCGACCAGCGCGAGAACGTGCCCGGCCGCCAGCTCAACCTCTACGAACGCCGCATGATCGAGATCGCCAAGACGCTGATCGGCAAGCCCCGGGCGATCCTCCTCGACGAGCCCGGCGCCGGCATGAACGAGCACGAGACCGACCGGCTGCGCCGCCTGCTCCTGCAGATCCCGGAGCGCTTCGGTGCCCAGCTCATCCTGATCGACCACGACGCCGACCTCATCGCCTCGGTCTGCACCGAGACCATGGTGCTCGATTTCGGCAAGCTGCTCGCCTTCGGGCCGACCCGCCAGGTGCTCGACGACCCGCTGGTCAGGCGCGCCTATCTCGGGACGGCGTGACATGGCGGGCACCCGTCATGGCCGGGCCCGTCCGGGCCATCCACGGCTTCCCTCGGCCGCGACGGCTGCAAACGCGTGGATGCCCGGACCAGGTCCAGGCATGGCGGAGGCGTGACATGGCGGACCAGGCTCTCGAGGTGAAGGATCTCGTGGTCGAGCGTGGCGGCCGCGAGGTGCTCCACGGCATCTCGCTGGAGCTGAAGCCCGGCGAGATCACCGCGCTCCTCGGCGCCAACGGCGCCGGCAAGTCGTCGCTGGTCCTGACCATCTCGGGCGCGCTGCCGGCCAAATCCGGCAGCGTCATGCTCGACGGGCAGGAGATGCTGGGCCTGACCCCCGACCAGGTCAGGCGGCGCGGCATCGCCATCGTGCTCGAAGGCCATCCGGTCCTGAACGGCATCTCGGTGATCGACAATCTCCGCGCCGCCGCGCTGATGCATTCGCGCCGCGAGGCCGAGCGCGAGGTCGAGGCGGCGCTGGAGGTGTTTCCCGAGCTGAAGCCCCGCCTCTCGGCCGACGGCCAGAACCTCTCCGGCGGGCAGAAGCAGATGGTGGTCGTGGCCCAGGCCCTGATCAGCCGGCCGCGCTACCTCCTGATCGACGAGATGTCGTTCGGCCTCGCGCCGGCCATCGTGCAGCGCATCGGCCAGACCCTGTCCGACATCGCCAAGCGCGGCATCGGCATCCTCCTGATCGAGCAGTTCACGACGCTGGCGCTGGCGCTGGCGAGCCGGGCCTATGTGATGGAGCGCGGCGAGATCGCCTTCTCGGGCGCCGCCGCGGAGCTGGAGCGCCGCCCCGAGATCCTCCACGGCGCCTATCTCGCCTCCGGCAAGGCCGCCGCCACCGCGGGGTGACGGGCACGGTGACGTAGGGTGGGCATCGCGACGCGATGCCCACGGGCGGCCTCACGTCGGCAGCTCGCCTGCTCACTCGACGAGCTCGCAATGACGGCGAGGCTTGCCGGCCCCGCTTTGCCGCCGCATGCTGGCGCCGACAGACGGAGAGTTCGGAATGGCCAAGCTGACCTATCACGTGGTCAAGCGCGACGGCGGCTGGGGCTACGAGGCCGCCGGCACCTTCTCCGAGACCTTCCCGACCCACGAGGAGGCTCGCGCTGCCGCCCACCGCGCCGCGTCCGAGCAGCAGGCGCCGGGCGCGACCGCCGCCATCGCCTGGGAGGACGATCACGGCCACTGGCACGAGGAGCTCGCCCGCGGCAGCGACCGCCCGGCGACCGACGTCGATGAGTGACGCGCTCGACCCGCCGCTCGCCGCCTTCGTCGCCGACTGTCGCGCGGCGCTCGCCGCCGATCCCGGCCCGCGCGGCCGCAACCGCGTCCGCGAGCGGCTGGAAGCGGCCCTCGCTACGCCTGGCTTCGTCGACGCCCATGTCGATCCCGCGGGTCCCGAGCGGCACGTGCTCTACCGCGACGGCGAGCTCGGCTTCGTCGTGCTCGCCCATTCCTATCGCGCGGCCGGGGAGGCGCGGCCGCACGACCACGGTCCGAGCTGGGCGATCTACGGCCAGGCCAGCGGCGAGACCGAGATGAGCGACTGGACGGCCGTCGTGCCGGCGGCGGAAGGCCGCCCCGGCACCGCGCGCTACGGCCGGAGCTACACGCTGCGGCCCGGCATGGCCTTCCTCTACAACGAGGGCGACCTGCACGCGCTGAAGCGCGCCGGCCCGACCCGCCTCATCCGCATCGAAGGCACCGACCTCTCGGCCGTGCGCCGCTTCTCCTGGCGGCCGGAATAGGGGCCGTCACCTCCCGCGCGCGGGAGAGGTCGAGTCGCCGCGGCCGCGGCGACCGGGGGAGGGGCGGAGCCGGCCTCCGTCGCTGCCTGTCATCCCGGACGCGCGCAGCGCGATCCGGGATCCGGTCACAGATGCCGTGCTCAACCCCGGATCCCGGCTCTCCGCTTCGCTTCGGCCGGGATGACAAACGGGATCGCCAGCGCCAAGGGTCCATGCCTCAGAACGGCTCGACCCAGGGGCGGAGCTCGACCTCCAGCGACCAGGCGCTTCGCGGCTGGCGCAGCACGGCGAGATAGGTCTCGGCGATGCCGTCGGGGTCGAGCAGGCTGTCGGGCCGGTCGGCCGGCACCGGGCGCTGGGCGCTCGCGACCCCGCCGTCGATGACGAAATGGGCGACGTGGATGCCCTTCGGGCCGAGCTCGCGCGCCGTGCTCTGGGCGAGGCCGCGCAGGGCGAACTTGCCCATCGCGAACGGGGCCGACTGGGCATAGCCCTTCACGCTCGCCGAGGCGCCGGTCAGGAGGATCGCGCCCCTGCCGCGCGGCACCATCCGCCGCGCCGCCTGCTGCACCACCAGGAAGCCGCCGAACGCCGTCACGATCAAGGTCTGCCGCACCGCCGCGGGGTCGAGCTCGACCAGCGGGCCGCGCACCCGGCCGCTGGCGTTGTAGAGCACGAGGTCGGGCTCGCCGAGCGTCGCGTCGGCTTCCTCGAACAGGCGCGCCACCGCGGCGGGATCGGCGGCGTCGACCGCGAAGGTCTTGGCGCCGGTCTCGCCGGCGAGTCCGGCGAGCTTCGCCTTGTCGCGCGCCGCGAGGCCGATTTTGAGCCCGGCCGCCGCGAGCCCGCGCGCGACCGACGCGCTGATCCCCGGCCCCGCGCCCACGATCAGCGCCGTCTTGTAAGGCATATCCGCCATGGCTTCCTCCCGTTCGGCAGCGACGCTGCCCCTGCGCTGGACGGGACGCAAGTCCTCACCGTCATGCCCGCGCTTGGCGCGGGCATCCACGAGTTTTCAGACGCCGCCGTCGAAGGAAGTCGTGGATGGCCGGGACGAGCCCGGCCATGACGGGCCGTCGGCGCCTCAGGCGAAGCGGCCGTGGCAGTGCTTGTATTTCTTGCCGGAGCCGCAGGGGCAGGGGGCGTTGCGGGAGACCTTGCCCCAGGTCGCGGGATTGTTGGGGTCGACATTGGCGGCGTCGGGCCGGCTCGGCGCCAGCGTCGTCGTCACGTCGGCCAGCATCAGCTCGTCCTCGCCGCTCGACGGATCGAAATGGTGCGCCATCATCGGCGGCAGCTCCTCCTCGGCGAGGGGCGGGGGGCCGCTGATGACCTCGACCCGCGCGAGCTGCTCGGTCACGCCTTCGCGGAGGTGGCCCAGCATCGCCTGGAACAGCTCGAACGCCTCGGTCTTGTACTCGTTCAGCGGGTCGCGCTGGCCGTAGCCCCTGAGGCCGATCACCTGGCGCAGGTGGTCGAGCGTCGAGAGGTGCTCGCGCCAGAGCTGGTCGAGCGTCTGCAGCACCACCGCCTTCTCGATCTGGCGCATGACCTCCGGCCCGAAGCGGGCGGCGCGGGCGGCGGCGTTCTCGTCGGCGGCGGCGATCAGGCGCTGCTCGATCTCCTCGTCGGCGATGCCCTCCTCCTTGGCCCATTCGAGCACCGGCAGGTCGAGGCCGAGGATCTCGCGGACATCCTCGGCAAGGCCCTCCATGTCCCACTGCTCGGGATAGGCGTCCGGCGGGATGTGCTCGGAAACGAGCTCGCTCGCGATCTCGCGGCGCATCTCGCGCACGGTGTCCTGGAGATCCTCGTCCTCCAGGAGCTCGCGACGCTGCTCGAACACCACCTTGCGCTGGTCGTTCATCACGTCGTCGTATTTCAAGAGGTTCTTGCGGATGTCGAAGTTCCGCGCCTCGACCTTCTTCTGCGCCCGCTCGATCGCCTTGTTGATCCAGCTATGGACGATGGCCTCGCCCTCCTGGAGGCCGAGCTTCTGCAGCATGCCGTCCATGCGCTCCGACCCGAAGATGCGCATCAGGTCGTCCTGCAGCGACAGGAAGAAATGCGAGCGGCCGGGGTCGCCCTGGCGGCCGGAGCGGCCGCGGAGCTGGTTGTCGATGCGCCGGCTCTCGTGGCGCTCGGTGCCGACCACGAACAGGCCGCCGGCCTTCAGCGCGATCTCCTTCTTGTCGGCGATGTCGGCGCGGATCGCGGCGATCTTCGCCTCCTTCTCGGGCCCGTCCTCCATCTCGGCGCATTCCTCGAGGATGCGCATGTCGGCGTTGCCGCCGAGCTGGATGTCGGTGCCGCGGCCGGCCATGTTGGTGGCGATGGTGATGGCGCCGGGCACGCCGGCCTGGGCGATGATGAACGCCTCCTGCTCGTGGTAGCGGGCGTTCAGCACCTTGTGCTCCACCTTCGCCGTCTTCAGCGCCTCCGACAGCACCTCGGACTTCTCGATGGACGTCGTGCCGACCAGGACCGGCTGGCCGCGCTTGCGGCAGTCCTTGATCAGCTCGATCACGGCTTTGAACTTCTCGGCCTCGGTGCGGTAGACCTCGTCGTCGTCGTCGACGCGCGCCACCGGCATGTTGGTCGGGATCTCCATCACCTCGAGCTTGTAGATGTCGAAGAACTCGTCGGCCTCGGTGGAGGCGGTGCCGGTCATGCCGGCGAGCTTCTTGTAGAGGCGGAAGTAGTTCTGGAAGGTGATCGAGGCCAGCGTCATGTTTTCGGGCTGGATCGGCTGGCGCTCCTTCGCCTCCAGCGCCTGGTGCAGCCCGTCGGAATAGCGCCGGCCCGGCATCATGCGGCCGGTGAACTCGTCGATGATCACGACCTCGCCGTTCCGAACGATGTAGTCCTTGTCGCGCTGGAACAGCTTGTGCGCCCGGAGCGCCTGGTTGACGTGGTGGACGATCGTGACGTTCTCGATGTCGTAGAGGTTCTCGCCCTTGAGCAGCCCGGCCTCGGCCAGCAGCGGCTCGAGCTTCTCGTTGCCGGCCTCGGTCAGGACGACGGTCCGCTGCTTCTCGTCGAGCTCGTAGTCCTCCTTGGCGAGCTTCGGGATGAAGCCGTCGAGGGTGATGTAGAGCTCGCTCTTGTCGTCGAGCGGGCCGGAGATGATGAGCGGGGTGCGGGCCTCGTCGATCAGGATGGAGTCGACCTCGTCGACGATCGCGTAGGAGTGGCCGCGCTGCACCATCTGCGACGGCTCGTACTTCATGTTGTCGCGCAGATAGTCGAAGCCGAGCTCGTTGTTGGTGCCGTAGGTCACGTCGCACGCATAGGCGGCGCGGCGCTGCTCGTCGTCGAGGTCGTGGACGATCACGCCGACGGTGAGGCCGAGGAAGCGGTAGACCCGGCCCATCCACTCGGCGTCGCGGCTCGCGAGGTAGTCGTTGACGGTGACGACGTGGACGCCCTTGCCGGCGAGCGCGTTGAGATAGACCGGCAGCGTCGCGACCAGGGTCTTGCCCTCGCCGGTCTTCATCTCGGCGATGGCGCCGTCGTGCAGAACCATGCCGCCCACGAGCTGGACGTCGAAATGGCGCTGGCCGAGCACCCGCTTGGCCGCCTCGCGCACCGTGGCGAAGGCCGGCACCAGGATCTGATCCATGGTGGCGCCGCCGGCGAGCTTGCGGCGGAACTCGTCGGTGCGGGCGCGCAGCTCTTCGTCGGAGAGCTTCGCCACCTCGGGCTCGAGCGCGTTGATCTGGCGGACGCGGGGATAGTAGCCCTTGACGCGGCGGTCGTTGGACGAACCGAACAGGGAACGGGCGAGGGCGCCGAGCATCAAGGGCCTCATGAAAATGCGCACGGGGGAAAACGGCCGAGCGCCTCGGCCCTGGCCGCGGTCTCGACCCCCGGTCGGGGAGGGCGTTTGCGGCCGAGAAGCGGCGCCCCGCCTGTCCGCTCCGCCGTTCGGCCCGCGAGCGATGCCGCAGAATTAGGAACCGCTCCCAGGGTTGTCAATGCGGCGGCGTTGGCGCACTCTCCGCGCCCGCGCGCCCGGTCGGCGCCCTAGAGGTCTTAGCGTTTCATGCCGATGGCCGATCTCCCGGCGCGCCGCCGCGCGCCCGCGTATGCTGTCGCCGCCGCGTTCGCCCTGCTGGTTGCAGGCGGCGGCGCCCTGGCGGCCCCGGCCGCACCCGCCGCCGCCCCGGCCGCGGGGGCCGCGTCCGGCGAGGTGCTCGCCAAGGTCGACGGCCAGCCGATCACCGCCCACGACGTCCAGCTCGCCGCGGAGGACGTCGGCCAGTCCTTCGCCGGCATGACCGAGGCCCAGAAGCGGAGCGCGATCGTCGATCTTCTGATCGACCTCAGGCTCGCCGCCAAGGCCGCCCAGGACGAGAAGCTCGACCAGACCCCGGCCTTCGCCCAGTCGCTCGCCTTCATGCGCGACAAGGCGCTGATGCAGCTCTTCCTCGACAAGGCCGCCGCCGGCGCGGTCACCGATGCCGCCGTGCAGCGGGTCTACGACGAGACCGTGAAGGCGACGCCGCCGGAGGAAGAGGTGCGCGCCCGCCACATCCTGGTCGAGACCAAGGACCAGGCCGACGCGGTCGAGAAGCGCCTCAAGGGCGGCGAGGATTTCGCCGCGGTCGCCAAGGCGGTGTCGAAGGATACCGGCTCGGCCCAGCAGGGCGGCGAGCTCGGCTTCTTCACCAAGGACCAGATGGTGCCGGAGTTCGCCAAGGTCGCCTTCGCGCAGAATGTCGGCCAGATCTCGGAGCCGGTGAAGAGCCAGTTCGGCTGGCACATCATCCAGACCGAGGAGAAGCGCAAGAAGCCGCTGCCGACCGTCGCGCAGGTGCGCGGCCAGATCGCGCTCTATCTCCAGCGCCGCGCCCAGCAGGAGGCGATGGCGAAGCTGCGCCAGGGCGCCAAGATCGAGCGCCTCGACAAGACCGCTCCGGCGCCGGCCGCCCCCGCGGCGCCGGCCGCGCCCGCTCCCGGCAAGTAACGGAGGAGACCGGCGTGGCCGAGGTGTCGCCGCTCGCGCCGGCGCGCTTTCCCGCGATCGCACCGGTCGAGGGCGTCCGCCTCGCGACCGCCGAGGCCGGCATCCGCTATCGCGGCCGCCATGACGTGCTGCTGATGGCGCTCCGGCCCGGCACCGCCGTCGCCGGCACCTTCACCCGCTCGAAATGCGCCTCGGCGCCGGTCGACTGGTGCCGCTCCGTCCTCAGCGGCGGGACGGCACGCGCGGTCGTGGTCAATTCCGGCAACGCCAACGCCTTCACCGGCATGCGCGGCCGCGACGCCGCGGCGCTGACCGCCGAGCTCGCGGGGCGCGCGCTCGGGTGCCCGATCGATCAGGTCTTCCTGGCCTCGACGGGGGTGATCGGCGAGCCGCTCGACGCCGAGAAATTCCGCGGCGTGATGGCGGGCCTCGCGGCCGATGCCGAGCCCGACCGCTGGGAGCAGGCCGCCCGGGCGATCATGACGACCGACACCTTCGCCAAGGGCGCGACCGCCGACGCCGCGATCGCCGGGGTGCCGGTGCGCATCGCCGGCATCGCCAAGGGCTCCGGCATGATCGCGCCGGACATGGCGACCATGCTCAGCTTCGTCGCGACCGATGCGCCGATCGCCGCGCCGGCGCTGCAGGCGCTGCTGTCGCGGACGGTCGAGAAGAGCTTCAACTGCATCACCGTCGACGGCGACACCTCGACCTCCGACACCGTGCTGGCGTTCGCGACCGGCGCCGCGGCGTCGCGCGGCGCGCCCATGATCGAGGACGGCCGCGATCCCCGCCTCCGCGCCTTCGCCGAGGCGTTCCAGGCCGTGCTCGGCGACCTCGCCCGCCAGATCGTCCGCGACGGCGAGGGCGCACGGAAATTCGTCACCGTCACCGTCACGGGCGCGGTCAGCGCGCCCTCGGCGCGGCGCATCGCCCGCTCGATCGCGCAGTCGCCCCTGGTCAAGACCGCGATCGCCGGCGAGGACGCCAATTGGGGCCGGGTGGTGATGGCGGTCGGCAAGGCGGGCGAACCGGCCGAGCGCGACCGCCTCGCGATCTCGTTCGGCGGCATCCGCGTGGCCCACGAGGGCATGCGCGACCCGGCCTATGACGAGGCCGAGGTTTCCGCCTACATGAAGCAGCCCGAGATCGCGATCGCGGTCGACCTCGGGCTCGGCCGCGGCCGCGCGACGATGTGGACCTGCGACCTCACCCACGGCTACATCGCCATCAACGGCGATTATCGTTCTTAACCGAATGCGCGCGGCCGAACCCCGCCTTTCGATACGTGAATTGCGCAAATCTTAACGGACGGGCGTCATGATCGCGGCTGTGGAGAGCGCTCCGCTGGTCCTCGTCGCCGCCTGCGCCCTCATCGATGCCGATGGTCGCGTCCTCATCCAGGAGCGGCCCGAAGGCAAGCCGATGGCGGGCCTGTGGGAATTTCCCGGCGGCAAGATCGAGCGGGGCGAGGCGCCGGAAACGACGCTGATCCGGGAGCTGAAGGAGGAACTCGGCATCGAGGTAAAGGAGGCGTGTCTCGCACCCCTGACCTTCGCGAGCCATGCCTACGGGACGTTCCACCTGCTGATGCCGCTCTATGTGTGCCGGCGCTGGACAGGACTGGCGCGCCCGCTGGAGGGGCAGAAGGTGGCCTGGGTCGAGCCGCGCCGGCTGCGGGATTATCCGATGCCGCCGGCCGACGTGCCGCTGATCCCGCCGCTGCTCGACCTCGTCTGATGCCGTGAGGAGGCCGCGATGAGACTGTACCAGGCGCTGCTGCACCACTGCCTCAGGCTCGCCGCCGCCGAAAGCGGCGCGACCGCAATCGAATATGCGCTGATCGCGGTCATCGTCTCGGTGGCGATCGTCGCCGGCGTGACCTCGATCGGCGGACAGCTCACCAACATCTTCAACGGCGTCGGCAACAACCTCCAGCCGCACTGATGTCATCTCCCGCCCTTGGGCCGGGTGTCCACGGGCTTTGCAGCGCCGCGCTGGAAGGACGTCGTGGATGGCCGGGACGAGCCCGGCCATGACGGCGGGCGAGCTGCATTTGTAGGGTGGGCAAGCTTTGCTTGCCTATCCTACGATTGCCTACGATTGACGGCCATTCCGCGTGGCGGCGAGGGCGTCGGCCAGGCGGGCCTTGGCCGAGCCGGGGCGGAGCGGCTGCTGCTGGCTCGCGTGCGGCGCCCAGCCGGACAGCCAGACCACCTCGACGGTGACGCGGAGGCGGCCGTCGGGGTCGGCGAAGCGCTCGCGATAGATCGCGTCGAGCCGGGCCAGGGTGTCGCGGCGGAGCGGCGCCCGGCGGCGCGCGAGCAGCGGGTTCGTCGCGCCGAGCCGGCGGAGGTCGCGGACGAGATCCATCAGGTCGCCGTAGCGCACGACGGTGCGCTCGCTGTCGACCACCGGCAGGGCGAAGCCGGCGCGCTGGAGGAGGGCGCCGACGTCGCGCACGTCGGCAAAGGGAATGACGCGCGGGCTGGTGCCGCCCATGGTTTCGGCCTCGGCGGCGGCGAAGGCCTGGCGCAGCTCGGCCAGGGTGTCGCCGCCGAACAGCGCGGCGAGGAACAGGCCGTCCGGCGCGAGCGCGCGGCGGACCTGGGCGAAGACGCCGGGCAGGTCCTCGACCCAGTGCAAGGCGCCGGCCGAGACCACGAGGTTCAGGCTCTCGGGCGCGACCGGCAGCGCATCGAGGCGGCACAGGAGGTCGGCGCCCGCCGCACCGGCGCGGTGAAGCCGGCCGATCTGCGGCAGGCGGCGGAGCGTGTCGGCGACCGCCGGCCCCGGCGAGCCGAGATCGAGCGCCGCCGGGAACTCCCGCAGCACCATCATCAGGCGTTCGGCCAGGTCGCCGGCGAGGCGCGGCATCATGAAATCGTCGGCGATGCCCCGCCGTTCCAGCGCGGCGGCCCGGCGCGCGATGAGCGCGTGGTCGAACAGGCGCGGCGGCCGGGCGGTCTCCATGGGCGCGATATGAGCGCCCGCGGCCGGTGCGTCAAACCGCGGCCGTCCGGAACGAGCCAGACCATGCGGCGCGGGGCGCGCCCAATCCTCCCCCGCGTCAGCGGGGGAGGGGGACCATGCGAAGCATGGTGGAGGGGGCGTGCGGCGGCGCATGGGCTTTCACAGGACAAGCCCCCTCCGCCTCGCTGCGCTCGGCACCTCCCCCGCACGCAAGTCGAGCCTGCTCGACTTGCGATTCTGGATGGCGAACTCGCGAACACGCGAGTTCGCGCAGGGGAGGATTAGCGCAGTGCTTGACGGGCTTGCGCGCTAGGAATATATACACGATGTTCTCCTCGGCGAGGGGCGCTTCGCGAGGCGTCGTCAGGCGGGGGGAGGATCGGCGTCTGGCCGGGGCGGTTCGCAGCCATCCCGTCCGGACGGCCTCGGGGCACCGCCCGGCCGCGAGAGTGGCCCGCGAGGAGCTCGCTGACGGTCCCGGCGTGCGGCCGGTCTCAGGCGTCCCCATCGGCCGAGGGCCTTGGAAGGGGAGCGGAGCCCGGTACACCAAACGCCGCCGGGGGCGAAAGCGCGGCCCGGGGTCGACAAACCGCCGTCATGGAGCGCCGCAAGGCGAGCGCCCTGCGTCAACGGGCGCACCACTAAAGGACTAGGCTCCGTACTCAATCAGCTTGCGGGTGAAGGTGTATGCTGATTCAAAGCTTCTGCTTGGGGCGGAGGCTTTGGATGGGGCGGCAACTGACGTGGTTGAGCGATGCGGAGTGGGGGAAGATCGAGCCGCTTCTTCCGCAGGGACGCAGCGGAGCGCGCCGGGTCGACGACCGCCGGGTGATCTCGGGGATCGTGCATATGCTCAAGAGCGGAGCGCGCTGGCGCGACTGCCCGCCTGAGTATGGGCCGTACACGACGATCTATAACCGCTTTCATCGCTGGAGCCGGCAGGGCGTGTGGTTCGCGGTGTTCGAGGCGCTGACCGGGCATAGTGGCGCCTGGGGATCGGTCGCGATCGACTCGACCAGCATCAAGGTCCACCGCTCGGCAGCGGGCGCAAAAGGGGGGCCTTCGTCCAAGGCATCGGCACATCCCGCGGCGGGCGCACCAGCAAGATCCACGGGCTGACCGACACCGCCGGACGACCACGCATCCTGCTGATCTCACCCGGAAACACGTCCGACATGACGATGGCCCCGGCGCTGATCGAGGCGGCGCGCGGTCGCTTCGACGCATTGATCGCCGACCGGGGCTACGACAGCAACGCCATCCGCGCTGCCGTCCAGGCCCAGGGCGCCGAAGTCGTCATCCCTTCAACCCGTAGCCGTAAAACGGCGATCCCATACGACCGCGACGTCTATCGCACTCGTAACCTCGTCGAACGCCTCTGGTGCCGCCTCAAGGACTGGCGACGCATCGCCACACGCTACGACAAGCTCGCCGCCAACTACATGGCTGGCGTCTTCCTCGCCGCTGCCATCACCTTCTGGTGCTGATTGAGTCCACAGCCTAGGCCGCGAGGCGGCGCAGCATGTAGGGCAGGATGCCGCCGTTCTTGAAGTAGTCGAGCTCGTCGAGGGTGTCGATCCGGCAGATCACCGGCACCTTCTTCACCTCGCCGGACGGGAAGGCGATCTCGCAGGTCAGCGTCTGGCGCGGCTTCAGCCCTTCGGCGAGGCCGTGAATGGTCACGGTCTCGGCGCCGGTCAGGCCGAGGCTCTTCCACGAGGTGCCTTCCTCGAACAGGAGTGGCGCCACGCCCATGCCGACCAGGTTCGAGCGGTGGATGCGCTCAAAGCTCTCGGCGATGACGGCGCGGATGCCGAGCAGCATCGTGCCCTTGGCCGCCCAGTCGCGCGAGGAGCCGGTGCCGTATTCCTTGCCGGCGAACACCACCAGCGGCACGCCCTCGGCGCGGTAGCGCATGGCGGCGTCGTAGATCGGCATTTCGGTACCGTCGGGCCAGTGCTTGGTGACGCCGCCCTCGATGCCCGCCAGCATCTGGTTCTTGATGCGGATGTTGGCGAAGGTGCCCCGCATCATGACCTGATGGTTGCCGCGCCGCGTGCCGTACTGGTTGAAGTCCTGCACCCGGACCTGGTGGTCGCGGAGATATTCACCCGCGGGGCTCGACTCCTTGATCGAGCCGGCGGGCGAGATGTGGTCGGTGGTGATCGAGTCGAGGAAGAGGCCGAGGATGCGGGCCTTCTCGACGTCCTTCACCGGCGTCGCCTCGCGGTGCATCCCCTCGAAATAAGGCGGGTTCTGCACGTAGGTCGAGCGGCTGTCCCAGCCATAGGTCAGGCCGCCCTCGACCTTGATCGCCTGCCAGCGCGGATCACCCTTGAAGACGTCGGCATATTTGGTCGCGAACAGCTCGCGCGTGATGTTCTCGCGGACGAACTCCGCCACCTCCTTCGACGACGGCCAGATGTCCTTGAGATAGACCGGCTTGCCGTCCGAACCGGTGCCGAGCGGCTCGGTGGTCAGGTCCATCTGCAGCGAGCCGGCCAGCGCGTAGGCGACGACGAGGGGTGGAGAGGCGAGGTAGTTCGCCCTGACGTCGGGGTTCACGCGGCCCTCGAAATTGCGGTTGCCCGAGAGCACTGCGGCGGCGACGAGGTCGGCCTCGTTCACCGCTTCCGCGATGGCCTCGGGGAGGGGGCCCGAATTGCCGATGCAGGTCGTGCAGCCGAAGCCGACGAGATCGAAGCCGACCTTGTCGAGATCGGACTGGAGGCCGGACTTCCGGAGATATTCCGCGACGACCTGGCTTCCCGGCGCGAGCGAGGTCTTCACCCACGGCTTGCGGTTCAGCCCCTTGGCGGCAGCCTTCCGCGCCAGGAGGCCGGCCGCGATCATCACGCTCGGGTTGGAGGTGTTGGTGCAGGAGGTGATGGCCGCGATCACCACCGCCCCGTGGCCGATGGTGTAGCTTTCACCCTTCACGGCAACCTGCTTGCCGGCCTCGCCGCCCTTCTTGAACTCGGTGTCGAGCGAGGCGAGGAAGCCCTTCTTCGCCTCGCGGAGGAGCACGCGGTCCTGCGGACGCTTCGGCCCGGCGAGCGATGGCTCCACGGTGCCGAGGTCGAGCTCCAGCGTGTCGGTGAATTCGGGCTCGGGCGTCTCGGCGGTACGGAACAGGCCCTGCGCCTTGGCATAGGCGTCGACCAGGGCAACGCGCTCCGGCGTCCGCGCCGTCTGGGTGAGATAGCGGATGGTCTCGGCGTCGATCGGGAAATAGCCGCAGGTCGCGCCGTATTCGGGCGCCATGTTGCCGATGGTGGCGCGGTCCTCGAGCGCCATGTTGTCGAGGCCGTGGCCGAAGAACTCGACGAACTTGCCAACCACGCCCTTCTTGCGGAGCATCTGCGTCACGGTCAGCACGAGGTCGGTCGCGGTGACACCCTCCTTGAGCTTGCCGGTGAGGCGGAAGCCGACCACCTCGGGGATCAGCATCGAGAGGGGCTGGCCGAGCATCGCGGCCTCGGCCTCGATGCCGCCGACGCCCCAGCCGAGCACGGCGAGACCGTTGACCATGGTGGTGTGGCTGTCGGTGCCGACCAGCGTGTCGGGATAGGCGATGGTCTCGCCGTCCTCGTCCTTCGACCACACCGTCTGCGACAGATATTCGAGGTTGACCTGGTGGCAGATGCCGGTGCCGGGCGGCACGACGCGGAAATTGTCGAAGGCCGACTGGCCCCAGCGCAGGAAGCGGTAGCGCTCGCCGTTCCTCTCGTATTCCTTCTCGACGTTGAAGGCGAAGGACTGCGGCGTGCCGAACGCGTCGACGATGACCGAGTGGTCGATCACGAGGTCGACCGGGACCAGCGGGTTGATCTTCTTGGGATCGCCGCCGAGCGCGGTCATGGCGTCGCGCATCGCCGCGAGGTCGACCACCGCCGGCACGCCGGTGAAGTCCTGCATCAGGACGCGGGCGGGGCGGAAGGCGATCTCGCGATCCGACTTGCGCTCCTTGAGCCAATCGGCCATGGCCTTGATATCGTCGCGGGTGACGGTGCGGCCGTCCTCGCAGCGCAGCAGGTTCTCGAGCAGCACCTTCATCGAGAACGGCAGGCGCGAGATGCCGGGAAGGCCGTTCTTCTCGGCCTCCGCGAGGCTGTAATAAGTGTAGGTCCGGCCGCCCGCCTGGAGGGTCTTGCGGCACTTGAAGCTGTCGGGGGAGGGCGTGGTCACGGGGCTCGGATCCTCTTGTCGCAGGCTCGGCCGCGCGGAGGCGGGGGACCGCTCGGGAACCGTCGCGAGGGGCGGGGACGCGCGCGGACACGAAGCCGCGGCCAAGCGCGGCCCTTATAGGCGAAACCATGGAGCGATTCCAGCCGCAGCGCCGGCAGGGCAGGGGTGCGGCTGATGCGACTTCGCGTCGAGGATCTGGCGCTGGAGCGCGGCGGCCGGCTCGTGCTGGCGAAGCTGCGATTTCAGCTCGGCGAGGGCGAGGTGCTGGTCGTCACGGGGCCGAACGGCGCCGGCAAGACGACGCTGCTTCGCGCGCTGGCCGGCCTCCTACCGCTCGCCGCCGGGCGCATCGTCGTCGAGGGTGGCGATCCGGAACTGTCGCAAGCCGAGCAGCTTCACTTCGTCGGGCATCGCGACGGGGTGAAGGAGGCGCTGACGGCGACGGAAAATCTCGTGGCATGGCGCGGACTCCTGGGTGGGGAGGGGAGCGATCCGGCCGCCGCCTTGAACGCGGTGGCGCTGGACCACGCCGCCGATCTTCCCGCCGGCACGCTCTCTGCCGGCCAGCGCCGGCGGCTCGGCCTCGCCCGCCTCCTGGTGGCGCCGCGGCCGCTCTGGCTGCTCGACGAGCCGGCGACCGCGCTCGACGTTGCGGCGCAGGCGCGCCTCGCCAAGCTCGTCGCCACCCACCGCGCCGGCGGCGGCCTCGTAGTCGCCGCGACCCACGCGGCTCTCGCTTGGCCGGAGTGCCGAACATTGACGCTCACCCCGGGAGGGGCGGGGTGAGGCAGTCGTCATTGCGAGGGGGCGAAGCCAACGAAGCAATCCAGGAGCAGCTAGCGTCGTCGCCCGCGGCCTCTGGATTGCTTCGCTTCGCTCGCAATGACGGCGAGGCACGTACTGAAGCGCTGCCCCTTTACGTCGCCCCGCTTGCGGGGAGAGGGAACAGGGCAGCGGAGGGTAGCAGGGTGGTGCCGCCATGACGCCGTTCCTGGCGCTGCTCAGGCGCGATCTCAGGCTCGCCGTCCGGGCCGGCAGCGGGTTCGGGCTGTCGCTCTTGTTCTTCGTCAGCGTGGTGGTGGTGACGCCGTTCGCGCTGGGGCCGGATCTGGCGCTGCTCGGCCGGATCGGGCCCGCGATCCTGTGGCTCGCGGCGCTGCTTGCGACCCTGATCGGGCTCGACCGCCTGTTCCAGGCCGACTACGACGACGGCGCCCTCGACCTGCTGTTCGCGATGCGGCTGCCGCTGCCGCTCGCGGTGTTCGCCAAGGCGCTGGCGCACTGGCTGGTGACGGGGCTGCCGCTGGTCGTGGTCTCCCCGGTCCTGGGCCTCCTGGTCAATGCAAACCCGCAAGCGATGGCGGCGACGGCGCTGACGCTCCTCGTCGGTACGCCGGCGCTGACCATGCTCGGCGCCATCGGTGCGGCGCTGACGGTCGGTCTCCGCCGCGGCGGCCTACTGCTGCCGGTGCTGGTGCTGCCGCTCGCCGTGCCGGTCCTGATCTTCGCAGTCGGCGCGACCGAGGCGATGGCGGGCGATGGCAGTGGCTTCGCGCCGGCCTTCATGCTGCTCGTCGGCATCGTGCTGGCGAGCCTCGTGCTCGCGCCCGTCGCCGCCGCCGCGGCGCTCCGCGCCGCGCAGACGTGATGCCTTGCGACTTCCGGCGGCGTTGCCGCCCCGCCGGCTGCGGGCTAGATCCCGCGTGAGATGATCGCGCTCGCCAATCCCGCCCGCTTCGCCGCGCTGGCGCGCCGCCTGTCGCCCTGGCTGATCGGAGCGACGGCGGTGCTGTTCGCGGCCGGGCTGTGGTTCGCGCTGGTGGCCTCGCCGGCCGACTACCAGCAGGGCGAGACGGTGCGCATCATGTATGTCCACGTGCCGGCGGCCTGGCTGTCGCTGATGGCGTGGACGCTGATGTCGCTCGCGAGCCTCGGCGTCCTGGTCTGGCGCCACCCGCTGGCCGACGTCGCCGCCGAGGCCGCCGCGCCGCTCGGCGCCGCGTTCACCTTCCTCGCCCTCGTCACCGGCTCCTTATGGGGCAAGCCGATGTGGGGCGCGTGGTGGGTGTGGGACGCGCGGCTGACCTCGGAGCTCGTCCTGTTCCTGATGTATCTCGGCGTGATCGCGCTCCGCGGCGCGCTCGACGAGCCGGCGCGGGCCTCGCGCCTCGTCGCGGTCTTGACCTTGGTCGGCTTCGTCAACATCCCGATCGTCAAGTTCTCGGTCGATTGGTGGAACACCCTGCACCAGGGCGAGTCGGTGTTCCGCATGGGCGGCTCGACCATCGATTCCAGCATGCTGATCCCGCTGTTCCTCTGCGCGGTGGCCTTCACGCTCCTGTTTTTCACGCTGTGGCTGGTCGGGATGCGGACGGCGCTGATCCAGCGGCGGCTGCGCGGCCTCCGGCTCCGCGCGGCGGCCGAGGGTGCGCCGGGCGTCTCGACGGCGATCGAGGCGACATGAGCCTTTCGGCGACCCATCTCGGCTTCGTGCTCGCGGCCTACGGCGCGGCGGCGGCGGTGGTGCTGGCGCTGGTGCTGTGGACGGCGCTGCGCCATCGCGCCGAGGCGCGGGCGCTGGCGGCCATGGAGAAGCGGCTCGGCCGCGGCGGCGAGGCACCGCGGTGAGCGACCAGGCCGCGCGGCCGGCGCGCCGGCGCGTATTTCTGTTCCTGCCGGCGCTGGCCTTCATCGCGCTGGCGGCGTTGCTCTATGTCCGGCTCGGCGCTGGCGATCCCTCGACCATTCCCTCGGCGCTGATCGGCCGCCCCGCACCGGCCTTCTCCCTGCCGGCGCTGAGCGGGCTGGAGGGCCGTGGCGGCGGCATGGTGCCGGGCCTCGCGACCGCCGACCTCACCGACGGCAAACCGAGCGTCGTCAACGTGTTCGCGTCGTGGTGCGCGCCGTGCCGCGAGGAGCATCCGGTGCTGCTGAAGCTCGGTGCGACGCCCGGCGTGCGGCTCCTCGGGATCGACTACAAGGATGATGCCGGCAACGCCCGCCGCTTCCTGAACGCGCTCGGCAATCCCTACGACCGGGTCGGCGTCGACGCCTCCGGCCGCTCGGCGATCGACTGGGGGGTCTACGGCGTGCCCGAGACCTTCGTGCTCGATGGGCAGGGCCGCATCGTCCTGAAGCATGTCGGCCCGCTCACGGACCAGGCTGTCGCGAATGACATCCTGCCGGCGCTGAAGCGGCTGGGCGGCCAAGCCGCCCGAGGCTAAGTGTTGCGCTCCGGCTCGACCGAGGCGCGGAAGCCGCCCATGCGGCCCTCGCGGATCTGCGGCGGCAGCGCCGCGCCGAGCCGTGCCAGGAAGGCCAGCGTCCGCGGGAAGGCGACCATGCGCCGCCCCGCCAACGTCGTCCGCACCATGATGTCGGCAGCCTGCTCCGCGCTCATCTCGCCGGGCTTGCGCCCCCTGTAGCGGCCGGCCATGTCGGTGGTGACGAAGCCGGGGCAGAGCACCGTCACCGTGACGCCGTGCCGCCTCAGCGAGGCGTCGAGCGCCCGGCCATAGGCGATCAGGCCGGCCTTGCTGGCGCTGTAGGCCGGCGCATCGGGCAGCGGGATCAGTCCGGCGATCGAGGCGACCAGCCCGATGCGCCCGGCGCCGCGGCGGAGCATCGGCTCGAGCAGCGGCGCGACGGTGTTCACCGCCCCTTCGAGGTTGGTGCGGATGACCGCGGCCGCGCGCTCCGGCGATTCCAGACTGCCGCGGCGGCTGCCCGCCGAGATGCCGGCATTGGCGAAGACGCAGTCGATCGGCCGCTCGGCGTCGGCCTCGGCAAGGAGCGCCGCCATCGCCGGCCCGTCGCCGACATCCGCCGCCGCGAGGCGGACGATCGCGCCGGCCGCGTGGCAGGCGGCGGCGGTCTCGTTCAGGCGGCCGCGGTCGCGCGCGATCAGGAGAAGATCGCGTCCCGGCGCCGCGAGCCGCCGGGCGAGCGCCGCGCCGATGCCCCGGCTCGCCCCGGTCACGACGATCGATTGCGGGGTCATTGATCCTCCTTCGGCGCAGCAGCGCTTACGGGCGCAGCGGAAAATAGCGTAAGATGGCGCCGAAACGCGACCACGGCGCCGCCCAAAGAGCGCCGGACGCATCACGCCGCCGAGGAGGATTCGTGATGGACCAGTCTCCCGCCCGGCCGCTCGCGCACCTGCCCGAACGGCTCCACCACTACGCCTTCGTCATCGCCGATCAGGAGAAGAACCGCCAGTTCTTCGAGGACGTGCTCGGCATCCCGCTGGTCGCGACTTGGTGCGAGCACGCCTACAACGCCCAGCTCAAGCGCGAGCTCGACTACTGCCACACCTTCTACGCCCTCGCCGACGGCGGGGCGCTGGCCTTCTTCCAGTACGCCGACCCCGAGGCCTACGAGGCGCTGAAGTCGCCGATCCCGGACCGTGGGCAGCACTTCGCCATGCTGGTGAGCGACGCGACCTATGACGAGATCGTCGCCCGCATCAAGGCGGCCAAGCTGCCGCTCCGCGAGACCGACCACGGCTATTGCCGCTCAGCCTATTCGATGAGCCCGGATGGCCTCCGGGTCGAGTTCACGGTCGACCACCCGGCGGTTGACGAGATCAACGCCAAGCAGCGCCAGGACTGCCACGCCGAACTGAAGCGCTGGCTCGCTGGCGATCACCGCACCAACAACCACGACCGCGTGCCCGCCGCGGCCTGATTCTGCTGTCGTCAGGCCTCCGCTGTCATCCCGGAAACGGCGAAGCCGCTATCCGGGATCCGGCCGCGGGCGCCACGGATCCCGGCTCTCTGCTCCGCTTCGGCAGGGATGACAGTCGTAGACCCTGGCTAAGTCGTGGATGGCCGGGACAAGCCCGGCCATGACGGCGAGGCTGCGAGTTGGGCACTACGCCCAGGGGCGGGCGTCGGCGGTGCGCTTCTCGAAGCTGCCGATCGCCGCGTTCTTCTTCATCGTCAGGCCGATGTCGTCGAGCCCTTCGAGCAGGCAGCGCTTGCGGAACGGGTCGATGTCGAAATGCACGGTGCCGCCGTCCGGCCCGTGGATCTCCTGCGCTTCGAGGTCGATCGTCAGCGTGGCGTTGGCGCCGCGCTGGGCGTCGTCCATCAGCTTCTCGAGATCCTCGGGCTTCACCTTGATCGGCAGGATGCCGTTCTGGAAGCAGTTGTTGTGGAAGATGTCGGCGAAGGAGGTCGAGATCACGCAGCGGATGCCGAAATCGGCCAGCGCCCACGGCGCGTGCTCGCGCGAGGAGCCGCAGCCGAAATTATCGCCCGCGACCAGGATCTTGGCGTGGCGATAGGCCGGCTTGTTCAGCACGAAGTCCGGGTTCTCGCTGCCGTCGTCGTTGAAGCGGAGCTCCGAGAAGAGGCCCTTGCCGAGCCCGGTGCGCTCGATCGTCTTCAGGTACTGCTTGGGAATGATCATGTCGGTATCGACATTGATCATCGGCAGGGGCGCGGCGACGCCGGTCAGCGTGGTGAAGGGCTGCATGGGCTGATCCTTTCGCCGGCTCTGTGCGCCCTGGGACGGCGAGGGTCAAGCGCAGGCGATGCACGGCTATCCTGCGGAGGGTGGGCATCGGCGACTGCCGTTGCCCACGTCTGACGCCGCCGTGGGCAACGCTTGCGCGTCGGCAACCTACAGATCCAGCACCAGTTTCTCGCTCTTGCAGCCGGAGCAGCAGATCATCATGGTGTCGTTGGCTTCCTGCTCCTGGGGCGACAGGATCATGTCGCGGTGGTCGGGGATGCCGGACAGCACGCGGGTCTCGCAGGCGCCGCAGACGCCCTGCTCGCAGGACGACGGCACGTCGACGCCGGCCGCGCGCACCGCCTCCAGGATGGTCTGCCCTTCGCGGACCTCGATGGTGATGCCCGACTTCGCCAGCTCGACGATGAAGCCGCCCTCGCTCGCGACCGGCGCCAGCGCGGTGAAGTGCTCGACATGGGCCTCGCCATACGGCCACGACTTGGTGACGGCCTCGAAGCCCTCCAGCATCGGCGTCGGGCCGCAGCAATAGAGATGGGCCGACCGCGGCGCTTCCTTGACGATGGCGCCGAGGTCGATGAAGCCGCCCTTCTCCTCGTCGACGTGGAGATGGACGTGCCCGCCGTGCTGCGCCAGCTCCTCGGCGAGGGCGATCTCGTTCGGCTTGCGGACCGCGTAGTAGAGATCCCAGGACGCGCCGATCGCCTCGAGGCGCTTCATCATCGCGAACATCGGCGTGATGCCGATGCCGCCGGCGATCAGGATCGAGTGCGGCGCGGATTCGTTCAGGGGGAAATTGTTGCGCGGCCCGCCGATCTTGAGGACGGTGCCGACGCGCAGCTCGTCGATCATGTAGCGCGAGCCGCCGCGGCTCTTCGGATCCTTCTTGACGCCGACGACGTAGCGGTGGCGCTCGTCCTGCGAGTTGGTCAGCGAGAATTGGCGGATCAGCCCGTTCGGCAGGTGCACGTCGATATGGGCGCCGGCCTGGAACGGCCTGACGTCGCCGCCGTCCAAGGGGCGGAACTCGAAGAGATTGGTCTCAGCCGCCGCGTAGGTGATCGCGGTCAGGCGCATCGTCACGGGTTCGGCTTCGGCGGCAGCGGCGCGGGCCGTCGCGGTCGCGGTATCTGCGGACACGATCTCGAACCTTCGCTCTGGGGTCGGCGTCGGGCGGGCGCCTTATAGCGCAAAACCGGCCGCGGGAAGGAATTTCGGGACGGCCCCAAGGCTGTCGCGAAATTTCCTGCGATCGCGCGCGCGGCGTGGGGGGCGCGCCTCTTCCAGGGGAAGATGGTGCTAACGCAGCGGAGCCTACGGAGCCCTGGCCGGTGCCAAGTCGAAATCGGCGCGCAGCGTATCCGTCACGTTTTGTGGGCCATTGCTCCCAGGCACTCGATATTGCGGGCTAGCGGAAACCGTCAGCGACGCCAGCACGCAGTTCCGCTTGAACACGCTCTCCAGGAGCGCGCATTCCTTGCTCGCGATGTCGTAGAGAGCGTGGCGTAGCGTCTCCTGCATGGCGCGTTGGGCATCGATTTCGTCGGCGGTGGCGCCGTGAAGCTGGGCCTCGACATGAACCCGGGTCGTTCCTTCCGGAGCAGGGTGGCCGCGCTGCGGGAATACCACGGTCTGTGCCCATGCCGAGCCCGCCAGCATCGTGCCGAGCAGGACGGTCGTAGCGGCTAGAAGGCGCGCCATTTCTACCCCTCGGTGCAAGATGGCGGGAACCGTAGGCATTCGGCCAACGCGGCAGCAAGCATCGTTCGCATTTGTGCTTAATCGGATGCCTGGGCTCAGCCTTCGCCGGCCTCGATGCCGACCAAAGCCTCCAGCCGGCTCTGGTCCTCCAGCAGAGCGGCCGAGGGCCCCTCGTAGACGATGCGGCCGCGGTCGATTGCGATGCAGCGCTCGGTGTTCTTGAGCGCGATCTCGTATTTCTGCTCGACCATCAGCACCGCCATGTCGCTGTCGCGGCGCATGCGGTTGATGGCTTCGACCAGCTCGGCCACGATCACCGGCGCGAGGCCCTCGACCGGCTCGTCGAGCAGGAGCAGGCGCGGGTTGGTCATCAGCGCCCGGCCGATCGCGAGCATCTGCTGCTCGCCGCCGGAGAGCTGGTTGCCGTAGTTCCTGCGGCGGAGCTTGAGGCGGGGAAACAGGCCGTAGACCCGCTCCAAGGTCCACAGGCCGCGCTGGGCGACGACCGTCAGGTTCTCCTCGACGGAGAGCGAGGGGAACACCTCGCGCTCCTGGGGCACCCAGCCGATGCCGAGGCGGTTGCGGCGGTAGGGCGGCAGGCGGTCGACGCGCTGGCCATCGAACCAGATCTCGCCGCCGTGCTGGGTGGTGAGGCCGACGATGGTCTCGACCAGGGTGGTCTTGCCGACGCCGTTCCGGCCGATCACGACGAGGTGCTGGCCGAGGCCGAGTTCGAGCGACACGCCCTGCAGCACCACGCCGGCGCCGTGGCCGGCGACCAGTCCCTCGATGCGGAGCAGGGGCGCCGTGGCGCGAGCCGCGGCCGGGGTCGCCGAGGAAGGCGCCGGCACGGCGCGGGGCAGGATGTCGGCCGCGGCCATGGCTCAGGTCCCCAGATAGGCGGCCTTGACCGCCGCGTCGCGCCGCACCTCGTCGGGCGTGCCCTGGGCCAGGAGGCGACCGTCGGCAAACACCGAGATGCGGTCGGCATAGCCGAACACCAGGTGCATGTCGTGCTCGATGAAGACGATGGCGGTGTCGGCGGGCAGGTCGAGCAGATGGCCGAACACGGTGCGGCCCTGCTCGGTCGAAAGTCCGGCCGCCGGCTCGTCGAGCACCAGCACCTTCGGCTTCAGCGCGACGCCCAGCGCGATCTCGAGCAGGCGCTGCTTGCCGTAGGGAAGGAGCCGCGTCGTGGTCAGCGCGTCCTCGGCGAGGCCGTAGCGGGCAAGGAGCGCCATCGCCTCCTCGATCTCGGCCGGGTAGCGGATCATCGGCTTCAGCGAGGGCCCGGTGATGCCGTCGCGCTGGCACAGCGCCGCCACCACCGACTGCAGCGGGTTCAGCGCCGGGAACAGCGTGTTGATCTGGAAGCTGCGGACGAGGCCGGCGTGGGTGCGCTCCTGCGCCGTCGCACGGGTGATGTCGCGCTCGAACAGGCTGACGGCGCCGGCCGAGGCCGGCAGCAGGCCGGTCACCACGTTGACGAAGGTGCTCTTGCCCGAGCCGTTCGGCCCGATGATGGCGTGCCGCGCGCCGCGGCCGAGCTTGAAGTCGATGCCGTCGAGCACGAGGAGACCGCCGAAGCGCTTCGACAGGCCCTTTGTTTCGAGGACGGTCTCAGCCACGGCCGGCCCGCGGGAACAGGCGGCGCCAGACGAGCGCGGCGGTCGGCAGGATACCCTTGCGGAAGAAGCACATCAGAAGGACCAGCAGGAGGCCGATCCAGAAATACCAGTAGATCGGGTTCATCGCCGACAGATAGTCGCGCATGATGAGGAACAGGAACGCGCCGATGAAGCCGCCGTAGAGCTGGCCGAGGCCGCCGATCACCAGCATCACCAGGACGTCGGCCGAGCGCTCGAACGACATGATCTCCGGCGAGGCGAACTGGGTCGTTTGCACCAGGAGCGCGCCGGCGACGCCGGAGATCGCCGCCGAGATGGTCAGCGCGATCACCGCGTCGGCCCGGATCGGCGCGCCGAGCGCGATCATCCGCCGCGAGTTCTCGCGGGCGCCTTCGAGGGCGAGGCCGTAGGGGCCCTTCATCAGGGTACGGACCGCAACCGCGATGATGAAGGCGATGACGAGGGCGTAGAGGTAGCCGGTGTAGCCGGAGTAGTCGAACGGGAACAGGCCCGCCACGGGCCCGATGACGATGCCCTGGAGGCCGTCGTCGCCGCCGGTGAAGCGCGCGGTGTGGACGGCGTCGTAGAGGATGAGGTTGAGCCCGAGCGTGATGGTGAGAAGGCCGATGCCGGCAAGCCCGACCAGGAAGCGGCCGACGGCGAGCCCGACCAGCCCCGCGGCGAGGCCGGCCAGGACGAGCTGGACCAGCGGGTAGGGCACGCCGTACTTGCCGAGGAAGCCGGCGACGTAGCCGCCGAGGCCGAGAAAGGCGGCGTGGCCGAGCGAGGGGATGCCGCGATAGCCGAGCAGGACGTCGAGGCCGAGCGCGAACAGGCCCCACACCAGGCATTGGGTCAGGAGCACGAGATTGATGCCCGGCACGAACCACAGGCCGAGCAGCACCAGCCAGAACAGGATCTCGAAGGCGGACCAGCGGTTCGCCCGGCGGAAGAAGGCGAGGCCGGAAGGCGCGGCCGTTCCGATCGTCTGCTCGGTCATGGGCGCCGCTCCCGCAACACGTCGTCATTGCGAGGAGCGGAGCGACGAAGCAATCCAGGGGCGGCGAAGGCGGCGCTCGCGGCCCTGGATTGCTTCGCTGCGCTCGCAATGACGGTGGATGCGCTCATCACGTCGCCCGCCCGAGCAGGCCGTGGGGGCGGAACAGCAGCAGCACCACGGTGATCACGTACATGAAATTGCCGCCGACGCTCGGCACGTAATATTTGCCGGCGACGTCGGCGATGCCGATCAGGATCGCCGCGATCAGCGTGCCGGAAATCGTGCCCATGCCGCCGAGCGAGACCACGATCAGGACGTAGACCAGGATGCGCAGCGGGAAGTTCGGGTCGAGCCCGAGCAGCCCGATGCTCATGGCGCCGCCGAGCCCGGCGAGGCCGCTGCCGACGGCGAAGGTCACCGCGAAGATCAGCGCCGGATTGAGGCCTGAGCCCGTCGCGGCGCGGCGGTTGTCGACGCAGGCGCGGACCATGGCGCCGAGGCGGGTGTATTCGAGGCCGACGATCATGACGATCGCGATCGCGACGCCGACCACGAACAGGAACACGCGGTAGCGCTCGAGATCGAAGGCGCCCACATGGAGGCGACCGTTGAGCCAGGCCGGCACCGGCACCGGCTGGAAGCTCGGGCCCCAGAAAAACGAGGCCACCGCGATCGACATGAAGATGATGCCGAGGGTGAGGAGCACCTGGGGCAGGTCGTCGGTGCCGTAGAACCAGCGGAACAGCACGGCCTCGAGGGCGGCGCTGATCAGCCCGGTGACGAGGAACGCCAGCACCAGCCCGGGAACGAACGGGATGCCGAGCCAATAAAAGAAGCTGATCAACGCATAGCCGCCGACCATCGCGAACGTGGCGTGGGCAAGGTTGACGAAGCGCATCATGCCCATCGTCACCGACAGGCCGACAGTCATGACGAACAGCAGCATCCCGTAGGAGACGCCGTTGAACAGCACGACCGCCGCGTCGAACATCGCAATCCTCTGAAGCCTTCGACCCGCCCCGTCATGCCCGGCCCTGGGCCGGGCATCCACGAGTTTGCGGCAGTGTGACCGAAGGAGTCGTGGATGGCCGGGAGCAGATCAGTTTACGCGATCTGCGCAAGCTTGACTGCAAGCCCGGCCACGACGGGAGGGGCGAGCCGTGCCCGCCCATCCCCGCCTTACGGCATCACATGGGGGATGGTCTCGAACTCCACGTTGGCGAGCTTGCCGTTCACCTTCTCGACCTTGCGGATGTAGACGTTCTGGATGATGTCGTGGGTCTTGGGGTCGATCTCGATCGGGCCGCGCGGGCTCATCATCTTGTGGCCTTCGACGAACTTCATGAACGCGTCGGGGTCGAACTTCTTTCCCTTCTGCGCCTCCAGGCCGTCGCGGATGAGCTGCAGGCCGTCCCAGAACGCGATCCCGCTGATGCCGACCGGCACCTTGCCGCCGGTGATCTCGTCGAACTCCTTGATGAACTCCTCGTTCTCCTTCGACTTGTGCAGCGGCGAGTAGATGAAGGAGGTGATGACGCCGAGCGCGTCGTCGCCCTCGGCGTCGAGGCTGCCCTCGTCGACGATGTCGCCGGTGCCGATCAGCTTGATGCCGGCCTGGCCGAGCCCGGCGGCGTGGAAGGCGCGGACGAGGCCGACCGAAAGCTCGCCGATCGGCATGAAGCCGAACATCGCATCGGGGTGGGAGTCCTTCACCCGCTGCATGTAGGCGGAGAACTCGGGGCTGCGGGTCGGCACGCGGACGCTGCCGACGATGGTGCCGCCGTCCTTCTTGAACTCGTCGATGAACGCCTT
>DASZVN010000210.1:0-48147 GCA_035547055.1 Hyphomicrobiales bacterium
CGCCGCCGCCCGCGCGCTCCGCGACAAGGGCGAAGCCCCACCCGGCACGCAGGACGCCGACGTCTACCTCCAGGCCCGCAGCGGCTTCTTCCTCGCCGACAAGAGCGTGGAATGGCGCAAGGCCTACGAGCAGCAGATGGCCGGAGCCGTCCGACCCGCGGCGCTGAAAGCCGCCGAGTAGCCGGCGCAGGCTCGCCCGCAAGACCGTGAGGCTCCTGCGGCAGGCGCTACGGGAGCCTGGGCCTCTTGCCGGGGTGGGCGGCCGAGGTGCCGCGGCCGCGAATTGATCCGCCTGTGCCGCGGGCGCCGCTTCTGTTCGTAGATTTCCGCGGCACGAGCGTCCCGGGAGGGAATCCGTCCCGCCCCGGCGGGTCGTCAGCCGCCCAGATTCGCCAGGGCTGCCATGACCGCTGCGCTCGGCCGGGCGTAGACGAAGCGGCGGCTCGGCTCGAGCCCGGCCCGCGTCTTCATCGCGACCGCGAATTCGGCAAACAGGATCGCCGCTGCGATGGAATCGACGATCGGAATCTGGTCGACGTCATGGACGTGATTGATCGCGATCATCGCCGCCACGAGGCCTTCGGCGGGAATGATCGCCTGGGCGCCCTGGGCGATCGCGATGCGGGCCGCCTCCTTGAAGCGCTCGATATAGGGGCCTGGATGATCGAAGTTCTTGTCGAGCTCGCCTTCCGTCATCTCGTCGTCGACCACGTGCACGCCGGAAACGCGTGCCTCCAGATGATGGGTCGCGACCGATTTCTCGATATAGCCCTGGGCAAGCCGGCTGAGCGTGACGAGGCCGATCTTCGGCGCGACCGTGCAGGCGGTGAGGAGCGAGCACTCGGACGCGGAGACGACGGGGATCGTCGCGAGCGAGCGCAGCTCGCGCAGCACCGGCTCGCTGAACGTCGCGACGACGAAGGCGTCGTATCCGGTGCGCTCCGCCTCCTCGGCGGCGCTCAGGAACATCGGCACATAGGTGCGCTGATAGGCATAAGGCGACGCGACGCAGTCGTAGGTCGAGAGCCCGCGGCTGAACCGGGGGGTGGTGCCCTTCAGCGTGACCTCCGTCCCCGGCGAGGCGACTTCCGCGAACCGCCGCGTCAGGGCGGTGCGGTAACCGGGATGATGCTCGAAATCGACCCCGGACTGGTACCATATCTTCATGCCTGCCCCGCCTGATGTTCTCGCTGCATCCCGCGAAAGCGCCACTCGCCCCGCTCACACGCCGTGCCGGGCGCTCCAGTCGGTGATGGTGTCGATGCACTGCCTCAACTGGTCGGGCTGGCCGAGATAATAGTGGGTCGCGCCCTCGATCCCGACATACTCGCGGTCGGGCGTGGCGAGCGCCGCGCGGATCGTCGGGTTGTGGGTCGCCGGCACGGCGTCGTCGGCCAGGTTCTGGATCTGTAGCACTGGCACCGCCTTGACCTTGGCGGCGTTGACCGGGCCGCGCGTGTTGGTGCGGTCGATCGACCATTGCGACAGCCAGGAGCGCAGGCTCGAATAGCGGGCGAGGCCGGCCGGTGCGACGTTGGCGATCCGGGGGTCGCCGAGGTAGCACCAGTTCGGCCTGCGCCCGTTCGGATCGACCGCCGGGTCCAGCCAGCGCACGTCGCAATTGGTCCGATGCACGACGAAGCCCCGCTCGATCTCGGCGTCGCCGGTCTTGCGGAAGCGCTCCAGCAGGCCTTCGGCCCAATCGGTGATGCGCCGGCTGCGGGCCCGCTGGGCGGCGCGGAAGGCGGCGACGAAATCGGCCGAATAGGGCACCTGGTTCGGGCAGCGCGGATCGTAGATGTCGAGCGCGAGGTCGCGGTCGTCGGGGTTGAGCTCGTCGCGCACCGACGGGTCCAGCCACTCGGTCAGGGTCTCGGCCCGGCTGAGATGCGCCGCGATGAAGATGATGCCGTCCGCCAGCGGCATGTCGGCCTGGGTCAGGTCGAACGGATCGCCCGCCGGCGTGTGGGTGATCGACGGCTGCTCGGCCTGGGCGTGATAGAACAGGGACAGCGAGCCGCCGCCGGACCAGCCGACCAGGACCACCTTTTCGTAGCCCAGCGCCTCGCGCGCATGGCGGATATAGGCGCCCATGTCGGCGGCGACCTTCTCCATGATGAGCGCGCTGTCGTTCTTGGCATAGCGGCTCGCGGCGCACAGCACGTGCAGGCCGGCGTCGGCGAGCGCGGCCGGCATCGGCAGCATGTTCAGCGTCGTCGCCGGGTGCATGAACAGATAGAGCGTGCGCGACGGCCGGTCGCGCGGCTTCAGCAACTGGCCCTCCAGTACCACGAGGCCCTGGCTGCCGACGAAGCCATAGGTCTCGACCATCTTGACGCTTTGCTTGAAGCTGATGGTGACCGGGACACGGTCCCACGCCGCCTTCGTCGGTTCGGCGCTCATGACCGTGCGTCTCCTCTGGTCTCCGATGCCGGGTCACGGTAGCGCTCGCCGTGCTGCATCGTGCCGTAGAGAACGTTCCACGTATGGGCGTCGACCGGCTTCTCGCCCTTGGCCTCGGGCCGGACCCGATCGGCCAGGAGCTGGAGGCCGCGCATCGCCGCCGGCCGTTCCGCGATGCGGTCGGCCCAGGCATCGAGATGCGGCGTCGGCACCGCCGGCGGCAGCCGGGTCCGGAAGCTCTGCAGCCACGGCCAGCACGCGATGTCGGCGATCGAGTATTCGTCGACCAGATAGCGATGGTCGGCCAGCCGCCCGTCGACGACCAGCCGGAGCCGGTCGATCTCGCGGCGGTAGCGCTCGACGGCGTAGGGGATCGGCTCGGGCGCATATTGGTTGAAGTGCACCCACTGCCCGAACATCGGCCCGATGCCGGCCATCTGGAACATCAGCCATTGCAGGCAGTGGATGCGGCGCCCGGGGTCCGCCGGCAGGAACCGGCCCGTCTTCTCGGCCAGGTAGATCAGGATCGCGCCGGATTCCCAGATCGTGACCGGCTGCCCGCCGGGGCCGTCCCGGTCGACGATCGCCGGGATCTTGTTGTTCGGATTGACCGCGAGATAGTCGGGCTTCAACTGATCGCCGGCCAGCATGTCCATGGCGTGCAGCGTGTAGGGAAGCCCGGTCTCCTCCAGCATGATGGAGACCTTCCGGCAATTCGCGGTCGGGCCGTAATAGAGGTCGATCATGCCGCCGGCACCTCGGTCTTGGCGGACGGCCACCCTTCGGCACGCGCGCGCTCCTGCCATTTGGCCAGCACCTTGAAGGCCGCGGCCTCGAAGTCCTGGAGCTCGCCCGGCTGTTCGGTGCGAACCGTCATCTCCAGCCGGTGCCCCGACGGATCGTGGAAATAGATCGACTGGCAGAAGCCGTGATCGACCGGCCCGATCACGTCGACGCCGCGCTCGACGAGCCGCCGCTTGCCTTCGTTCAGCGCGGCGAGGTCCTTGACCTCGAGCGCAAGGTGCTGGACCCAGGACGGCGTCCCGGCGTCGGGCTGGGCCGGCGGCGATTGCGGCACCTCGAAGAACGCGATGTAGCTGCCGTCCGCCATCTCGAAGAAGATATGGATGTGCGGGTCGTAGCTCTTGACCGACGGCACGTAGTCGTTGGTGAGGGCGTGGGCGAATTTCAGCCCGATGCCCTTGGTGTAGAAATCCACCGTCTCCGCGGCGCTGGTGCAGCGGTAGGCGACGTGATGCAGCTTCTGCAGCATGGGAAAGCTCCTTCCAGGCCGGGCGATGCCCGGCCGGTCTAGAGGATCGTGTGGAACTGATAGATGGTCCCCCCGCCCTGCCGGGGTACGCCCCTGCCGACCGCCAGCACCCGGTTGAGCCACAGATAGTCGGGAGCGGCGGTTTCGAAGGTCGCGGCCGTGCGCAGGGCATGGTCGCCGGGCGACACGCCCGGTTCCCGCGCGAGGACGCGGTCGAGCACGCCCGGCCCGCCATGCCACAGGCCGAGATAGGTCAGGTTCACCATGGCGCCGTCGTCGCAGCGCAGCAGGAGGCGGACGTTGACCTCGAAGACGCCGTCCGGCCGGATCAGCGCCATGTCGCCGCCGCCGGGCACGACGGTGCCGCCGAGGCGCGGCCCGTCGAACCGCCCGCCGGTGGCGTAGACGATCCGCCGGCGCCCCTTCGGCGTGATGCCGATCTCGTTCGGGGGCGACGCCTCGACCTCGAGGGTCATCAGGAATTCGGACCGCAGCGGTTCGACGGAGACGCTCGTCACGGGCTCAGGTCTCCTCAGGCGACCGCCGCGCCGGCGGCCGTGCCGGCGCGAGCCGCGTTGAGGCCGACGGCGAGCTCCACGTCGCCCCAGACGCGCTCGATCCGCAGCGCGTGCTGGAACGCCCGGCGCTCCTCGGCGAACCTCGCGGCAAGGTCGGCGCGGGCGAAATAGGCCTCCAGCGCCTGCCGCGATTCGATCTCGTAGATCATCATGTGGGCCTGCCAGCCGTCGGCGGCCGCGGCCGAGGCGTCGAGCCGGATGCGGCGGGCGCCGAGGAACCCGGGCTGGCTCGCCACCTCGGCCATGTGGCCGCCGTCGAGCCAGGCCATCAGCGGCTGCTCGTATTTCGGGTCCGCCCAGAACTGGACCACATAGACACTTGGCTTCGACATGCTGGTCCTCCGTTGTCCGCCCGGATCAACTGGCGCCGGACGGCTCGCGCAGGCGGCGCAGTTGCCGGGACACGGCGCCGGCGACGCCGCCCGGCATCAGAAAGATGATCAGGATCAGCACCACGCCGTAGACCGCCCACGGCGCCGACTTGGAAATGGCGCCGGTCAGGTTCGGCAGGAACTCGATGGCGATGGCGCCGAAGACCGCGCCGCTGACCGAGGCGGCCCCGCCGATGATGATGCCGACCAGGAACATGATCGACACGAACATGCCGAAGGAGTCCGGGGCGACGAACTGCACGACGATGCAGGACAGGGCCCCGGCGACGCCGGCATAGAGCGAGGAGATCCCGAAGGTGACGGACTTGTAGAAGGCGAGGTTGACGCCCATCGCCGCCGCGGCGGTGGAATGGTCGCGGATCGCGATCAGCGCCCGCCCGATCCGGCCGCGCACGAGGTTGCGGCCGAGCGCGAACATGATCACGCACACGACGAGGCAGGTGAAATAGGTCCACTGGTCGGCGCTCAGCGGCACGCCGGCCGGGGCCACGGGCTGGGTGATGAAGATCCCCTGCACCCCTCCCGTCCAGGGCTCCAGGGCCTTGTATTTCAGGAGCTGGGGCGTCGCCACGGCGAGGGCGAAGGTCGCCAGGGCGAGATGCAGCCCCTCCAGCCGCAGGGCCGGAAGGCCGAACAGGAAGCCGGTCACGAAGCACACCAGCGCCGCGACCGGGATCGTCGCGTAGAACGGCAGCCCGGCGTGCTCCATCAGGATGGCCGAGGTGTAGGCGCCCAGGGCATAGAAGGCGCCGTGCGCGATCGAGATCTGGCCGCTGTAGCCGGTCAGGATGTTCAGCCCGAGCAGCGCGACCGCGTAGACCAGCGTCATCGACACCTGGAAAAGCTGGAAGCCGCTGAAGACGAACGGCATCCCGAGCAGGACCACGCATGCGGCGATGGCCCCGATCGCCGGCCACGCCACCGCGTGCCTGCGGGACACCAGCCTGGCCTCGGTCTCGGCGGGCATCATCGCTCAGACCCTCGTTACCGCGGTCCGGCCGAACAGGCCGGAGGGCTTGACGACCAGGACACCGATGATGACCACCAGCGCGACGCTCAGCTTGACCTCGGTCCCGATCACATAGGTGCCGAGCAGGTTCTCCAGGACGCCGACCAGGAGGCCGCCGGCGACCGCGCCCCAGGGATTGTCGATGCCGCCGACCAGCGCGCCGGCGAAGCCGTAGATGATCACCCCCAGCATCATGTTGGGGTCGAGATAGAGAATCGGCGCGACCATGATGCCGGCGACCGCGCCGATCGCGGCCGCGATGCCCCAGCCCAGGGCCAGCATCCGGCCGACGCGGATGCCGACCAGCATGCTCGATTCGCGGTTCTGCGCGACGGCGCGCATCGCGAGGCCGAGCCGCGTGAACTGCAGCAGCACGTAGAGGCCGGACAGGAGGACGAAGGTGACGATCAGCAGCCCGACCTCGTGGGCGGAGATATAGGTGTTCTTCGGGATCATCGTCGCCGGGAACGGCGACGGGAACGTCTTGATGGTCGTGGTCCACAGCCAGCCGGCCAGGCTGTTGAAGATCATCAACAGGCCGATGAAGACCACGACGACATCGAGCGCCGACCGCGAGCTGATCGGGCGCACGATCGCGTATTCGAGGCCGACGCCCAGCGCGAACGACAGCACGATCGTGATCGGGAACGCCAGCCAGTAGGGGAAGCCCATGCTCAGCAGCGTCCAGGCGACGTAGGTGGAGAACATCGCCATCTCGCCCTGGGCGAAGTTCACGAGGTTCGTCGCGCGATAGATCATCACCAGGGCGAGCGCCAAGGCCGCGTAGGTGCTTCCCGAGACGATGCCGGAGAGCAACTGATGCGCGAAGCCCGCCATGACGCCTCCGTTCCCCCTCAGTAGCCGAGATAGACGCGACGGACGTTGACGTCGTTGCGCAGCTCTCTGGCGGTGCCCGACAGCGCCACGCGGCCGGTTTCCAGCAGATAGGCGTGGTCGGCGAGGTCGAGCGCGAGCGTGGCGTTCTGCTCGACCAGCAGCATGCTGACCTTCTGCTCGCGATTGATCGTGCGCATGATGGCGAAGATTTCGGCGACGATCATCGGCGCGAGGCCGAACGACGGCTCGTCGAGCAGAAGCAGCCGCGGCCGGAGCATCAGCGCCCGGCCGATCGCGAGCATCTGCTGCTCACCCCCGGAGAGGGTCCCGGCCTGCTGCCGCCGCCGTTCCTTGAGCCGCGGAAAATAGGCGTAGACTTTCTCGACGTCGTCGGCGATGCCGGCGCGGTCCGCCCGCGTGTGGGCGCCGAGCCGGAGGTTCTCCTCGACATTCAGGTGCAGGAAGGTGCCGCGGTTCTCGGGCACATGGGCGATGCCGCTCCGCACCACGTCGGCAGTCCGCCGCTGATCGATCCGCACGCCGTCGAAGCTCAGCTCGCCACGGGTCCGCACCATCCGGCAGATGCTGCGCAGCGTCGTGGTCTTGCCGGCGCCGTTGGCGCCCAGGAGCGTGGTGATGCCGCCCGTCTCGATCGCGAAGTCGATGCCGTGCAGCGCGGCGGTCGAGCCGTAGAAGGCCTCCAGTCCGGTCGCGGTCAGGACGGCGGCCATCAGCCGTTCCCCAGATAGGCGCGGACGACCTCGGGGTCGCCCTGGACCGCCGGCGGCAGGCCGTCGGCGATCTTGCGGCCGAAATTGAGCACGACGATCTTGTCCGAGATCGACATCACCATGTTCATGTGATGCTCGACCAGCAGGATCGTGGTGCGGAGCTCGTCCCGGATCCGGTCGACCAGCGCGGTCAGCGCGTCCAGCTCCTTGTGATTGAGCCCGGCCGCCGGCTCGTCGAGCAGCAGCAGCTTGGGCTCGGTCGCCAGCGCCCGCGCCAGCTCGATGCGCTTCTGGAAGCCGAACGGCAACTGGCCGGCGGCGCTGTCGAGCATGCTCTCCAGGCCGACGAAGCGGGCGAGGTCGCGCGCGCGGCGCCCGAGCTTCGCCTCGCTTCGCCGCACCAAGGGCAGCTTCAACGCGTTGGCGACGAAGCCGCCCTGACCGCGGACGTGGCCGCCCAGCATGATGTTCTCGAGGACGGTCAGGCTGCGGAACAGCGCGACGTTCTGAAAGGTGCGGCCGATGCCGAGATCGGCCATGCGGTGGACCGGCACCGAGCTCAACGCATGGCCGTCGAAGCGGATCTCGCCGGAAGCCGGCCGATAGAGCCGGCTCAGGCAGTTGAACAGCGTGGTCTTGCCGGCGCCGTTCGGCCCGATCAGGCCGCAGATGTCGCCGGCCTGGACATCGAACGACACGCCGTCCAGCGCGGTGATGCCGCCGAAGCGCACGGTGACGTTGTCGACGCTGAGCAGCGGACCGCCGCCGCCGGCGGCGCGCCCGGCAGCTTGCTGAGGTCCGCTTTCCATCTGCCGCGCCCGGCGATCTAGGACGCGGTCGAGGCGGCGTGCCCGGCGGGATCGTAGCGAAGATTGCGCTTCTGCCATGTGCGCAGAAGCTCGGGCGCCTCCTGGATGTAGCGCTCGCGGTCGCCCGGCAGCTCGGTGCGCACGGCCATTTCCAGACGATGGCCCGATGGATCGAAGAAATACACCGAATGGGTGACGCCGTGGTCGATCGGGCCGATGAAGTCGACGCCCGCCGCCTCCAGCCGCTTCACGCCCTCCCGCAGGGCTTCGTCGTCCTTCACTTCCAGCGCCAGGTGCTGCACCCAGTCCGGCGTGTTCGGATCCTTCTGCGCCGGCGGCGACTGCGGCACCTCGAAGAAGGCGATGTAGCTGCCGTCGGCCATCTCGAAGAAGATGTGGATGTGGGGGTTATGCTGCTTCACCGACGGCACGTAGTCCGCCGAGACAGCATTGGCGAAGGTGAGGCCAAGAACCTTGGTGTAGAACTCGACCGTCTCGGCCGCATTGTTGCAGCGGAAGGCGACGTGATGAAGCTTTTGCAGCAGCATGGTGGGCTCCTTTCTGCCTCGAACAGGCCCCGCGCCCGCTGCGCGAGCGCAAAATGTATACATAGGGGACCGACGCCGTCAACGCAGGTGGAAAGAGCGACCAGAGGAGCGGCCGGACCGTTCCGCCCAGCGCCTTCCCCGTTCGTCCCTGGATGTACACATAGTACGCGATCGCGGCGCCGCTGCCGCATGCATCCGGGCATGGCGCAGAATTCGCCCGGCGCCGGGGGCGGCGGCGCGCGTCATGGCGGATAGACCCCGCGGGCAAGCAGCGCGTTCGAACCGAGGTCGGCGCCGTGCCGATGGGTCAGGTAGCCGGCCGAGATGCCGCCGTCGACCGGCAGGATCGTGCCGGTGACGTAGCCCGCCGCCTGCGACAGCAGGAACAGGCAGACGCTGGCGATCTCATCGGGTCGGGCCAGGCGGCCCATCGGGGTGCGGTCCTCGATCACGTCGCGGATGAAGGCGTCGGGCAGGCCCGCGCGCATCAGCGGCGTCTCGGTGGCGTTCGGCGCCACGGCGTTGACCCGGATGCCGTGGCGGCCCCACTCGCAGGCGAGATCCCAGACGAGGCCGTGCAGGCCGGCCTTGCTGGCGCAGTAATGCGCGCGCCCGGGATGCCCGCCGAAGCCGTTCAGCGAGCTGATGCCGACGATCGATCCGTGGCCGCGCGGGATCATCGCCCGCGCCGCCGCCTGCATGGTGAGGAAGCTGCCCTTGAGGTTGACGTCCAGCACCATGTCCCAGGCATCGTCGTCGAGATCCGCGGCCGCGGCCGACCGCGACGTGCCGGCGCTGGCGATCGCCCCGGCGAGGGGGCCGAGCTCCGCTTCCGCCGTGCCGACCGCGTCTGCCGTGGCGGCGCGGTCGCGGACGTCGAAGACCAATGGCAGGGCCACGCCGCCCGCGTCGCGGACCAGGGCGGCCGTCGCCTCGGCCGCGTCCCGGGCGACGTCGGCGACCGCCACCTTGGCGCCGTCGCGGGCCAGGGCGACGGCGGCGGCCTGGCCGATGCCGGAGCCGGCACCGGTGACCAGGATCGTCTGCCCGGCGAGGCCGAATTGAATCATGGATTCGCCCTCGTTCCGCTACCAGGCCGTGGCGCCGCCATCGACCGCGAGATCGGCGCCGGTCACGAAGCGGGCATCGTCGGAGGCCAGGAAGACGGCGCAGCCCGCGATGTCGTCCGGCTCGCCGATATAGTCGAGCATGATCTGTTCCATCATCTTCGACTTCCATCCGGGATCGGCGAGCAGCGGTCGCGTCTGCTTGGTCACGACCAGGCCGGGCGAGATCGAATTCGCGCGGATGCGATGCCGGCCGCCCTCGGTCGCCAGTTGCCGGGTCATGGCGATGACGGCGCCCTTGGCGGCGGCGTGGGCGATGCCGCCGAGGTTGGGGTTGCCGCATTTGCCGGCCTTGGAGGCCGTGTTGACGATCGAGCCGCCGCCGGCGGCGATCAGGTGCGGCCACGCCGCCTGGCACAGGTTGAAGACCAGATCCACCTCATGGACCATGGTCTTCCGGAACGTCTCCGGCGGCATCTCGTCGACCCAGCCGAACCAGGCCATCGCCGCATTGTTGTAGACGACGTCGATGCGGCCGAAGCTGTCGAGCGCCAACTGGACCAGCGCCTTGGCCTGGGCGATGTCGCTCAGGTCGCAGTTCGACATCGAGACCATGGTGCCGCCGGCCTGCCGCACCTCGGCCAGCGTCTCGTCGCCCGAGGAGGGGTGGATGTCGCAACCCACCACCTTGGCGCCTTCCGCAGCGAAGCGCAGCGCGGCCGCGTGGCCCATGCTGCCGCCGGTGCCGGTAATGATGGCGACCTTGCCGTCCAGCCGTCCGGTCATGTCGATCCTCCTCGGCGCACGCAGGGAAGGCTGCCGCGCCGTGCCGGCCGGCAGTCTTCCGGTTGGATCCGCTGTCGACTATTCGGTCAGGAGGTCGCCGAACAGCTCCCAGTGCTTGCCGTCGAAGCGGGCCATGCGCATCTGGCGGATGGGGAAGCGGTTGTCCGGCTCGGTGTTGAGCGTGATGCCCGGCAGCAGCATGTCCGAGTGCAGCCCCCTGACGTTGCAGGCCTGCTTCAGGACGTTGGCGCGGGTCAGCTCGTCCCCGCACTGCTTCAGCACCTGCGCCATCAACTGCGCGACGGTGTAGCCCAGGACGGCCAGGATATCGCTGGGATTCACCCCGCCGACGTACTTCTTCATGAAGGCGGCATAGGTCTTCATGCCGGCATCATCCGTCCACGTCGCGTCCCCGAAATCCTTCAGGAACTTGCCGGTGGTGACGCCGACGCTGTTGTCGAGCCCGGCCGGGCCGAGCACGGCGGTGATGGACGCGGTGCCGCTCTGGATGATCTTGAGGGGATTCCAGCCGAGCTCGGCGCTCTTGCGGATCGCCTGCGAGGTCGGCTTCGGAATGGATGCCAGCATCAGCACGTTGGCGCCGGTTCCGGCGAGCGAGACGACCTGCGAGTCGACCGTGGGGTCGGTGACCTCGTAGCTCGCCTCCTTCACGATCTTGGGCGCCATGTCGCCGAGACCCTTGCGGAGGCCGGCCAGCATCGCCCTGCCGAAGTCGTCGTTCTGGTAGAGAACGGCAACTTTCGGGTCTTTCACGTTATTGCGAATATACTTGCCGTAGGTTCCGCCCTCGAAGTCGTAGCTCGGCATGAAGCCGACGCTCCAGGGGGACAGCTTCGGGTCGCCGAACAGATGGACGCCCGAAAAGCCGAACAGTTGCGGGACCTTCTTGGCCGCAAGGTAACGCTGGACCGACGTGCTGCTGGCGGATCCGGAAATGCCGAACACGGCGAGGACGCCGTCCTGCTCGACCATGTGGCGGGTGACCTCGACGACCTTGGGCGGGCTGTATCCGTCATCGAGCGAGATTACCGTGACCTTCCGGCCGTTGATCCCGCCGTGTTCCGTGTTGAGCATCTGGAAATAGGCGAGCGTCGTCTTGCCGATGGCGGCATAGAACGAGGCGGGGCCACTATAGGGAACGGGCTGCCCGATCTTGATCTCGGTGTCCGTGGCGCCGGTGTCGTAGGCCTTCGCCGCCCAGGCGCGCGAAGCGAGGAGACCAGGGGCGGTTGCTGCCGCGAGGCCGAGCGCGAGCTCGGAAAACTGGCGCCGCGTGAGCTTTATCGATTTGGGCATGTTCCCCTCCCTTCAGTTGTTAAGATGTATGCATTGGCAGTGCTGGGCTGTCAACGACGGCTTCCCGTTGGCGCGGAACATCAAAATCAAGCCTTTGAATGTGTGCATGACGGCTCGACCTGGGGGTGTTCCCGCCCTGCGCGACGCGGTTGCGAACCCGCCGATCGGCTTCCCTGCGGAGGCCCGCGGGCGGGGCTTCCAGATCCTCCGCGCATGCGGGGAGCGGGCGTCGCGCGCGCCGCGGTCGGCGGCCCCGTCACCTACCGGGCGTCGAGCTCCGTTTGGCGAAGCGTCGATGAAATGCGCAAGTAAGCCATGCCGACAATATGGGTATTTCGGAAAGATTAAAGTTTTCCGGGCGGCGGCGCGGCGCAAATTTCTTCGTAGTTATGGGAGATGACTTCGGCGGCCGCCCAGATATGCTCGCGCATCGCCGCCTCGGCGCGGTCCGCCTCCCGGCGCCGAATGGCTCGGACAATCAGGTGATGGAGCTGGTGCGAGCCCTTCAGCGCCTCGTAGTCGTACCAGTGCACGACGCGCGCCGACAGGAAGGGCAGGGCCAGCGTGCGCCGGGTCACGTCGATCAGCGAAGCGTTCGTCGTCGCGTTCAGGATCGACTGGTGCAGGGTCTCGTTCATGCTCCGCCAGGGCGCGTTGTCCTCGTCGCGGAGGTGGCCGGCCTGCAGGATCTCGTCTCCCTTCACCAGCGCCGCTTCGAGCACCTCGTCGAGGGACGAATCGATCCCCTTCTCGGCCAGGATCCGGCAGGCGAGCCCTTCGAGATTGGCCCGCACGCGATAGGCGTCGACCACTTCCTTGAGGCCGAAGATGCGCACTAGGTAGCCCCGCTGGGGCCGGTAGATCAGCAGGCCCTCCTGGGCCAGCGCGTTCAGCGCGGCGCGGACCGGCGTGCGGGATACGCCGAGCCGCTCGGCCAACGGCTTTTCCATCAGGTGCGAGCCGGGCGCGACATCGCCTCGCATCACCAAGGCCCGAAGCGCATCGGTGACGGATTTTTCCCGAGTTTCCAAGATTCCTCATTTATACATGCCGCGGCCGGGCATGTTTACCTTAAGCCGACGCGATTACAAGCCGACGCGGTCCCGTTCCTCTTGCCGACGGCGAGGCGCGGCCCGACTCGGCGATCAGCCCGCCAGCGCCGCGCGCAGCCTCGCGGCCATCTCCTGCCGCCGGGCGCCGGGGTCGTCGCGCATGGCCTCGCCGATGCCGAGATACCGCTCGGCGACGCTCGCGGAGGCGAGGAGCTCGCGGCCGGTGCCGGACAGGACGACGCGGCCGTTCTCGATCACGTAGCCGCGGTCGGCGATGGCGAGGCTCATGCGCGCGTTCTGCTCGGCCAGGAGGATCGAGAGGCCCCGGTCGCGCAGCCCCGCGATCAGGGCGAAGATCTCCGCGACGAGGAGCGGCGCCAGCCCGAGCGACGGCTCGTCGAGGAGCAGCAGCTTCGGCCGCGCCATCAGCCCGCGGCCGATCGCCAGCATCTGCTGCTGGCCGCCCGACAAATTGCCGGCGGGCTCGTCGAGGCGCCCGCGAAGCGCGGGAAAGCGCGCGCAGACCTCCTCCTGCCGCGCGCGCCAATCGGCGCCGGGCACGGCATGGCCGCCCAGCCGGAGATTCTCGCCGACGGCGAGGCCGGCGAAGATCTGGCGGCCTTCGGGCACGTGCACGATGCCGCGGACGACCCGCGCGGCGATGTCGAGGCCGTCGATGGCGGCACCGTCGAGACGGATCCGCCCGGCGCGGATCGGCAGGAGGCCGGAGATCGTCTTCGCCAGCGTCGACTTGCCCGCGCCGTTGGCGCCGATCAGGGCGACGATCTCGCCTTCGCCGACGGTGAGGTCGACCTCCCGAACGGCCTCGGTCGCGCCGTAGCCGGCGGTGACGCCCTCCAGCGCGAGGTTCATGCCGCCGCCTCCTGGCCGAGATAGGCCTCGATGACCCGGGGGTCGGCCTGGACCTCGGCGGGGGTGCCGGTGGCGATGACGCGGCCGGCGTCGAGCACGACCACATGGTCCGCGACGCCCATGACGAGGGCCATGTTGTGTTCGACGACCATGATCGTGGTGCCGTTGTCGCCGATCGCGCGCAGCAGCACCGCGAGGTCGGCGGTCTCGCGGTCGTTGAGGCCGGCGGCGGGCTCGTCGAGCAAAAGGAGCCGCGGGCCGGCCATCAGGGCGCGGATCACCTCCACCATCTTCTGCGCGCCCATCGGCAGCGCCGTGGCGGCGATGTCGCGATAGGTGGCGAGGCCGGCGAGCGCGAGGAGGGCGTCGGCCCTGCGCGTCAGCGTGCGGTCCTCGCGCAACGCCGAGGGCCACCACAGGGCCTGCAGCGCGGCCGGGGCGCGGACGTGGCGATGGGCGCCGACCAGCACGTTCTCGAGCACCGTCATGCGCGGGAACACCCGCGCCGTCTGGAAGGTCCGCACCAGGCCGAGGGCGGCGATCTCGCTTGGCCTGAGGCCGGCGAGCGGGCGGCCGAAATAGACGATCTCGCCGCCCGACGGCGGGAACAGGTTGGTGATCAGGTTGAACAGGGTCGTCTTGCCCGCGCCGTTCGGGCCGATCAGCGCGGTGAGGCTGCCGCTCGCCACCTCGAAGGAGACGTCTGAGGTGGCCTGGACGCCGCCGAACCGCTTGTCGAGATGCGCGATCCGCAGGGCCGGCGGCCCGCCGGCATCGGCCGGCGCGGCGGGGGCGCGGCCGCTCATTCGGCGACGCCTCCCGCCGGCGACGCGAGGCGGGGCGGCGCGAAGAGGCGCCCGATCCGCTGCACGGCCGCGACCGCCGCCCCGAAGATGCCCTCGGGCATGTAGAGGAAGAACACGACCAGCAGCAGCCCGGTCGCGAAGGTCTTGTAGATCGCCAGCGGCTGGAACAGCGTCGGCAGCAGCGTCAGCAGCGCCACCCCGATCAGCGGTCCGACCAGCGTCGCCTCGCCGCCCACGACCAGCATCGCCACCATCTCGAGCGAGCGCGAGGTGCCGACCATCTCGGGCGACAGGAAATGGAAATAGAAGGCGTAGAGGCTGCCGGACAGGGCGGCGAGCGCCGCGCTGATGGCGACCGCCGCCACCTTGTAGCGCACGACGTTGATGCCGAGCGCCTCGGCCGCCAGCGCGTCGGTGCGGATCGCCTGGAGGGCGCGGCCGAAGCCGCCGCGCATCAGCCCGGCCAGGAGCACGACGAGAACGACGATGAGGCCGGCGACGAGGTAGTAGTTCGAGAGCGGCGTCGCGAAGTCGAAGCCTCCCACCGCGAAGGACGGGATGCCGACCAGGCCGGACGGCCCGCCCGTCACGTCCACGAGGCCGACCGCGAGCGAATCGACCAATAGCCCGAACGCCAGCGTACCGAGGGCGAGGTAGAGGCCGCGCAGCCGCGTCGTCACCACCGACAGCACGAGCGCGCACAGCACGGCGAGCACGACGCCCGAGAGGGTCGCGAGCAGCGGCGGCACGGCGTAGGTCGTGGCCAGGACCGCGGCGGTGTAGCCGCCGATCGCCATGAAGCCGGCCTGCCCGAGGCTGACCTGGCCGGCGAAGCCCATCAGCACGTCGAGCCCGAGCACCGCGATGAAGACGATGCCGGTGATCACGATCGAGCTGAACCGGCCGCCCTGCGGCACCGCCAGCGGCAGTGCCAGGAGGATCGCGGCGGCGACGGCGCCGAGCGCCCAGCCGGCCCGGCCGCCGAGCCGCGAGGTGCCCTGGACGACCCGCGCCGCCTCGCGCACGTCGGCGCGCCCGCGGTCGGACGCGAACAGCCCGTTCGGACGGAACACCAGCACCGCCAGCAGCACCAGGAGCGACAGCGCGTCGGAGAACAGCGAGGACACGTAGACCGCGCCGAGCTGGCCGATGATGCCGAGCAGGAGGCCGCCGGCGACCGCGCCGGTCATCGAGGTGAGGCCGCCGATCGCGACGGCGATGAAGCCGGAGATGGTGAAGAGGCGGCCGGCGTCGAACTGCAGCGAGGTGATCGGCGCCAGCACCACGCCGCCGACCGCGGCAATGGCGGCGGCGAGCACGAAGGCGAAGAGCGTCACGCGCCCGACGCCGATGCCCATCAGCCGGGCGGCGACCACGTTCTCGGCGCAGGCGCGCAGCGCGAGGCCGAGAGCGGTGCGGATCAGGAGATACCAGAGCGCGAGGACCACCAGCAGCGCCGCGCCGACGATCCAGACCCCCTGGGACGGGATGCGCAGCCCGGCGACCTCAAACGGCGTCTCGCCCGAGAACGGCGGCAGCGCGTAGGGCTGGCTGCCCCACCCGATCAGCAGCACGCCCTCGATCAGGGTGAGCAGCCCGATGGTCAGCATCAGGATGCCGCTGTTGGGGAGCCGCCCGAACGCCGGCACGAAGGTCAGCGCGCCGAGCACCGCGGCGAAGGCGGCGGTGGCGATCACCGCGGCGAGGCCGGCCGGCAGCAGCGCCCAGCCGAGCGCATGCTCCAGCCAGTACATCACCAGGGCGGCGACGACGCAGAACGCGCCCTGGGAGAGGTTGATGACGCCGGTGACCCGGTAGACCAGCGAAAAGCCGAGCGCGACCAACGCGTAGACGCTGCCTTGCAGCAGCCCGGCGATGACGACCTGGATGAACTCGGTCATGATGCGTGCCGCCGCGCGACGGAGGTGCCGATCGGACCCCGATCGCGCGGCGAGGGCAAGCCCCGGCGGGCCTCAGCCGCCGAGCGGGGCGCCGGCCGCCTTGCTGACCACGGCCCACACCTTCTTGGCGGGATCCCACCGCGTCATCACCGCCTGGGTGACGTTGAGGCCGCGCTGCGGGACCTTCACGAAGTCATAGACGCCGTTGATCCCGGCGAAGCCGCTGAGCCCGGCGATGTACTGGCGCAGATCCGCCGCGCTGGCGCCGGCCTTCAGCTTCTGCAACGCCGAGACGACGATCCGCGCGGGGTCCCATGCGAAGGTCGCGGCCGCGTCGGGCCGGAGGTGCTTCGCCGCATAGGCGTCGAAGAACTCCTTCTGCGCCTGGTCGACCGCGGGATCGCTCGCCTTGCCGGTGGCGTGCGCGGTCCAGGCCGAGGACGGGATATAGAGGTCCTTCGGCAGGAAGCTCGCGTACTGCTCCATCTGGGCATAGGTCATGTTGCCGTTGGTGGTGACCACCGGGATGGACAGGCCGGCCTGGACGATGCCCTTGAACACGGTGGCGACGGGCGCCCCGGTGCTCCAGGCGATCAGGACGTCGGCGTGCTTCGACTTCACCTCCTCCATCTGCCCGGCGACGCTCAGGTCCTTCGGGTTGAAGTGGACGTTGGCGACCAGCGTCATGCCCTTGTTCTCGGGCCGGGCGAGCACGCCCTTGATGCCGTGCTCGGCGTCCTGGCCGGAAGCGTCGGTGCTGGTGATGAGGGCGACCTTCGTCCATCCCTTGTCGCGCAGGTAGTTGATCGCCGCCGCGGCGAGGTCGAGCGTCGAGACGCTGGAGGTGAAGACGTAGGAGCCCTTGTCGGGATGGATGCCCGGCGAGTTGCAGTACATCACCGGACCGCTCTTCATCAGCGGCGCCATCGCCTTGCACATCGCGACGATGGCCGAGCCGAGAATGACCGGCGGGTGCGACGGCACGATGCCCGAGGCGAGCTGCACCGCGGTCTGCGGGCTCGACTGGTCGTCGTGGAACACGAAATGGACCGGCTGGCCGTGGATGCCGCCGCCCTTGTTCACCGTCGCCTCGAGGATCTGCAGCGCCTGCTGTTCGGACTTGCCGAGGAACGAGCCGGGGCCGGTGAGCGGCAGCACGGCGTCGATGTTCATGGCGCCCGCCGCCATGGCCGGAGGGCCGGCGAAGAGTGCCAGCAGGGATGCGGCCGCGCCTATGGCGGTTGCCAGATGAGCCCGCTTCATTGGTGTCCTCCCGTTGCAGCAATCGTGGATTGATCGTCCGGCCGCAACCGCAGGAGGCGATGCCGCGTCGCGACAGGCGACAATCTTCTTAGTGATCTAACATACGCGTCCCGGCGTCGCCAGCCTGCCCTCACGACGGGAGCTTGCCGGATTCCCGGCGCTGGTGGCCGGATGCGGCGCGGGCGCGCGCGACCTCCCGGGTCGAGGGGATGCGCATCTGAAGACCGATCGCGGCGGCCTCGTCCTCGGCGAGATTGACCACCATCGCCAGAAGCGCGCGCCGCATCGCGGCGGCGTCGGCCGCCTTCACGCCCCGCAGCGCGATTTCGTTGACCTCGACGGCGAGCGGCACCAGCTTCGCCTTCAGCGTCCTGCCTGCCGGCGTCAGGTAGACATGGATCTTCTTGCGGTTGCCGAGCCGTTTCCGGCGCTCGATCAAGCCCAGCATCTCCATCGTCTTGAGCGCGGCCACGGTGGTCGGCTCCATCACGCCGACGGCGGCGCTGAGGTCGGTCTGGCTGAGGCCGTCGCCCTCCCACAAGACGCGCAGGAACTGCCAGTGCCCGAACGACAGCTCGTGCTGGGCCAGCCGCAGCTGCAGGCTGCGGGAGAGGCCGCGCGCCGCGTCGCGGACGAGATGGGCGGTGCGGTCGTCCGGCGCGCCCGACAGCCAGTGCTCGAGCATGAGCTGGTTCGGCACGTCGCGCATGCGGACCTTGCGGGACTTCGGGCCTGCGCGATCCGATGCGGGGGTGGGAGGCTTCGCCTTCGCCAATACCAGTTCTCTCGTCTGGGGCAGCCGGATTGGCCGCCGGCGGCGGACAGACAGAGCACGAATCCTCCCGCCCCGGAAGGATCGGGCAGGCCGGTGGTCAACCGGCGCCGGCGACCGGCACTTGGCGCTCCAGGGCGATCTCGCGACCCTCGCGCGCCGAGCGCAGCATCGCCGTGCAGACCTCCAGCGTCGCGAGCCCCCAGGCTCCCGAATGCACCGGCGGCGTTCCGTGCACGACGGCGGCGTAGAGCTCGTCGACGACCTCGGCCCGCGGCACGGCCGGCGCGGGCAGGGGATGCAGCGCGCGCTCGCGGTCGCCGTAGATCATGACGCCGGTCGGCAGCGGTCTCAGATCCGCCTTGCCGCAGCTTGCGAGGAGGAGCCCGAAATGCTCGTGCAGCTTCGGCTCGGCTCCCGCGCCGGGTCCCGCAGCGCCGGCGCCGTAGGCCCGCGTCTCCTTCAGCCGCACCTCGGCCGCCGGATCGGCCGCCGCGGCGAGCCGGCGCCGCGCGAGGCCGTACTCGTCCGGGTCGCGCGGCGACCCGGTCTCGCCGGACCAGCCGCAGAACTCGTCGGTGTCGAAGTGGCCGTAGCCGCTATAGGTCAGCGATGCGGTGATGCCGCCGGCAAAGGTGATGAGCGCAGCGTAGGCGCCCTCGGTGCGGCGGGAATCGTCCCAGTCGCCGACGATGGCGCGCACCGTCTGCGCCATCCCGCCGGCGAGAAGGCGCACGATGTCGACCTGGTGGGCGCCCTGGCTGAACAGCACGCCGCCGCCCTCAGCGCTGTCGAGCTCCTCGATGCGGCGAGGGCGATAGACGAAGTCGGTGAAGTTCAGCGCCGTCATCATGCGGAGCGGGCCGTAGGTGCCGCCTGCGATCATCGCGCGGGTCACGGCGATCGGCGCATCGAAGCTGTGGCTGTGGCCGACGATCAGGTGCACGCCGGCGGCGCGGCAGGCATCGACCATGCGCTCCGCGTCCGCGAGCGCCACCGCCATGGGCTTCTCGACCAGCACGTGCTTGCCTGCGGCGGCGGCGGCGAGGACATGCTCGGCGTGCATCTGGTGCGGCGTCGCGACGTAGACGGCATCGACCTCGGGATCGGCGGCGAGCGCCGCGACGTCGGCATAGGCGCGGCCGCCGAACTCGGCGACGAAGCGCGCCCGCGCCTCGGGCCGCGGGTCGGCAACGGCCACGAGCTGCACCCGCGGGTCGGCGCGGAAGGTCGGCAGCATCAGCATGAAGCCGCGGCCGAGCCCGACGGCGCCGATGCGCAGCGGCGGTTCCATCCGGCAAATCCCTTTCTCGGTCCCGCCCGTTCGGGATGCCCCGCACCCGGCGCCGTGGGCCATTGGACACCGCTTGTGTCACGCTGTAATAATTAGATGGCTAAGATGATTCAATCCCGCGGCGGTCCGCCTCGTCCGGTGCCGCGGGAGGGAGAGCGCTGATGACACCCGAGGAAAACGACCTCATCTGCCGCGTCGAGGGCAAGGCGCCGATGGGCGAGATCATGCGCCGGCACTGGATCCCGGCCTGCATGTCGGAGGAGGTCGCGGAGCCCGACGGCGCGCCGGTCCGCGCCCGCCTGCTCGGCGAGGACCTCGTGGTGTTCCGCGACAGCAACGGCCGCCTCGGCGTGCTGGGCGAGCGCTGCCCGCACCGGGGCGCGTCGCTGGCCTTCGGCCGCAACGAGGAATGCGGCCTGCGCTGCCTCTATCACGGCTGGAAGTTCGACATCGACGGCAACGTCCTCGACATGACGTCCGAGCCGCCCGACTCGCGCATGCGCCAGACGACGAAGCACAAGGCCTATCCGGCCCACGAGAGCGCCGGCTTCGTGTGGGTCTACATGGGGCCGGCCGAGGAGATGCGCCCGTTCGAGCCGCCGGCCTGGCTGCCGACGCCGGACACCCGCATCAGCATCGTGAAGATCCACACCGCCTGCAACTGGGCGCAGGTGCTGGAGGGCTCGATCGACTCGGCGCACTCCTCCTCGCTGCACTCCTCCAACATGCCGGCCGCGGCGGTGAACGGCGCGATGGCGACGCGCACGGCGTGGCCGCGGCCGTCGAACGACAAGGCGCCGCGGCTCCAGATCCAGCACACCAGCTTCGGCTTCCGCTATGCGGCCATCCGCAAGCCGATCCTCAATCCCGAGAGCACCGAATACATCCGCACGACGCTGTTCATCGCGCCCTTCACCGTGCTGATCCCGCCGAACAACCTCTACAACCTCGCGCAGATGCTCATCCCGATCGACGACACCAACACCATGTTCTACTGGGTGGCGTGGCACGAGACCGAGGGCATCGACCAGGAGGCCTGGCGCAAGTTCTGCGTGGCGCAGGTCGGCATCGACCTCGACGAGAACTATCGCAAGATCCGCACGCTGGAGAACAATTTCCTCCAGGACCGCCAGGCGATGAAGCTCGGCGACTTCACCGGCATCAAGGGCATCCCGGCGCAGGACATGGCGATGTGGGAGTCCATGGGCCCGATCGCCGACCGCACCGTCGACCGCCTCGGCTCGAGCGACCTCGCGATCGTGCATTTCCGCCGCCAGATGCTCGCTGCGGCCAAAGAGATGCGGGCCGGCGGCCCGGCCATCGGCACGACCGAGCCGCACGTCCCGCACGTCAAGCTCGCCTCGTTCCAGGGCATCGTGTCCAAGGGCACGGACTGGCGCACGCTCGGCGTCGCGCCCGAGGAGCTGGCCCTGAACGCCGCCCAGCCTGCCGCCTGAGCGCGATGCAGGGGCCCGCTCTGCATCGGGACAACGGTATTGAACCCACCAGACCAGGCGATTGAGCTGCTCGACCGGCTGGTCTCGTTCCCGACCGTCAGCCGCGACGGCAATCTGCGCCTGATCGACTTCGTTCGCGAGCGCCTCCGCGCCGTGGGCGTGTCCGCGACGCTCGTCCCGAGCCCGGGCGGCGACAAAGCCGCCCTCTTCGCCACCGTCGGCCCGGCGCGGGACAACGGTATCGTCCTTTCGGCCCATACCGACGTCGTTCCGGTCGACGGGCAGCCCTGGACCAGCGATCCCTTCCGGCTGACCGAGCGCGGCGGCCGCCTGATCGGGCGCGGCGCGCTCGACATGAAAGCCTATCTCGCCTGCATCCTTGCGATCGTGCCGGAAGCGGCGCGCGGCCGTCTTTCCCGCCCCCTCCACCTGGCCTTCAGCTACGACGAGGAAATCGGCTGCCAGGGCATCCGCCCTCTGCTCGGCGCCATGGCGGCGGCGGGCATCAGGGCGAGCGGCTGCGTCGTGGGCGAGCCGACCGGCATGCGGATCGTCCGTGGCCACAAGGGCAAGCTCGCCGGCAGCATCGTCTGCACCGGGAAGGCGGCGCATTCGGCGCTCCCCCATCTCGGTCTCAACGCCATTCATCTCGGCGCCGACATGGTCGGCGCGTTGCGCCGGATCCAGGCCGACATCGAGGCGCAGGGCGCTCGCGACGACGCCTATGCGGTGCCGTTCACGACCGTCCATGTCGGCACGATCCATGGCGGCACGGCGCTGAACGTCATCCCCGAACGATGCGCCATCAGCTTCGAAATCCGCCACCTTGCCGACGACGACCCGCACGCGGTTCTCGATCGCATTCGCGAGGCGGCGGGCCGCCTCGGCGCCGCCGCCCGGAAGTCTTGCGAGGGCGCGGACATCGCGGTGGCGATCGACAACGCGTATCCCGGCCTGGAGACGCCGCCGGGGGCGGAGATCGTTCGGCTGGCACAGGCCGCAGGCGGCATCGACGCCGGCGAAAAGGTGACGTTCGGCACCGAAGCCGGCGTCTTTCAGGAGGCGCTCGGAATCCCGTCGATCGTCTGCGGACCGGGCGACATGGTGCGTGCCCACAAGGCCGACGAATATGTCACGCGCGAGGAGCTCGGCGCATGTGAAGCCTTCCTGCGCCGTCTCGTGGGCGAGCTGGCGGCGTGAGAGCGGACAGCGGCGTTCCGGACGCTCAGTCGGCCCCGGGAAGCGAGCCGCCCTGGACGAGCTCGCAGCACAGCTCCTGGAAGGCGAGCGCGGTCCGTGTCTGGCGATAGCCCTTGAGGGTCGCGAGGCCGGCGCTCAGCGCGCGATGATCTCCCTCCAGCGACACGTAGGACAGGAGGCGTCCGTCGAGCGAGGCGTGGTTCTTCGGCCGCACGTTGGCGAGGCCGTAGCAGCCGCCGCGCGCGACCAGGCTGCGGATGACCTCGAGCTGCTCGAACTCCGCTTCGACCCGCGGCCGAAGCCCGCTGTGGAAGAACAGCGACATGAAGTAGTCGCGGCTGAGCGGCAGGTCGAGCAGGATGAGCGGCTCGTCGGCGAGCTCCTGCAGGGTGATGCTCCGGCGCGCCGCGAGGCGGTGGTCGGCGGCGAAGAAGGCGTAGGGCGGCAGCCGCGCGAGCGGGTCGAGCCCGATGTCGCCGGGAATGTCGAGGTCGTAGGTGATCGCGAGCGCGATCTCGCCGCGCCGCAGCCGCACGAACAGCGCCTCCTGGTCGGCCGCGGTCACGCGCACCCGCGCGCGGGGATATCTCGCGTGGAAGGCGTGAACCAGCGCCGGGATGACGTGCGGATAGAGCGTGACGAGGCAGCCGATCGCGATCGTCCCCGCGACCTCGCCCGACATCTCGCTGGCGATCGCCTGCAGCTCGTCGGCGTGGTGGAGCAGCGCCTTGGCATTGCGCAGGAACTCCTCGCCCACCGGGGTCAGCGACAGGCCGCGGGCATGGTGGCGGATGAAGAGCTGGATGCCGAGCTCGGCTTCAAGATGGGCGATGGCGGCCGAGATCGAGGGCGGCGAGATGTTGATCCGCTCGGCGGCGAGGGTCAGGCTGCCGACCTCGCCCGTCGCCACGAAATATTCGAGCTGGCGCAGCGTGAAACGCATGTCGGTTCGCATCGCCTGGGGAAGGTCGCGACGGTATCAACCGCCCCGCAGGCGGTAAAGCATGCGGGCTGCCGCCGCCCTACCGATCGCCCGCTACGCCAAAGGAAGGGGCCGCCGCGGGATCGAGCGCCCGCGTGACGTAGTCTTCGAGCTGCGGCTTCCACAAGTCCCACAGGCGCGCCAACTCGGCGATCGGATCGTCATGCCAGTCGACCCGGAGATCCGCCACCGGCCAGGCCACGCGGTCGACCACGAGGAGGCCGGCCGAACGCACCGGGCTCTCTTCGCCGCCGGCGGCGAGGCCGGCACGCATCGCCGCGATCGCGCGATCGCCGAGGTCGGCGGCAGGGTCGGCCGCGAACGCCGCGACCATCGCTGCCGGCACGCCGGCGATGCTCAGAAGATTGCCGGCAGCCACCGCGTCGACGCCCTCGGCGACCGCGTGGGTGCCGAGCGTGTGGCGGCCGGAGAAGCCTGCCGTCCGGCCGTCACGGCCGATCGCGGCGAGCTGCCGGTAGTCCAGATGCGCCGCCTCGCGCCGGAGCGCCGCCATCGCTTCGGGCGCCGCCATGCCGGAGGCCATCAGGTCGAGCAGGCGCGGCCCGAGCGCCGGGTCGGTGACATTCTGCGATGCCGCCGCGCCGACGCCGGCACGGGCATGGGCGCAACGTGCCGCGACGGCCGGCGAAGACGAGGAGACCGCAACGGCGAAGCGGCCCGTGCGGGCGCAGCGCGCGGCGATCGCGAACGTCATTCCCGCTCGTCCTCGGGAATGACCGCGGTCGCGTCGATCTCGACCAGCCATTCGGGACGCGCCAGCGCCGCGACCACCAGCCCGGTCGAGACCGGATAGACGCCCTTCAGCCAGCGGCCGACGGTGCGGTAGACCGCCTCGCGGTGGCGGATGTCGGTCAGGTAGATGACGATCTTGCAGACATGGTCGAGCCTGGAGCCGCACTCCTTCAGCAGGAGGTCGATGTTCTTCATCGCCTGGTCGGCCTGCGCCGCCGCGTCGCCGACGAAGAGATTCTCGCGGGTGTCGAGATCCTGCGAGACCTGGCCGCGCAGATAGATCGTGTTGCCCGCCACGACCGCCTGGCAGAGATCGTTGTCGAGATTCTGCTCGGGATAGGTGTCGCGGGTGTTGAACTTGCGGATGCGGACATGGGCCATGACGGTCACTCCGCGGCGGGCTTGCTGCGGACCGGCTCCGCCGGCGCCATGACGCTGTCCGAAAGCCGCGCCGCCTTCTTCACGAAGTCGAGCGGGCCGTCCCAGTCGAAATTGCGATAGACCGCGGCCAGGTGCGCGAAGGGCGGCGACTGGGCGAAGAGCTGGAACGTCAGGCGGTGGCCGGCATAGTCCGAGTTCAAGAGATCGCGCGCGAAGGCGAGCAGCTTGCGCCGGTCGTCGGCAACCCAGCTCTCGTTGATCGAATAGAACTTGTCGAGCCACGGCCCGGCATCGGCGCTGCGGAAGGTGGCCGCGTCCGGGGTCACGCAGATCTGGCCGCCGCAGAGCTCGCGGGCGATGTGCATCATCTGCGGAAGCTGCGAGATCGCGAGCACCCGTCCGGTGAAGAGGAGCGACTGGTTGGGCATGAGGAGGCCGGCCGGGCTCTCCTCCGCCGTCGCGATGGACCCGGTGAGATGGGCGTTGATGCCCTCGCGGTAGCAGGCCAGCGTCGCCAGCTTCTCCTGGACCGCCTGCTGCCTGTCGAGGCCGGTCTGGCGGACGTTGAACAGCGCCGCCCCGATCATCATGTCGGCATATTTCAGGAGCCGCTGGACGAACGGGAAGGCGCTGTAGCGGTGCAGCGTCGCCCGGATGAAGGTGGCGGCCCGCGTGTGGCGGCAGAACAGCACGTTCTCCCAGGGGATCAGCACATTGTCGAACACGACGAGGGTGTCGACCTCGTCGAAGCGGTTCGACAGCGGATAGTCGTCCGCGGGCGCGCGGCCCGCGAAGCCGGTGCGGCACAGCATCTTCAGGCCGGGCGAGCCGAGGTCGCAGATGAAGCCGACCGCGTAGTCCGACAGCTTCGCATCGCCCCAGTTGGCGATGGTCGGCTTGGTGAAGGCCTGGTTGGCATAGGCCGCCGCGGTCTCGTATTTCGCGCCGCGGACGACGATGCCCCGGTCGGTCTCCTTCACGATGTGGAGGAGCATGTCGGGGTCCTGCTCCTGCGGGCGCTTGGAGCGGTCCCCCTTGGGGTCGGTGTTGGCGGAAACGTGGAAGGGATCGCTCCGGACGACGCGATCGATATGGCGGCGGATGTTCTCGGAGAACTGCGGATCGACCTCGTTCAGCACGTCCTGGCCGTCGTAGAGCGACCACATCTCGCCGACGGTCTCGTCGCCGACACGGGTGACGACCCCGCCGATGTCCTCGAAGACCGCGTCGACGGCGGCCCGCTTGTCCCGCCAGTCCTGCGGGGTCTGCGGCAGGCGGAGACCGACGGCGCGGCGGTCGCCGTCCTCCTCGTAGGTCATGACCTCGCGCGTCGCCGCGTCATGCGCCATGTCGTAGATGCGAGCCCGGACGTCGACGAGCGGCTTGAACATCGGGTGGGCGGTGACGTCCTTCACCCGCTCGCCGGCAATGTAGACCTCGCGTCCGTCGCGGATCGACTCGCGATATTCATCGCCGGTCCGAATCATGGGCTGGATTCCCCGCCGCTGGTGGCGGCCGGAATGTGGGCCCTTCGCCGGCTTCCGTAAAATCGATGTTGACTCAGAAGGGCTTCGGCTTTTCCGAGGCAGTCGCGGGGCGTCGGTTCGGATTTTCCGTAACAGCCGTTACAAAGATTCTCCTTTTCCTAGTCAGGCGCCGGGCGGAGGCTCGTCATGGGAAGCGTGGGCCTAGAGCGCGGTTGCCCGACGCCGCGGCGCGGCGAAGACCATAAGGTGCGAACGGAGGGAGCGATGACGGCTGCTGCGAGACTGGCCGCGATGGCGGTGGGGGCGACGCTTCTGGGGGCTTTGCCTGCCCATGCGCAGAAGGCGCAGGATACGCTGCGGGTCGCCTATACCGACCCGATCGCCTCGACGATCGACTATTTCGATCCGAAGCCCGAGACCACCGCGGTCGAGCGATCCATCTTCAGCACCCTCATCGTGTTCGATCCGGCGACCAAGACCTTCAAGCCGGACCTCGCCCAGTCGTGGAAGCGCATCGACCCGACGACCCTGGAGTTCACCCTCCGCAAGGGCGTGAAGTGGCAGGACGGGACGCCGGTGACGGCCGACGACGTCGTCTACACCGTCAACTGGCTGCTGGACCCGAAGACCAAGCTCCGCTTCGGCTACGTCTACACCACCCGCTTCACCAAGGCGGAGAAGGTCAATGACGACACCGTGCGGATCTATGAGAAGTCGCCGGTCTCCGACGACCTCATGATCATCGGCGGCAATCTCGTCATCCTGCCCAAGCACCTGTTCGAGAAATACGACAACAAGGCCGATTTCGGCCGCCAGCACCCCGTCGGCACCGGGCCCTACAAGCTCATGTCGATTTCCGCCAGCGACGGCATCGTCCTGAAGAAATGGGAAGGTTTCGATTCACCCGGGCCGTGGCGGCCGGCAGCGTCGATCGGCACCGTCAAGATCCTGCCGATTCCCGACATTCAGACCGAGGTGGCCCAGCTCATGGTCGGCGGGCTCGACCTGATGCACAGCGTGCCGCGCGACCAGGCCAAGCAGATCTCGAGCAACCCGGCCTACCAGATGACCGTCGCCCCCGGGCTGAACGTGTTCTACCTGAACTTCGACGCCAAGGGCCGCGCCGGGCAGAAGGCCCTGACCGACGTCCGGGTCCGCAAGGCGATCGAGATGGCGATCGACCGCAAGGCGCTCGCCCAGAACGTCGCCCCGCCCGGCGCCGTCGTCCGCGACGCGCTCTGCGTGCCGGTGATGGCCGGCTGCCACGTCGACAACGCACCGCCAGCCTTCGATCCCGCAGCGGCGAAAAAGCTCATGGCCGAAGCCGGATACGCCGAGGGATTCGACGTCGACCTGATCTCGCAGCCGGGCTGCGAGCAGATGTCCGAGGCGATCGCCGGCGAGCTCCGCGAGATCGGCGTGCGGGCCCGCGTGGAGCACCTGACCTTCGGCGGCTTCGCGTCGCGCCAGCGGGCCGGCAAGATCCAGCTCGTGATCGGTCAATGGGACGGCGCGGGCCGCCCGGACGTCGCCAGCGGCGTGTCCTATCTGTGGGGCGGCACGCCGGTCGACTACGCGCAGGATCCGCAGATCGTGAAGCTGGGCGCCGAAGGACAGAGCGAGCGCGACACCGCCAAGCGCGACGCGATCTACCGGAAGGTGTTCGATCTGGTCAACGAGCGGGCCTACCTGATGCCGCTGACCTCCTTTCCCTCCGTCTTCGTCCACACCAAGGACGTGAGCGTCGAGACCGACACCGTCGGCGCCCTGTCGATCGACTTTTTCCGCCTCAAGTGGAATTGAGCGGAGTAACCTCCCGTCGGTTCGCTCCGGTCCCGGTGCGCGGGGCGGGGGCGGGCCGACCGATTCACGACGGATTCCAGCGATGAGCGAGACCCCGACGCGCGACCGCATTCTCGAGCTGCCCGAGATCACGGTCGAGACCGACACGCGGGACTATCTCGCGCACGCGACGCGCCAGGCCCGCAGCTACGACGACTACGACCTCATCGTCGACGTCGACGCCCACGTCCAGGAGGGCGGGTTCTGGCGCGAGATCCTGGAATATTGCCCGAACGACGTGCTGCGCTACACCGGCCTCACCATGCACAAGGGCGGCAACGCCATGCCGCTCGTGAACATGGAAGCCGGCATGAACTTCCAGTCGATGGCCGGGCGGGTGCCGCACCAGTCGGGCCCGCGCGAGAAGACCGAGGACCCGGCGACCCACGGCCACCGCTTCGTCCAGATCGTGCGGCGCTCGATGGACGCGATGGGCGTCGACTACCAGGTGATCTTCCCGACCGCGATGCTGCATGTCGGCATGAACCCGATGGAGGATATCGAGGTCGAGCTGTCGCGCGCCTATGTGCGCTGGATGACGGAGCGGATCCTGCCCGAGGACGACCGCGTCGTCGCCTTGTGCTACCTGCCGTTCAACTCGCCGGAGGATTCGGAGAAGCTCGTCGCCCAGGTCGCCGACAACCCCCAGGTCGTCGGCTTCACGATCTGCGCGGTCCGGCACAAGCCGGTGCATGGCAACCAGTACATGCGGCTCTACCGCATGATCGAGGAGACCGGCAAGCCGCTGGCGTTCCACGCCGGCCCGTTCTGGGGCGACCCGTCGTTCAAGCAGCTCAACCGCTTCATCTCGATGCACGCGCTGTCGTTCGTTCACTACAACATGATCCACATGACCAACTGGATCATCAACGCGATGCCGGAGCGCTTTCCGAAGCTCAAGTTGATGTGGGTCGAAAGCGGCCTCGCCTGGATCCCCTACCTGATGCAGCGGCTCGACCACGAGGTGCTGCTGCGCCACAACGAGGCGCCCGGGCTGAAGCGGCGGCCGAGCGAATATATGCGGGAGATGTTCTACTCGAGCCAGCCGATGGAGCGGTTCGACCTCGAGCTGCTCGCGATGACGATGAAGAAGATCAACGCCGAGACCCAGCTTCTGTTCTCGTCCGACTGGCCGCACTGGGATTTCGACCCGCCGAGCTCGATCACGACGCTGCCGTTCCTCTCCGACCAGGCCAAGCGCAACATCCTCGGGCTCAACGCCGCGCGCCTGTTCAACCTGCCGCGCGGGCGGCGCCGGCCGCGGCCGGACGACGTCGCCGCGACCCGGCGGGCGGAACTCGCGGTGTGAGCGGCGCGCTCGCCGACGGGGTGACCGCGGTGGTCGCGGCGTGCGAGAACGAAGCCGCCGGCCGCGAGGGCGCACGCCTCTCCGAGGCCGACCTCGTGGCGGTCATGACCGCCGCGGCCCGCGTCTATGCGCGGCGTCTCGAGGCGGCCGAGATGCTCGGGCCGCCCATCGACGTCGGCAGCCTGTCGACGACGGACGCTCTCAACACCGCGTGCGAGATCATCCGCGCGACCAACGCCAACATGTTCGACGTGTCGATGTGGTTTTCCCGGCGCGGGGAGTGATCGGCGCCGGCCCGCATCGCGTCTTGGAACGAGGACGGTCATGACCGAAGTCAGCATCGGCGATGCGGCGGGACTTGCGGCGGCGGGACGCCGGGTGGTGGTGCTCGACGGGGTCGAGATCGGCCTGTTCCACCTGGACGGCGAGTTCTTCGCCTACGAGAACCTCTGCCCGCATCTCGGCGGGCCGGCCTGCCAGGGCCTGCTGCTGCCGCTGACGACCGAGGCGGTAGACGGCGACGGCAAGTCCGAGGGCCGGGTTTTTTCGGCGACCCGCCGCAACGTCATCTGCCCGTGGCATGGCATGGAGTTCGACATCCGCACCGGCGAGCATCCGACCGACCGCCGCTTCCGTCTGCGGAAGGTCGCCGTGCGGCGCGACGGCGAGGACATCCTCGTGACGATCCCGGACCGCCGCCCGTAAATCCCCTCGCGACGCGCATCCGCCTGCCGCGAGGACGACGCGCTTGAAATTCGGCAAGGCGCAGGCGCGAGGCGGATGTCGGGGCGCTCGCCCATCAGCATGAGCCGGACCGGATCGAACGGCGCCGGCCCGGCCAGCGCCGCGCGAAAGCCGCGCTCTTCGGCCCAATAGGCGGCGGCGCCGGCCATCTCGCAGAACGGGAAATAGTCGGGATCGGCGCGCCGATCCCGACTGGCCGACCAAATGGCGCGGTCGGCGGCCGCGGCAAGACGCGGCTGCGAGCGCGGTGGTGCGCGAAAGCGCCTGTCACGGCCGGAACCAAGGGTTCGAGCCTCCGTTCAAAGGATGACCGCGCGCTCCGGCGATCGACCGCCGCAAGCTAAGGCGGCTCCTCCAACGATCGAAGACGAACGCCATGAACAAGGCCGAAACCAAGCCGCTTCCGAACGCCTCCGGCGGGTGGGGCTCGCTGAAGGCGGTCGAGGGCATCCTGGGCGAGGAGGAAGTGCGCCTCCTCGGCAGCGAAGTCCTCATGAAGCAGAACAAGCCCGACGGCTTCATGTGCGTGAGCTGCTCCTGGGCCAAGCCGGCCGAGCCGCACCCCTTCGAGTTCTGCGAGAACGGCGCCAAGGCGACGGCATGGGAGATCACGACCAAGCAGACCGGGTCGGAATTCTTCGCCGACCATACCGTGAGCGAGCTCCTGACCTGGTCCGACCACGCGCTCGAGGACCACGGCCGGCTGATGGAGCCGATGCGCTACGACCCGGCCACGGACAAATATGTCCCGGTCGCCTGGGACGACGCGTTTCGCGAGATCGGCGCCGAGCTGAAGCGGCTCGATCCGGCTTCGGTCGTCTTCTACGCCTCCGGCCGGGCCTCGCTCGAAGCGAGCTACATGTACCAGCTCTTCGGGCGCATGTTCGGCTCGAACAATTTCCCCGACAGCTCGAACATGTGCCACGAATCGACCTCGGTGGCGCTGCCCGAGGTGGTCGGCGTGCCGGTCGGCACCGTGCTCCTCGAGGACTTCGACAAGACCGATTTCATCTTCCTGTTCGGCCACAACACCTCGACCAACGCGCCGCGGATGCTCCATTCGCTTCAGGGCGCGGTCGAGCGCGGGGTGCCGATCGTGACCTTCAATCCGCTGCACGAGGTCGGGCTGGAGCGCTTCGTCAACCCGCAGAACCCGGTGCAGATGATCGCGGGCGGCACCCGCATCAGCTCGCAGTACTGCCAGATCAAGGCCGGCGGCGACAGCGCCGCGATCACCGGCCTCTGCAAGGCGCTGATCGAGGCGGACGATGCGGCAGCCGCAGGCGGCAAGCCGCGCGTGCTCGATGCCGCCTTCATCGCCGAGCACACCCATGGCTTCGAGGAATTCGCAGGCTTCTGCCGTGCCCGGCGCTGGTCCGACCTCGAGCGCGGCTCCGGTCTCACGCGGGCGGAGATGGAGGTCGTCGCCTCGACCTATGCGAAGGCCAAGGCGGCGATCGTCGGCTACGGGATGGGCGTGACGCAGCACGTGAACGGCGTCGAGAACGTCCAGATGCTCGTCAACCTCACGCTGCTCCGCGGCAATATCGGCAAGCCGGGCGCCGGCATCCTGCCGATCCGCGGCCATTCCAACGTCCAGGGCCAGCGCACCGTCGGCATCACCGAGAAGACCAAGCTGGTGCCGCTCGACAAGCTGAAGGGGCTCTATGGTTTCGAGCCGCCGCGCCAGGACGGGCTGACGACCGTCGACGCCTGCAAGGGCATCCTCGACGGCAGCGTGAAGGGGTTCATCGGCCTCGGCGGCAATTTCGCCCACGCCGTCCCGGACCGCGGCGTGATGGAGCCGGCGTGGCGGCGGCTGCGCCTGTCGGTCGAGATCGCGACCAAGCTGAACCGCACCCACCTGCTGCCGGGGGAGGTGACCTATCTCCTGCCGTGCCTCGGCCGCATCGAGATCGACCGGCAGGCGACGGGTCCGCAGGCGGTGTCGATGGAGGACTCGACCGCCTGCATCCATGGGTCGCGCGGGGTGCGCGACCCGGTCGGGCCCGCCCTCCTGTCGGAGCCCAAGATCGTGGCGGAGATCGCCAAGGCGACGCTGCCGCCCAATCCGAAGGTCGACTGGGACGCCTGGGTCGCCGACTACGCCCTGGTGCGCGACGCGATCGAGCGGACCTATCCCGCGCAGTTCGAGGATTTCAACGCCCGGATGTTCCAGCCCGGCGGCTTCCCGCGGCCGCTTGCGGCACGCGAGCGCAAGTGGAAGACGCCCAACGGCAAGGCCAATTTCACCGTGCCGGCGAGCCTGGACAAGGCCGAGGAGGATCCGGCCGACGTGTTCCGGCTGATCACGACGCGGGCGGACGGTCAGTTCAACACCACCGTCTACACGCTCGACGACCGCTTCCGCGGCGTCTTCGGCGGCCGCGACGTCGTCCTGATGAACGCGGCCGACATGGCCCGCCTCGGGCTCGCGAAGGACATGCGCGTCACGCTCGCGACCGCAGTCGACGACGGCGTCACGCGCGAGCTCGCCGGCCTCCAGGTCATCCCGTTTGGCGTGCCCGAGCATTGCCTCGTCGGCTACTACCCGGAATGCAACGTGCTGATCCCGCTGTCGCATTACGCCAAGGGCAGCAAGGTGCCGGCGGCGAAATCGGTGCCGGTCCGCGTCCGCGCCGACGGCGCGGGGGCGACGGCCTAGCGAGCGAGGTGGCGCCATGGACGAGCACGCGAAGCCGCCTTTCGCCCCGCAGCAGCAGCCGATGCCGGGGCGGACGGGTGCGATGAAGCCGGCGCCCGACCACGGCGAGACCAGCTATCGCGGCTCGGGCCGGCTGAATGGCATGAGGGCGCTCATCACCGGCGCCGACAGCGGCATCGGGCGGGCGGTCGCGATCGCCTATGCCCGGGAGGGCGCCGATGTCGCGATCGCCTATCTCGAGGAGCACGACGACGCGCGGGAGACCCAGCGCTGGGTCGAGGAGGCCGGCCGCAAGGCGGTGCTCCTGCCGGGCGACGTGCAGGACGCCGGGCATTGTCGGGAGCTGGTCGATGCCACCGTCCGCCAGCTCGGTGCCATCGACATCCTCGTCAACAACGCCGCCCACCAGGCGAGCTTCAAGTCGATCGAGGACATCAGCGATGCCGAGTGGGAGCTGACCTTCCGGGTCAATATCCACGCGATGTTCTACCTGGTGAAGGCCGCGGTGCCCCACATGACGCCGGGCAGCGCCATCATCAACACCGCCTCGATCAATGCGGACGCGCCCAACCCGACGCTCCTCGCCTACGCGACGACCAAGGGCGCGGTCCAGAATTTCACGGCGGGCCTGGCCCAGTTCCTGGCGGAGAAGGGCATCCGCGCCAATGCGGTCGCGCCAGGCCCGATCTGGACGCCGCTGATCCCGTCGACCATGCCCGAAGCGGCGGTCGAACAGTTCGGCGGCAACGTGCCGATGAAGCGGCCCGGCCAGCCTGCGGAACTGGCCACCGCCTATGTCATGCTGGCCGATCCGCTGTCGAGCTACACCTCCGGAGCCACCGTCGCCGTCACCGGGGGCAGGCCCATTCTATAGCCAGGGCGCGCGTCGGCCTGCGACGGCCCGGGCGATGCCGCGCATCTCCGCGGCCGGCTTGGGAAGGCCGCTTCCCGCTCGATAGTGGTGGACGGTGCGCCCATAGACGGCGGGGATCGAGAGGATGCCGCCGGGGCGGCGACATGGATCATCTCGCGGAGTGAGGCTGAGAGCGACCGCCCGCAGCGCCTGCTTGACGCGGTCGCAGAGCGAATCCAGCGAGCGGCCGCGGTGAGTTGGGCATGGTTGCTTCTCCGCGCCGGAGTCCCGTCACGGTAGGAACGAGGCCGGCCATGACGGGCAGGCGTTCCGTCAGCGCCGCTTCGTCGTGGTTCCCGCACCCGGGCCGGCGCCGAGGTCGGCACCGGTGAGGGGCTCGGACTCCGGGTCGGACTGGGTGCGCTTGGCAAAGCCCGTCACCGCCTTCTGATCGGGCCCCTTCAGCTTCACGGTGGCGAGGCCGTCGCCGCCGTCGAGCGGCAACTCCTCCTCGACGTGCTCCAGCCGCTTCCACTGCTCGCCCGAGTTCCACGGCCCCTCGGCGTCCTGGTCGCCCCGCGAGGTGTTGACGTAGAGGTCGCTGAATTCCGGCATGCCGGGCAGCTTGCCGGGCGGGAAGTTCGGCTCGATCGCGTAGAGTGCCTTTTCGAACGACTTCTGGTGCGCGATTTCGCGCGTCATGAGGAAGCCGAGCGCCTCCTTGATGCCGGGATCGCTGGTGACGTTGATCAGCCGCTCGTAGACGATCTTGGCGCGCGCTTCCGCGGCGATGTTCGAGCGGAGGTCGCAGGTCGGGTCACCGATCGAATCGATATAGGCCGCGGTCCACGGCACGCCGGCCGAATTCGTCAGCGACGGGCCGCCGCCATAGAGCAGCGCCTGGGTGTGGCTGTTGCCGCCGCGCGTCAGCGAGCGATAGAGCTCGGCTTCCTCCAGCGTCGCCTCCGCGAGCTGGCCCTTGGCGCCCTTGTTCAGCATGGCGACGATCGAGCCGATGATCTCGAGATGGCTCAGTTCTTCGGTCGCGATGTCGAGCAGCATGTCCTTGCGGCCGGGGTCGTCGTCGGCCAGCGCCTGGGTGAAATAGCGCATCGCCGCCGCGAGCTCGCCCTGGGGCCCGCCGAACTGCTCCAGCATGAAGCTGCCGAGCACCGGATCGGGCTCCGATACATGGACCGTATACTGAAGCTTCTTGTTGTGAATAAACATTGAGCGCTCCCGCTGTTCACCACGCGCTCAACTCGCCCCTCCCGCCGCAGTTCCTCATTGCCGCAAATTCGGAAAGTGCCTTGAAGCGTAGCGGCTGGGCCGCGGTCTCTTCGGACACGACGAGTTCATCCGTCGTCACGCCGTTCTGCAGCGCGAACGTCAAATGGAACGGCATCGCGATAGCCGGCGATCGGGGTCGCGACCTTGACCAGCCATGATCGCTCTTGGAGAGCTGCGGGCGTGCGGAATGGCGGGATCGCGCTCGAGGCGCGTTCTCCGAGGAGACCGAGAGGAAAAGAATCGATGGCGTGCATCTTCATCACCGGCAGCACGGACGGGCTCGGCCGCGCGGCCGCGCAGGCGCTCCTGGACGCCGGCCACCAGGTGGTCCTGCATGCGCGATCGGCGGCTCGTGCGGCGGCGGTCGGCGACCTCGCCTCGCGGTGCGCCGGGGTTGCGATCGGCGATCTCCGCAGCGCCGCCGAAACCCGCAGCATTGCCGAGCAGGTCAACGCGATCGGGCGCATGGATGCGGTCATCCACAACGCCGGCGTCTACCGCGAGCGCGACCGCGGCGCGACGCCTGAAGGCCACGCCGGTACCCTCGCGGTGAACACCCTCGCGCCGTACACATTGACGGCGCTGATCCACCGTCCCGACCGGCTGGTCTATCTCAGCAGCGGACTGCATCGCGGCGGCGAGGGTTCGCTCGACGACCTCGACTGGACGAAGCGGCCCTGGGACCCGGCGCGGGCCTATGCCGAAAGCAAGCTACATGTCGTCGCCCTGGCCTTCGCGCTGGCGCGGCGCTGGCCGGAGGTGCTGAGCAACGCCGTCGATCCCGGCTGGGCACGCACCCGGATGGGCGGGCCAGGCGCCCCGGTCGACCTCGACTCCGGACAGCGCACCCAGACCTGGCTTGCGGTCAGCAGCGATCCCGCCGCAATGGTCAGCGGCCGCTATTGGCACGACCTCCGGCAGGAAACGCCGGCCGGGGAAGCGACGGATCCCGCCTTCCAGGACCAGCTCGTCGCCAAGCTCGGCGCGCTCTCTGGTGTAGCGCTGCCTCGGGGCCAGGACCCGAATGGCGGCCCGCAAGCCCTTTTGCCCGAAGCGATTTCAGAGAGGGCTTTGCCGCGGACATCTCCCGACAAAGGGCGATGAAGCTACGTCCGCCGGCGGAGCCGGCCGGTGTGGCCGCGCCGGTTCCTGCCAGTCAGCCCGGCTCTAGGCTTGCGACCCATCATCCCATTCGGCGGAGAGAGGAGCGACGATTTCGCAGATGACGCCCGGCCGGTCGTAGGTCATTCGAACCTTGCCGCGGAGTTCGTTCGCCAGCGCGTTTTCGATGAGACGCGAACCGAAGCCCTTCCGCGCTGGGAACGATACGGGAGGGCCGCCTCGTTCCTGCCAGCGGAAGATAAAGTGGGGGGAATCGGCGCGTTCGACTTCCCACGTGATGCTGACCCGACCGGAGGGCACGGAGAGCGCGCCATACTTGGCAGCGTTCGTCGCCAGCTCGTGAAGCGCCAAGGTCAGCGCCAGCGCCGATTTCGGCGTGAGCCGCAGCGCGGGTCCGCCGATTTCGAACCGGTCGCGGTCGTAGGCGGCGAGCAGCTGCGCGACCACGTCGGCCAATTCGGCGCGATCCCAGGTGTCGCGGGTGAGTAGATCATGGCCCTTCGAGAGGGCGAGCAAACGTGCCTCGAAGCCCTGATAGGCCGTGCTGCCGCCGTCCGGCTCACGGAAGCTCTGCCTTGCGATCGCCAGCACGGTGGCCAGGGTGTTCTGCATCCGATGCTTCAATTCGCGCATCAGCGTGCGTTGCAGGCGTTCGGCCTGCTTGCTCGCGGTAATGTCGCGGGCGATCTTCGACGCGCCGATGATCTTGCCCTGAGCGTCGGTGACCGGAGAGACCGTGAGGGAAACCTCGACCAGACTGCCGTCCTTGCGCTGGCGAATGGTTTCATAGTGACGGATGTGCTCGCCCCGGCTGATGCGTTCGAGGATTTGCATCTCCTCGTCCTTCCGACCCTCGGGAAGCAGGATCGCGACGGGGGTGCCGATCGCCTCTTCGGACCGGTAGTCGTAAAGCTGATCCGCACCACGGTTCCACGTCGTGATGGTGCCGTTCAGGTCCATGCCGATGATCGCATCGTCGGACGACGCCACGATGGCGGCGAGACGGCCGATCGCCAGCTCGGTGTTCTTGCGCTCCGTGATGTCGACGGCGACGCCGGGCATCCGCCACGGCTTGCCGGCCTCTTCATAGAGGCACTGGCCATGCACTTCGAGCCAGCGGACGGTCCCGTCCTTGCCCAGGACGCGGTATTCCAGGATGCATTTCTTTCCGGTCACAACGGCCTGGCCGATGGCCTCGCCGACCCAGCCCACATCGTCCGGGTGAACGCTCGCCAGATAGTGGGCCAAGGGCGCGCCGCTCTCTCCCTTCGCGGGATCGACTGAGAACATCGCCGCGAAGCGGGCATCCGAATAGACCGTCTCGGTCCGCAGATCGGTATCGAAGGTGCCGACCACGCCTGCGGCGTCCAAGGCATAGGAGAGGCGCTCTTCCGACTTCGCCAGGGCCCGCTCGGCCATGACCCGGCCGGTGGTCTCGACGACGATGGCGAGGACTCCGGCGGGTGCTCCCGTCTCGTCATGGACCGGGCTGTAGTTGAGGTCCATCCAGACCTGCTCGGGAATGCCCTTGCGATAGAGGGTCAGCTCCTGATCGCGGTAAGAGAGCGTCCCGCCGCTGAGGCCCACCCTCATGACATTGTCGTTGAAGTCGGCGACCTCGGGCCAGCCTTCGCGCACTTTCGAGCCGAGCAGGCGTGGGTGGCGGCCCTCGGCGAAGCCCGAATAGGCATCGTTGTAGATCATCACGCCATCCGGCCCCCACAGCAGCACGATGGGGACGGGCGAGCGCAGGAGGAGATCGACGGTGGTTTTCAGGCTCTGCGGCCATCCCGACCGTGGCCCAAGGCTGGTCCTGGACCAGTCGAAGGCGCGAATCAGCGCGCCCATCTCGCCGTCGGCGAACGAGAACCCCTCATCCTGGTTCGTGGACCAGGCTTTGAACGCTTCGCCGCGCAAGGTCAGGGTAGCCTCCGGGGAAGGCAACGCCGCAGCCTGTCAATACAGCAGAAGTGGGGCAACCTACGCAAGGACGGGGTGCTGTCCTAGGACAGCACCAAGGACGGGGGCTGAACCTCCTTCGAAGGCCATCCTATCGCACCAATCGGGCCGGCTGTCGTCGTCTGCAGGCGCGACGAGATCACCTCGCGGATTGGCGATCATTTCAGGCGGGCATCGGATGGGCTCGCGGCCGGCCCGTTGCCCAACGTGCGCCAACCCCGCCGTAGAAACCTCAAAGAAGTTCCTGGTGGGCCCGGCAGGAGGCGCCCCGGAGTTCAGGAAGAATAGCAAATCAATGACTTGTGGAGGGCGTTGGAGTAGGGGCTTGGAGTAGTCTTTGGAGTATTCTGAGGCCAGAATAGGGGAGTGCGGACCTCAGTCAACAGCTGGCGCGCTTTCTCGTGACAAGCGCCGCACGGATGGCACCTCCGATTTTCCACGGCGCGAGCTGCACGGGGGGCCGACGCGCCAGCCGTCACGTCTTCTCCCGCGGCACCGCATCGCCGATGACCTTGAGGACGAGGCCGCCGGTGGCCTACCATCATTGACGAAAAGGGGCGCCGGAGACGTTGGATCACGGGCTCGACTAGGGAGGGAAAGATGAGGGCGAATCTGGCTCCCGTGTTTCCAGGGAACAGTTATATGTCCCAGGACATACAAGCAGCCCTTGCATGCCTGATCTCCGCGGTCGGATCCGATCACATCGATATCGCCCTGGCCGATGGATTGAATCGGCTTGCGCGAACGGATCGAGTCTATGCCTTTGTGCGCGCGCGCCATCGCCGGCTGGAAAATGGGGAGGTGTACGCGGCTTGGACTCGATCGGGCGACACTGATGAGATGTCCCAGGCCTATACGGCTCACTATCGAAAGTGCGATCCGATTAACGAGATCGTGCGGCGGGCATCATCGCGTAGTTCATTCGCATTGCTTCGACTAACTCGCGACGAGGTTCCCGACTCGAGCTATCGACGGGTGTGTTTTGATGAGCCTGCAGTTTACGAGCGAATGACGTTCCTCGTCCGCGGGGGCGAAGACTGGCGCTGTATCAGCCTGTCGCGCACCAACCAATCGGGAGCCTTTCGGCATGACGAGTTAGAGCGGATGGCGACTTTCGTTAGGATCGCGCTGCCGCTTCTGGCTCGGCATCGCGAACTCCGGGAGGCCTGTTCGCCGGCCGTCTCAGATGCCTTCTCAGTCGACGAGCTCGAGGCCCGACTCGGGAGGCGCTGTCCTGGGTTGACGCGCCGGGAACGGGAGGTTTGCGCGCGCACCATCGTGGGCATGACGGCGGAGGCGATCTCCATTGATCTCAACATCGGACGATGGTCTGTACAGACCTACCGGCAGCGTGCCTATAAGCGCCTCAACATCTGCAGCGCCTATCAGCTCGCTCCTCTGATCTTGAGCTAGAGCGGCGCAGCCCGAGCGGTGTGGTGGTCCGAGGTTCCGGAGAGTGCGCCGGGGCGCTTCGAACCGGTTTCCCTTGAACAGTCGGCTATCGAGCGCTGTCGCCTAACAGGCCACGTCGGTAACGCAACGCAGGTAACCACCTGCTGCGCGGCATTTACTCGTCGACGCGCCAGCTTGCTCTGGACGACATCGTAGCATCGTTGGGCGCATGCCCTCCTTCCTCAGGCGATGCATTGCCGTCCGCTGCGACACGCTCAACCGCAGCCCCTCCTCGGCTGTTCCTCACGGCTCTGCCCCGATCCCGGGGCCGCTCTCTGTCCCTCATCTCAGCGACAGACCTGCGGGAGACTTTTTGAAACTGTCCTTCCATGGAACAGTCCACGTCGAACCGAATGGGCGGAGGGCCCCCTTCCGGCGATCCGGAGGCCGAGGCGCAAACCGAATGGCACGCGCGCGTCAACCTCGCCGCCTGCTATCGGCTGATGGCCCATTTCGGCATGACCGACATCATTCACACCCACATCTCGGCGCGGGTACCAGGGACGGAAAATGAGTTCTTGATAAACCCATATGGGATGTTGTTCGAAGAAGTGCGGGCGTCACAGCTGGTAAAGGTCAATATTGAAGGCGATGTCCTGTCGGATCCGTCGGGCATGGGCATCAACCGCGCCGGATTCTTCATTCATAGCGCCGTGCATCGGGCCCGCCCGGACGTGCAATGCGTGCTGCATGCCCATACCGTCGCGACCATAGCCGTGTCCGCCCAGGAACCGGGCCTCCTGCCACTCAGCCAGCATGCCATGTTCCTCTTGGGAGGGATCCGCTACCTCGACTATGGCGGCTTCGTCGAGGGGGAGGAGGGGCGGGCCGAGATCGGGAAGGCGCTCGCCGGCGGCCGAATCCTCATTCTGCGCAACCACGGACCGCTCATTGCCGGTGCAACCGCGGCGCACGCATTCAGCCTGATGCACTACCTCGAGCGGGCCTGCCAGGTTCAGGTTGCGACGCTGATGTCGGGAACGAGACCGGTGCGGCCCTCCGAGCCGGTCGTCAGACGCATGGAGAACATCGCCAGCGCCGGCACCGGCCCGGTGCTGCAGCGGGAATGGGCAGCGCTGCGGCGCATGCTGGATCGGCAAGACCCCACTTATGCGTCCTGACGGTCGCTATGTCGGTAACGTTGGCGACAGAACCTCAATCACGATCCGTGCCATGCAACCCAAGAGCCATCGAGGGGACGCGTCAGGTCCAGTGGCGTTCCCACGACGCAATCGGTCCGAGGTGATGAATGGCTGAATCTATGGCGAGTCCAGCTCCATACTATGATCAATCGCTCGATTTCGAGGCGCTGCGCCGCGAATATCCGGTGGGTGCCGAGTATTATAGAACGACCCACCGCATTTCACGGGACGAGCTGCACAGCCTGCAGGAAGCCAGATTTTTCAAGACCGTCGAACGCGGCTGGCAAGTGCCTTTCTACCGGCGCCGCTGGAGCGAGCACGGGCTGGAACCCGGCGACATCCGTTCGCTGGACGATTTGAGGCATATCCCTCCCTATAGCGTGCACGACTTGCGCGACGCGATGGGGGATAACCCTCCTTTTGCAGATTACATTGGCCTCGATCCAAAGAAAGACGCGCCGCGGCCGCTCGTTCTTCATACCAGCGGTGGCACGACTGGCCTCCCACGCCCCATGCTCTACTCGCCACGCGACCGCGAGCTGTTTGCTCTGCTCGGCGCGCGGAGCTGTTTCATGCGGGGGATCAAGCCGTTCGATTTGGTGCAGGTCACGATGGCGCTCGGCCTCTCCAATGGCGGCATGCAGGCACATGAGGTTCTCTGGAAATATACGGGTGCCATTCCGGTATTGACCGGCTCGGGCGCGTCAACGCCGACGCGGCGCCAAATCGAGATCATGAAGGCGTGGGGCATCTCTCATCTTCAGGGTTTCCCTGCTTACCTCAGACACATGGCGGAAGTGGCACAGGGCGAATTCAAGCTGGATGTCCGCACTCTCGGCCTGAAGTCGATTTTCACCCATCTTGGGCTCGATCGTCGCGAGGAACTGGAAGAGCTGTGGGGCACCAAGGTGTTCGACGGCTACGGCACCAATGAGGTCGGTGCTGTGGCCGGCGACTGCGAATACCGCACCGGCATGCACATCTTCGAAGACGCCTTCGTGATGGAGATCAACGACGTCGAGACCATGCAGCCGGTGGCGATGGGCGAGAAGGGTACGATGTTCATGACGGCCCTGTTCAAGGAGCTCGGCCCCGTAATTCGCTTCAACACAAACGATATCTCCGCCTTCGTCCCCGGGACGTGCGCGTGTGGCGGGACTCATCTGCGTCTGGAGAAGTTTTACGGCCGCAGCGACAACATGATCAAAGTTCGCGGCGCCAATGTCTTTCCAGAAGCAGTAGGTGCCGTCATCGCTGCTCATCCGGCTTCCAACGGTGAATATGTGTGTGTGGTGGACCTCGTCGGGGCGGACCGACACGAAGATCTCACCGTCCATGTCGAGATCAAGGACCTGGGGTTGGACCGCGACGGCCTGGCCCATGAGCTGGCGCAACGACTGAAGGAAGGGGTCGGAGTCAATTGCAGGGTGGAGATCGCCGCTCCCGGAGACCTCGAGCCGATGACCGGGTTCGCCACTCTGCCCAAGGCGAGGCGACTGATCGACCGTCGCCATTGAATCAGAAGAGCATCCAGGAGAGGAAAAATGATCCGAGAATGCGTGGTTGGGCTCCTGCTTGCGGCGGCTCCCCTGGTGGGCGCCGCGGCGCAATCCTCACCCAAGGAGTTCGCAGGTCAGACCCTTCGGGTGGCGATATTCGGCGGCACCTGGCAACAGTGGCAGCAGAAGACTATCGAGCCGCTCTTCACCAAGGCGACGGGCGCCAAGGTCGAATACACGCCGGGCGCGCCCGCACAGTTCCTGGCCGCGATGGTCGCGGCGAAAGGCCGGAACGTTCCCTTCGACCTCGCGCCGCTGGGGGACGACCTCTTGCTCGAAGCGTCCCGCCAGGGCCTCCTGCTCAACGACTACTCTAAAGCGCTCATGCCGAACGTCGACAAGCTGTTCGACGAAATCAAGCCGAACCAGGTGCACGGCCCCTCGGACTTCGTGTCGCTGAACGGCGTTCTCTATGACGAGGAGAAATTTCGCAGCAATGGCCTGCCTCCCCCCACGAATTGGGAGGTGCTGAACAATCCGAAACTCGCCGGCCACATCGCAATTCCGGATATCACATTCGTCTATAGGATAATTTATGCCAATATCAATTACTGGAAGACGGGAGATCGATACAATCTCGATGGGACGCTCGAGTGGCTCAAGAATATCAAGAATCCTATCGTATATAACGATTTCCCCACATTGCAGACTCGATTCAACAGCGGGGAGATATGGGCGGTGCTCGGCAGCGCTGGATATATCCTGAGATTTCGAAAGCAGGGAAGAGAGATGAAGTTCGTCATTCCCCAATCTCGTGACGAGAAGGGCGGCGTGACCTTCTCCTCTCTCAACATCATCAAGGGGACAACCAAGGCCCGCCTCGCTCAGATTTGGATTAATCTGGCGATCAGCGATGAGGTCCAGACCTCGATGGTCAAGGAGATCGGTTTCGGGGCTTCGAACCGGGTTGTCTCGGACAAGCTGCGGAATGATCCCGCCTTGAAGGATCTGCTGATCGACAACGAGGAGCAGCTCAAGATTGCGGCGAAGACCGATTGGGGAAAGATGACGGCGGTGCTGCCTCAATGGATCGACAAGTGGGATCGGGCCGTTCGCCGCTGATTTGAAGGCAGGGTGAGCGCCATGAAGGTGTCGCGGAATCGGCGAGCAGCTGGGCTGCTGCTCGCCGTTCCGGTCGGCTTCGTCCTGATCACCTTCGGCTCGGCGTTGATCCTGTTCCTGCTCGAGAGCCTTCATCCATCGACTGGGATGGGGAGTAGCGGAGAAGGCTTCACCCTCGAAAACTACGGTCGGCTTCTCGATTCGTATTTCTTTGAAGTCTTGGTTCGGACGGCGCTTATTTCGCTCGTCGTGACGGCGCTGTCCCTCGTCGTAGCCTATCCGTTCGCACTCTACGTGGCACGCTATGCCGGCCGCTTTGGCACGATCTGCCTCGTCGTCGTACTTGCGTCGCATGGCATGAGTTTGGTCGTCCGGGCTCTGGGCTGGATCAGCATCCTGACGGAAGGCGGACCCGCCAATCAGGCCTTGCTGGCCCTTGGCCTGATATCCCATCCGATCAGGTTGCTGGACGGCAATTTTGCTCTGGTCGTGGGTCTCGTGCACGGGTTCGTGCCGCTCTTCGTGCTGATCTTGTATCCGGTACTCCATGCGATCGATCCTGCTTTCGAACGAGCCGCCGAGGGGCTGGGCGCATCGCGGATGACTGTGATCCGCAAGATTATCTGGCCGCTGTCGCTGCCTGGCGTCGTAGCAGCGTCATTGCTATGCTTTGCAATCTGTATGGGAGTTTATACAACGACGGCGCTGTTGGCAGGTGGACGGGTGACGACTTTTCCAATTCTGGTGCAGCAGCAGATTTCCGTGGTGATGAACTATCCGTTCGGGGCCGCGATGGCGATGGCGTTGCTTGTGGTCGTCATGGGGATGACGTGGGCCGGCTCCGCGTGCGCGCGCTGGTATGCGGCCATTGCCAATCCATGAAGCGCCGATCGTCCTCTTTCGACCTCGTGATTTTCGCCATCGTAGCGACCACGCTGGTGTTCCTCCTGGCACCCCTGGTGGTGGTCGTGATGAATTCGATCGGCCGCGCCGGCATCGCGAGCTTTCCGCCCCGCGAGTTGACGTTCGAATCCTATTACGCGATCCCGTCGCGCTGGCTGACGGCCCTCGTTGACTCGGTTTGGCTGGGCATCGCTGCCGCCGGCCTTGCGGCGGCGTTGGCAACGTCCGCGGCGCTGGCGCTTTCTCGCACCCGGTTGCGCCACGGCGGGATCGCCCTCGTCTTGTTGCGGACCCCGTTGCAGGCTCCGTCCCTGGTCGTCGGAATTGCATTCCTCCAACTCTATGTGTGGCTGTCGGCATCCTCCGGTGTTCCGCTTCGCGGGAGCTTTGTCGGGCTTCTGCTGGCCCACACCGTGGTCTCGATCCCGTCGGTGCTCGCTGTCGTCTTGGCGCGCCTCAATGCGATGGACAGTCAGTACGAAGAGGCCGCCTACGGGCTCGGTGCAGGTCCCGTGCGGACATTCTTCCGTGTCACCCTCCCTCTGATCGGGCCTGCCGTCCTTTCGGGTGTGTACTTCGCCTTTCTGCTGTCGCTCGACAACGTGCCTCTCTCGCTCTTTCTTGCGAGTTCCAGTTTCCCGCTCCTTCCAATTGAGTTGTTCACCTCCGCGTCCTTCGATTTGACGCGGACGCTTTATGCTGTGGCCACCATTGTCTGTGTGCTCACCACGGTGCTCACCACGGTGGCGTTCCGACGGCTGACGGCGACCCTGGTCACCGCCGCTCAGGTTTGAACCGGGAAGATCTCGATGGCGCCGCTTACTGCCCAACCCATGCTGCAGATCAGCAATGTAAGCGTGCGTTTCGGCGAGGCGGTGGCGGTCAACGATGTTTCCCTCACGGTGGCCGCCGGGGAGTTCGTCAGCCTTCTCGGGCCGTCGGGCTGCGGCAAGACTACCCTCCTTCGCTCGATAGCCGGCTATGTATTCCCGGAACCCGGGAAGGTGGTGGTGAATGGCAGAGATATCACCGATCTGCCACCGCAGGCGCGCCGCATTGGCATGGTATTCCAAAACTATGCGCTGTTTCCCCATCTATCGGTGGGCGAAAACATCGGCTTCGGGATGGCGATGCAGCGCCGCTCGGCCTCCGAGATCGCGGCGCGGGTTCGCGAGATGCTCGAGGTAGTGCGCTTGCCCGGCTTCGAGAAGCGGAGGCCCGGCCAGCTCTCCGGCGGCCAGCAGCAGCGCGTGGCGTTGGCCCGCGCGCTCGCCTTCGAACCCCAGTTGCTGCTGCTCGATGAGCCGCTCGGCGCGCTTGATCTGCAGCTTCGCGAATCCATGCAGCTCGAGATCAAGCGGATTCAGCGCGCCACCGGCGTGACGACGATCTTCGTCACTCATGACCAGGGCGAGGCGCTGGCGATGTCCGATCGGGTTGCGGTCCTGAATGCCGGCCGCATCGAGCAGGTGGACGAGCCGCGTCGGCTCTACGCCGATCCGGCCACAGCGTTCGTCGCCGATTTCGTAGGGCGAAGCAATGTCATGGCCGCCGAGCTGGTCGCAAACGGCAACGAAGGCGCCGAGGTCCGGCTCGCAAACGTGGATAGGGCCGTTCCCGCGCGGTGCTCGACGATAGGGCCAGGCCAGCGGGGTTGGCTCTCCGTTCGTCCCGAGCACGTCCATCTCGGTGCCGAGGGGGCGTTCTTCGAGGCGGCCGTCGAAGGTGCGCTTTTTCTGGGCACGCATTCGCTGGTCACGCTCCGTCACGGGAGTGGACTGCGGCTCAACGCCCACTCCACGCGGTCATGGCGCCTCGGCGAGACTGTCGGTGTGCGTTGGAGCGCCGAGAACGCGAAATTTCTCGATTCGTGAGAGACAAGGATCCCGCCATGCGCATCTTCGACTGCCATTCCCACTGGAGCACCGAGAAGGGCTACCTCTTCCGCACGCCCGAGGATCTGGCCAGCCAGGAGCGCATCTGGAAGACAAAGCCAGAGTATCTGACCGAACAGCAGCAAGCGGATTATTTTCGCAGGAGCGGCGTTCGCACAATCCTTGACATGGGTTGGATCAGCACGCTGCCGCTGGACGAGCTGAAGCAATATCACGACTATATGTTCGCAGTGCAGCGCGCTCATCCGGACGTGATCTTCGGCCACTGGATCAACATCGACCCGAGCCTCGGCAAGGACGCCATCCGCGAGTTCGAACGCTGCCTGGGGGCCGGCGGCGGCTTCGTCGCCCTCAGCATCTTCGGACAGGGATGGGGGCGCCCGCCGACCGATCCGATCTGGGACCCGTACTACAAAATCTCGATCGACGCAGGCACGCCTATTATGATCCACACTGGACTTACAGGGGTGGGGCAGGGCATGCGGGGCGGCAAGGGCATCATCAATGACCATGCCCATCCGAGGCATATAGACGAGGTTGCGGCAAGATTCCCGGATCTCGACATCCTTGCAGCGCGTCCCTCCTACCCGTGGCAGGAAGAAATGATCGCCGTCATGCTGCACAAGGCCAACGTGCAGTATGAACTACATGGATGGTCTCCGAAATACCTCTCGGATTCGCTAAAAAAGGAAATCCGCGGCCGTCTCCAAGATCGCGTAATGTTCGGATGCGATTTTCCTGTTCTCAAATATGAAAAGATTGCAGCAGATTGGCAGACTTTGGGCTATTCTGATGCCATCCTTGAAAAGATTTTCTATAAAAATGCAGAAGCCTATTTCCCCGGTGCGGCTCATGTATAATATATATTGTATGGATGTTGAGTCCTGTGGCGCGTGTCGGGTTCGATATGAATTTATAAGGCAAGCGCCTGACTTAGACTAGGTGCGATACTGAGCCAGAGGTGGCCAGCGGTCTACCGTGTGGAGCCGGGCACTTCGCGGCATGGATTGAGCCGGCAGGCGGCACGCGCGCCGGATAACGGGGAGCGGATCGGCACGGCTGAGCAGAGAGCATACTCGATGCGTCTATTCATGTTTCAGGGCAGTTACGACCGGGTACGCGCGCGTCTGCCTTCCGGCGTGCCATTTGAGGTCGTCACCATCGACGCTGGTCGTACCTGTCGGCTCGGCGGACGCGAGATGGACCTGGAAGTGGTGAAGCCGGATGTCGTCTGGCTCAGCCTGGATGCCGCCCAGGCGGGTGTTTTCGAGCCGCTTGCCGCCGCGGCGCGATCGCCGGGCGTCGGGTGGATGCAGACATTCCTGGCCGGCCTCGACGACCCGGGCCATATCGCCATCCTCGAAAGCGTTGGTCGCCTCACCCGGAGCGACGCCCAGGCGCCGGCGGTCGCACAGTTCGCTGTTGCTGCGGTGCTGTCCGAATGGACTGGCTTCGAGGGCTGGCGCGTCAACCAGGCCCACCGAAACTGGGTGCGGCGTCCCTTCCGCGAACTCGACGGCTCCCGGTGGCTGGTCGTCGGGTTCGGCCGGATCGGCCACGAGATCGCGCGCCGGGTGCGGGCGTTCGGCGCTGCCGTCATCGCCGTCCGGCGTGCCGCCGAGCCTGATGTGGAGGCCGACGAGGTCGTGACGCCGGAGGCATTGTCTGCGTATCTTCCAGCAGCCGACGTCGTGGTTCTCGCCTGTCCGCTGACGGCGCAGACACGCTATCTCGCTGATGCCGGCTTCTTTCGCGCGATGAAGCCGCGGGCGACATTTGTGAACATCTCGCGCGGAGCTCTGGTCTGCGAGGCGGATCTTCTCGCGGCGCTCGACAGCGGAACGCCAGAGGTCGCGATTCTCGACGTCTGTGAGACCGAGCCGCCTCCACCTGACAGTCCGCTCTGGAGCCACGCCGCAGTGCGCCTCAGTCCTCACAATGCGGGGCTTGGCGGCCGAGTGATGGCACGGGGCGACGATCTGTTCCTGGAAAACCTCGCGCGCCTTCTCGCCGGCGAGCCTCTGCGAAACCTCGTCACGTCATCGGGACAGCCTTTGTCATGAGGCCAATCTGCGGGGCAAGCTGTTGTCGTCAGCGGTGGACCTCGGCGGTGGGACCGATGCCTATCGGATAAATCGCCCCTGCCAATCGGTTCCGAAGACGGAACGCGCCCGATGCGAGCCGAGAACCGGGCCGTCCTGATCCGCTCGATTGCGCTGGGCCGGCGCTGGCTCGACGAGGTCACGGCGGGCAGGGCCGATCTCGATGCCATCGCAATTCGGGAAGAGCGCAGCCGCCGGCATGTCGAGCAGATGGTGTCGCTGGCGTTTCTTGATCCGCACCTCATCAAGGCGATTGTCGATGGCTGCCTGCCGCGCG
>DASZVN010000211.1:0-2172 GCA_035547055.1 Hyphomicrobiales bacterium
CGCCGTTCGTCACGCCGTAGTAGTTGGGCAGGAGCTCGCCCTTCTTCGGCAGCACGCGCGCGAGGTAGGGCGCGCTCGAGGCGGCGCCGAAGGTTTCTTCGTAGCCGCCTTCGCCGAGCACGATCAGGAACGCGTGCTTGACTTCCGGCAGCGGTCCTTCTTCGGTGGTTTCTTCGGCTTCTTCTTCGTAAGGGTTGAATTCGACCGGAGGCGGCACTTCGCCGGCCGCTTCTTCCGGTGTCGCTTCCTCGACGACTTCCGGCAGGGGCGCTTCTTCGACGACTTCCGGCGCTGTTTCTTCCGGCGCTTCTTCGACCGTTTCTTCTTCCGGCGCTTCTTCGACTCCTTCCGCTTCTTCCGCGGGCGGCGGCGCTTCGGTCGCGTGGGCGGGATACTCGAGCAGGATCGTGGAGAGCGGCGCCGAGGAGGCGATTTCACTCATCGCCGAGCCGAGCCCGACACCGAGCGCCAGCATCCCGATCACCGCGATCGCGATCGCGGGCGGCGAGGGCATCCAGGACCAACCGCCTCCGTCGTCGCCTTTGCCGTCGCCGCCCTTTCCCTCCGGACCCTTCCCGGTGGCGATCGCGACGGCGGCCTTGCCCTTCGAGGAGAGCGCCCCGAGCGTTCCCGCCACCGCCCCCGGTAGGCGCCCGCGGCGCGCTCCGCAGTTCAGGCAGTAGCGCTGGTCGGAGGCGAGTGGGGTGCCGCACTCGTCGCAGGCGACGCGCGCCGAGCCGGAAGCATCGTCCCCGGCGGGCCCCGTCCGCCCGGGGATCTGGTCGTCGTCTCTACGGTCGGCCACGTTTGGGCGCGATTATCGGCGGTCCCGCAGCCTCCGATGTAAAGATTTTGCATCGCCGCAAGACGCTCGGGAAGCGGCTTCCTGGACTCTCATTCACAACAGCGGCTTCCTGGCTCTCATTCACAACTCTTAAACACCACTGGCGCGGCTCCCTCTGAAGATGGCTCCGTGAGTGCCGGTCCCGAGCGAACCGAGCCGGCGGTGCCGGCTCCCGCGACGCCCCCTTTCGAGCCGCCGACGGTGCCCGAGCCGCAGGTCCAGGACGTGGCGACCGGTCAGAAGGCATCGCCGATGGGGCCGTCGATGGCCGCTTTCGGCGACAGCGAAGCGTGCCCCAACTGCGGCGCGCGGATGGCGACCGATCAGCGCTACTGCCTCAACTGCGGTCACCGGCGCGGCGAGCCCCGACTGCCGTTCATGGACGCGGTCACCTTCATGGAGTCGATGAGCGCACCGGGTGGTGGCGCCGGGGCCACGCCTCCGCCGCCGCCCTCCGAGCGGCCTAACCCAAATCGGTGGAACGCGAACGCGGCCCTGATCGCCGGCGTCGCGACGCTGGTACTGGCGATCGGCGTCGGCTTCCTGATCGGTCGCACCGGCCATGAAAACACCGGCTCGGCCGGAGGCGGCGCAGTCAAGGTCGTCCAGCTCGGCGGGGCGCCCGCCGGCGGTGAAACCGCCGAGGCGACGACGCCCGAAGAAACGGCCGGCGGCGGCAACGAAGCCGGCAAATCCAAGGGCAAGAACGGCGGCAAACCGGCGATCAAGGCCGAAAACACCGGCAAGGCCACCAAGAAAGCCGAAAAGAACGTCCAGGAAGGCGCGCACGGCCAGTCCGAAGCCGTCGAAAACGTCCTGCATACCGAAAACGGCGTCGAACTCGAAACCGAAGTCGAAGTCGGGGGCAAGTGCAAGCAGGGCACGGCCGGCTGCGAAGGCGAAAAATTCACCGGTAACTTCTTCGGCGAATGAGGCTCCCGGGTTCGAAATCGAAGTCGTCCTCCGGCGGCACGCGCAAATCGCCGCCGCCGCCCGGCGCCCCGCCGCCCGCCGCCCGGCCGACCTCGATCCCGACCGGGGTCGGCGTCCGAGCGGGCGGCCCGGCCCCGGGGAGGACCCTCGGCTCGGCCCAGGGAGAGGAGTTCATCGTCGATCTCAAGCGTCGCCGCGAGCAGCTGGTCGCCCGCGTCGCCGAGCTCCAATGGGACCTCGGCGGACTGACCTATGAGATGGCGATCCGCAACAGCATCCGCGTCGAGGTCCTCGTCAAGCGCGCCGCCGAGCTCCAGGACGCCGACGCCGAACTGAACGAGGTCGAACGGATCCTCCGCATGGAGGAGTCCGCCACCGCCGGCTCCTGCCCTTCC
>DASZVN010000212.1:0-8265 GCA_035547055.1 Hyphomicrobiales bacterium
GCACCAGCGGCGCCGGCGCCGGGCCGAGATAGGCCCAGAGCAGGCCGGCCCTGGCCTCGACCGGATAGGCCAGGATCGTCACCTTGTCGCGGTAGCGCACCTCGGGGGCGGCGATGTCCTCGTAGGGCTGCTCCAGGCACCTGCCGTCGTTGTCGAACAGCCAGCCGTGGTAGTTGCAGCGGAGGCCGCAATCCTCGACGAAGCCGTAGGAGAGGTCGGCGCTGCGATGCGGGCAGTGGCGCTCGACGAGGCCGTATCTGCCGCCGCGGTCCTTGTAGAGCACGAGGTCCTCGCCGAGCAGGCGCACCGCCTTGACCGGGTTCTCGTCGAGCTCCTTGACCGCGGCAATGGGGTGCCAGTGGCGGCGCATCAGCTCGCCCATCGGCGTGCCCGGCCCGACCTCGGTCAACGCCTTGTTCCTTCCGGCATCGAGCATTTGCGCACTCCTTCGCATCACGTCGGCGCGCCAAGCTAACCGATTTTGCCGCAAGGAAAAGGTGGTGCCGCCGGGTCGTAGGGTGGTCAAGCGAAGCTTGCCCACGTCGTGGGCATCGGCGCACCGATGCCCACCCTACTGCGCCTCACTCCGCCGCGGCGTCGGCGGTGGCGGTGAGGCCGACGGGCTCGCCGACGGCGACGGTGAAGAGGTCGCCGTCGCCGAACAGGCGCTCGGACGCGCGGGCGATGTCGGCGGGGGCGACCGCCGCGACCTGGGCGTTGCGGGTCTGGATGTAGTCGATCGGCAGATCGTTCAGGCGGATCTGCTTGAGGCCGCGGGCGATCTTGACCGAGGAGTCGAAGTTCAGCGCGTAGGAGCCGGTCAGGTATTTCTTGGCCTTGTCGAGCTCGTCCGCGCTCGGCCCGTCGGCGACGAAGCGGCGGATCTCGCTGGCCACGAGGTCTATGGCCTCGCGGGCGCGCTCGTTCTTGGTGGCGAGGCCGCCCATCACCGTCGCCGAGTGGCGCATCGGGTCGAGCCAGGTGTGGACCGAGTAGGCGAGGCCGCGCTTCTCGCGGACCTCGGTGAAAAGCCGCGCGGTGAACGTGCCGCCGCCGACGATGTGGTTGGCGACCGTCGCGGCGATGTAGTCGGGGTCGTGGCGGTCGAGTCCCGGGCGGCCGAACAGGAGCGTCGTCTGCGGCACCGCGAGCGGCACCACCTCGAGCCGGCCGGTGCCGGCCGGCCGGATCGCCGGAATCGCGGCCGCGGGCGCGCTCGCCGGCAGGGCGCCGAAGATGCGGTCGAGCGCGGGCGCGAGCGTCGCGGCGTCGATCGCGCCGACCACGGTGACGATCAGCCGGTCGCGGGTGAAGGCGGTGGCGCGGTAGCGCACGAGGTCCTCGCGCTCGATCGCGCCGAGGCTCGGTTCGGTGCCGATCACCGGCCGGCCGTAGGCGTGACCGGGGAAGGCCGCGGCGTGCCAGGCCTCCTCGGCGACGGCGCCGGGCTCGGTCAGGTTGTGGCGGATGCGGGCGAGCACCTGGGCGCCGACGCGGCCGATCGGCTCGGGGTCGAGCCTCGCCTCGGTCACTGCGAGGCGGAGCAGCTCGAACGCCTCGTCGCGCTTCTCGGCCAGCGTCCGCAGATTGCCCTCGATGGCATCGCGCGTCGCGTGGAACGACAGCTCGACCGCGTGCTCTTCGAGCCGCTGCTGGAAAGCCTCCGAATCGTAGGGGCCGGCGCCCTCGTCGAGCAGGCCGGACAGGAGGTTCGCGACGCCCGGCCGCGCCGGCGGGTCGAATGCCGCGCCGCCGCGGAAGGCGAGGTCGACGACGATGATCGGGACCGTCGCTTCCTCGACCAGCCAAGCCTCGATGCCGCCGGGCGAGACGACGCGCTCGACGGCGGCAAGGCCCGCCGTGGCCGGCTTGGCGCGGCTCATGCCGCTTCTCCCGGCGCGGATTCGAGCCAGCCGGTGACCGCGCGGCGGATGTCGAACACGCCGCGGGCGGCCCCCAGCACCTCCTCGGCCGTGACGGCGCGGACCCGCTCCGGCCACTCGATCACGTCCTCGACCGAGAGCCCGGTGGTCAGCGCGGCGCCGAACGAGCGCGCCAGCGCCGACTGGCTGTCGCGCTCGTAGATGGTGTCGGCGATCAGCCGGGTCTTGGCCCGCTCCAGCTCGCCCGCCTCGACGCCGCCGGCGAGCAGGCGGGCGATCTCGGCGTCCAGCGCCGCCTCGACCGCCTCCAGCGTCACGCCCGGCCGCGGCAGGGCGTAGAGCGCGAAGCGCGACGGGTCGAGCGCGGCGCCCCAGTAGTAGCCGCCGGCCGCTGCCGCGATGGCCTGGTCGATCACCAGCGCCTTGTAGAGCCGGCTGGTCGAGCCGCCGGCGAGGATGATGGCGAGCACGTCGAGGGCATGGCCCTCGTTGCCCTTTGCGGTACGGTAGCTCGGGGCGATGTAGAGCCGGCTGACCGTCGGCTGGTGCACCCGGGCGTCGGCCAGGGCGACCCGGCGCGGCGCGAAATGCTCGGGCTCCGCCGGCCTCGACCGCGGCTTCGGGCGGAAGCGGTCGGTGATCTTGCCGTAGGTCGCCTCGGCCAGCGCCTTGACCTCCTCGGTGGTGACGTCGCCCGCGACGACCAGGACGGCGTTGCTCGGCGTGTAGAAGCGGTCGTAGAAGCCGATGGCGTCGTTGCGGTCGAGCCCGCGGATCTCCTGCTCCCAGCCGATCACCGGCAGGCGGTAGGGCTGGTTCATCCAGAGCGCCGCCGCCATCGCCTCGGAAAGCTGCGCCGAGGGGTCGGAGTCGGTGCGCATGCGCCGCTCTTCCAGGACGACGTCGCGCTCGGGATTCACCACCTCGTCACTGAGCACGAGGTTGACCATCCGGTCGGCCTCGAAGCGCATCACCGTCTTCAGCGCCTCCTTGGGCACGCGCTGGAAATAGGCGGTGTAGTCGTAGGAGGTGAAGGCGTTCTCCTGGCCGCCGAGGGCCGCGACCGTGGCCGAGAACTCGCCCGCCGGATGGCGCTTGGTGCCCTTGAACATCAGGTGCTCGAGGAAATGGGCGATGCCCGACTTGCCGGGCGTCTCGTCGGCCGAGCCGACCTTGTACCAGACCATGTGGGTCGCGACCGGGGCCCGGTGGTCGGGGATGACCACGGCTTCGAGCCCGTTGTCGAGCGTGAAGCGGCCGACCGCGAGGCGGCCGTTGGCGGCGGCGGGTTCGCTGGCGGCGGTGGGGGCTTCCTTGCGGGGCGCGCGGGCGGCGGAACGGGTCATGAGCGGCTTCGGTCGGTGGAAGGGGCATGCCGGGCGGCCGGCACCTCGGGGCACCGACCTTCCCCAATATAGGCATGCCGCCCGCCGCAGGAAGCCCGGCGCCACCGAACCGTTGTCAAGCGCAGGCCGCGGCGCATCGCGCCCGCCGCCTTTCAGCGGGAAGACGCGATCACGAAGCTGCTGGCCCCGGCGGGGCGGGAGTCAGGCAGGCGCGACGGCGGCCGGATCAGTGGCCAGCAGGCGGGACGGTCTGGAGGATCTGATCGGCCGCTTCGTTCGCCGCGTAAGGATCGTTGCGGTGCGGCTTCGCCACCGGGCCGCCCGGTCCCCAGGCCGCATCCGCGGCGGGGGTGCGATAGCCGGTCGGCGGGTCGGTCAGGCGGCGGCGCGGCGGCTCGCCGACGAAGGCCGCGATCGGCCCCTTGTTCTTGACCGTTCCCTTCCGCAGCGCAGCGCGGTCGAGGCGGCCGTCGTCGTAATAGCCGAGGCCGGCGGGGAGGTTGAGGTCGTCGGCGTTCCGCATCGCCGCGCGGCCGTGCTCCAGCTCCTGCGGGCTGACCGGATACTGGCCGGTGGTCACCGCGATGTAGCGCCAGCGCTCGGTCGCCGGCACGTTGGGGTCGGCATCCTCGCGGTCGGCGGCGGAGAGGCCGTCGTCCTCCTTCGGCCACGAGGCGGCGGCGACGCCGGGATTGCCTGCCTCCGGCTTCGGCAGGTCGATCGACTTCGGCACCACCAGCGGCGCCCGCTCGTGATAGTCGATCGGTGCGTGCTTCGGCCCTCTCAGGCTGAATTCATTTACTAGGTCGCCGAAGAAGCCCTCGGCCGCGGCCGGCATCGCGAAAAGCGCAAGCCCTGCCGCCGCCGCGAGCGCGGCCAATCCGGTGAGACGCTGCATCGTTCCGTTTCCCTCAGGCCCCCGCCCGGAGCCGCCGGACACGGCCCCGGCGGCCTGCATCCGCATTCCGGCGCCGCCTCGGGCCGCGCCGTCATCCGTCGCCGCCGGCATCCGCCGTGGCGGCGCGCGGACGATTCAGCGCAGCATATAGCAGCAGCGCCACGCCGACAACGATGGCGGCGTCGGCGACGTTGAAGACATACCAGTTCCACGTGCCCCAGTGCAGCAGGAGGAAATCGACCACCGCGCCCCAGGCGATGCGGTCGACGGCGTTGCCGAGCGCGCCGCCAATGATGAAGCCGAGCCCGATGGCGCCCGCGAGCGAGCGTTCGCGGCGGAGCCAGAGCCCGAGCAGCACCGCGGCGACGACCGCGACGGCGATCAGGGCGATGCGGCCGGCGAGGCTGTTCTGCTCGAACAGGCTGTAGCTGATGCCCTTGTTCCAGAGCAGCACGAGGTCGGCGACCGGCAGGAGCCGGACCGCGCCGCGGTCGGCGAGGTCGAAGCCGAGGAGAAGCCACAGCTTGACCGCCTGGTCGACGGCGAGCGTCGCCAGCGCGATGGCGAAGCCGAGCCCGGCATAGGGGCTCGCGCCGCGGCTCTCGTCGGAAATCACCGCAGGCCCCCGGCGTCATGGCCGGGCTTGTCCCGGCCCTCCACGACTTCCTTCGTTGAGGGCTGCAAGCTCGTGGAGGCCCGGGCCAAGCCCGGGCAAGACGGAGGAGAGGCTATCGGCCTGAGCATCAGGGCTTCTGCGTCGCCAGCCATTCGCGCATCGCCTGGGCATCGCGGAGGCTGAGGTCGGGGAACTCGGGGTCGCTGCCGACCTCGGGCAGGATGCGCCACGAGCGCGCGCATTTCCGTCCCTCGGCGCGGCGGAACTCGACCGCGACCCCCGGCACCTCGTCGAGCCGGAACGCATCCGCCGGCCCCTCGCCCGCGACGACGGTGGCGGTGGAGGTGATGCTGACCTCGGCGAGGTCGATGCCGCCCAGCGCGGCCAAAAGCTCGGGGTCGGAGACGTAGACCAGCGGCGCCGCCTCCAGGCTGGCGCCGATGGTCTTGGCGGCCCGCTCAATCTCGAGCGCCCCGGTGACGACGCGGCGCACCCGCCGCACCTCCTCCCATTTCGCCGCCAGCGCCTCGTCGCGCCATTCGTCCGGCGGGCGGCGAAAATCCTCGAAATGGACCGATCCGTCCTCGGACGGATGGCGCTGCAGCCACGATTCCTCGGCGGTGAAGGCGGCGAGCGGGGCGAGCCAGCGCACGAGGTGGTCGAACACCTCCTCGATCACCGTGAGGGCCGCGCGCCGGCGCACCGAGGAGATCGGGTCGCAGTAGAGGGCGTCCTTGCGGATGTCGAAATAGAACGCCGAGAGGTCGCCGGTCATCAGGCCCATCAGCGCGGCGAACACGCGCTTGAAGTCGTATTCGGCGTAGCCTTCCTCGACTTGGCGGCCGACCGCCCACAGCCGGTGGAGGAGATAGCGCTCCAGCTCCGGCATCCCGGCATGGGCGACGCGCTCGCTGTCGCGAAAATGGGTCAGCGTGCCGAGCATCCAGCGCAGCGTGTTGCGGAGCTTGCGATAGGTGTCGACCGTGGTCTTGAGGATCTCGGGGCCGATGCGCTGGTCGTCGGCATAATCGGTCGAGGCGACCCAGACGCGGAGGATGTCGGCGCCGGACTGCCGGATCACGTCCTGCGGCGCGACCTGGTTGCCGAGCGACTTCGACATCTTGCGGCCGTCCTCGGCCATGGTGAAGCCGTGGGTGATGACGGCGTCGTAGGGCGCGCGGCCGCGGGTGCCGCAGCTCTCCAAGAGCGAGGAGTGGAACCAGCCGCGGTGCTGGTCCGAGCCTTCGAGATAGACGTCGGCGGGCCATTTGAGGTCGGGCCGCTGCTCCAGGACGAAGGCGTGGGTCGAGCCGGAATCGAACCAGACGTCGAGGATGTCCGTGACCTGCTCGTAGTCGGCCGGGTTGCGGCCGGGGCCGAGGAAGCGCTGGGCGGCGCCTTCGGCGAACCAGGCGTCGGCGCCTTCCTGCGCGAAGGCCTGGGCGATGCGCGTGTTCACGGCGGGATCGTCGAGGATCTCGCCCGAGCGGCGGTCGACGAACACGGTGATCGGCACGCCCCAGGCACGCTGGCGCGAGATCACCCAGTCGGGCCGGGTCTCGACCATCGCGCCGATGCGGTTCTTGCCCTGCGGCGGATAGAAGGCGGTGTCGGCGATGGCCTTCAGCGCGCGGTGGCGGAGGGTGTCCGACGGACCGCCGCCGAGCGGCTTGTCCATCGCAATGAACCATTGCGGCGTGTTGCGGAAGATCAGCGGCGCCTTCGACCGCCAGGAGTGCGGGTACTGGTGGCGCAGCTTGCCGGTCGCGATCAGCGTGCAGGCCTTCTTCAGCGCCTCGATGACGGCCTTGTTGGCTGGGCCTTCCTTGCCCTTGTCGTCGAACACGCGCAGGCCCGCGAACAGCGGCACGTGGGGGAAATAACTGCCGTCGGCATCGACGGTGTGCGGCACCGGCCCGAGCCGGTTCGCGGTCCACAGATTGTAGTCGTCGGCGCCATGTCCGGGGGCGATGTGGACGAAGCCGGTGCCGGTGTCGGCGGTGACGAAATCGGCCGGAAGCACCGGCACGTCGAAATCGAAATAGCCGCCGGGGTCCATGCCGCGGAAAGGATGGGCGACGACGAGACCTTCGGGCCGGACGTCGCCGAGCCGGCGGAAGCCGGTGACCTTGGCGGCGCCCATCACGCCCTCGGCGAGATCGTCCGAGAGCAGCAGGCGATCGCCCGGCTTCGCCCAGTTGCCGTCGGGCGCGTCGGTGACCTCATAAAGGCCATAGGAGACGTCGGACGAAAAGGCGACGGCGCGGTTGCCTGGGATGGTCCAGGGCGTGGTCGTCCAGATCACGACCGACGCGCCATCGAGCGTGGTGCCGTTTGCCCCGGCCTCGACGACCGGGAACTTCACGAAGATCGTGGTCGAGACGTGCTCCTGGTACTCGACTTCGGCCTCGGCGAGGGCAGTGCGCTCGACGATCGACCACATCACCGGCTTCGAGCCGCGATAGAGCTGGCCCGAGGCCGCGAACTTCATCAGCTCGGAGGCGATCGTCGCCTCGGCCGGGAACGCCATCGTGGTGTAGGGCCGGGCCCAGTCGCCGGTGACGCCGAGGCGCTGGAATTCCTCGCTCTGCACGTCGATCCAGTGCTGGGCGAAGCGGCGGCACTCGGCGCGGAACTCGATCACCGGCACCGCGTCCTTGTCGCGGCCCTTGTCGCGAAATTCCTCCTCGACCTTCCACTCGATCGGCAGGCCGTGGCAGTCCCAGCCGGGGACATAGTTGGAATCGAACCCGGCCATCTGGCGCGAGCGCGTCACCATGTCCTTCAGGATCTTGTTGAGCGCGTGGCCGATGTGGAGGTGGCCGTTGGCATAGGGCGGCCCGTCGTGGAGGACGAATTTCTCCCGGCCCGCCGAGCGCTCGCGGAGGCGCGCATAGAGGCCGAGCCGGTCCCAGCGGGCGAGAATGTCCGGCTCGCGCTTCGGCAGGTCCGCGCGCATCGGAAAATCGGTCTTCGGCAGGAACAGCGTCCTGGAATAGTCCAGGGCCGGCAGGATGGTGCTCTCGCTCATCGGATCGGCTTGGTCGTTGCGCACTCACGCCGTCATGGCCGGGCTTGTCCCGGCCATCCACGACTTACTTTGCGGCTCCGCCACAACTCGTGGATGCCCGGACCAAGTCCGGGCAAACGGGGAGGGCCGCAGCGTGGGGTGCTCTAGCAGCGGGCGGCGGGGACGGAAAGGGGCGCCATGCCGAACAGGCTCGGCGCCAGCGGGTCGGGCGCGGCCGCGAGCAGCGCGCGCGCCTCGTCCGCGTCGCGCTTCATCTGGGCGACCAGGGCCTCGGCGCTCGGGAACGGCTGCTCGCCGCGAAGATAGCCGACCAGCTCGACCGCGACGTCCTGGCCGTAGAGGTCGCCCGAGAAATCGAACAGGAACGGCTCGAACAGCGGCGCGCCGTTGTCGAAGGTCGGGCGCCGGCCGAAGCTCGCGACCCCGCCATAGACGCGCTCGCCGACGAGGACGCGCACCGCATAGATGCCGAAGCCGAGCGGGGTCTCGGC
>DASZVN010000213.1:0-22669 GCA_035547055.1 Hyphomicrobiales bacterium
CGCCGGCCGCCGGATGGTAGTCGAACGGCACGGCGGCCCGCGCGACCACCTTGCCGCCCGGTCCGAGCTGGTCGACCCGCACCTCGTAGTCGCCGGTCGCAAGGCCGTGCTTGACCGTCAGCGACCAATGCCCGTCCTGGCCGACGACGGCGTCGGCGAGATGGGTGCCGTTGAGGTAGATGCCGAGCCGCGCGCCCGGCGCGCCGGTGCCCTGGACGAACAGCCGCCCGGCGTCGGTCTCGACCGCATCGACATGGGGGGCGCCGGCCGGCCCGGCAGCGGCGGCCGGCGGCGACAGCGCGGCGACCTCGGTTCCAGCCTTCGCAGCCACCGGCGCCGGCGCGACGATCCGGCCCGGCGCCGCCGGCTTGCCGGCGTTCAGGATCTCCGCCGGCTTGCCCGGCTCCTCGGCCACCACCAGGAGCTGGTCGCCCGGCTTGGACGGCACCGACACGACGACCGAGCGCTCGGACAACGCGGCGTGGCCGGCGGCATCGGTCGCGCGGAGCGTCAACTGGTGGCTGCCCGGCGTCAGCGGCGGCGGCGTCATCACGAACTGGCCGGCCTCGTCGGCGGTGGCGGTCCCGGCGACCTTGCCGTTGGCGAGGAGGTCGACCTTGCTGTCGGGCGCCGCGCGGCCGGCGACGACGTTCTCGCCGCTCGGCTCGACCCGCACCACGTCGAAGCTCGGTCCCGCCGGCTTGGCCGGCGCCTTGGCCATGGCGGCGGCGGAGGGCGCGGCGGCACCGGGCGCCGCCGCTGCCGCGCTGCCGGCAGCGGGTGGCGCGGCGGATGGCGGCGCCGGGGGCTTGGCGATCTCGGCCGGCACCGCGACCTCGCGGACGGTGCGGTCGCCCCGGAGCGACAGGTCGGCCACCACCCCGAGGCCGGCCGCGAGCACGATCACGGCCGCGGTCCCGCCGTAGATGAGAATGCGCCGCGTCCCAGGGGTCATGCCGTGCGCCTCCCGATATCCGGGCTCCGCCGAAGGGTGACGCGAATTCCGTCACGCTTTCGTCCTACACTGCGGCGAAGAAGTTTGCACGAGGATCGGAACGGTCTGCGCGATTCGATCGTTGATGCTTTCCCCTCCCAGAAAGGCTTCGGATGAAATTCATCGGCTCGGTGTGCGTCTATTGCGGCTCGAACAGCGGGACCAGCCCGCGCTGGGAGGCGGCCGCCGGCGCCTTTGGCAGCCTGCTCGGCGAAAGCGGGGTTCGCCTGGTCTATGGCGGCGGCGGCCTCGGCCTGATGGGCGCGCTGGCCCGCGGCGTGCTCGCCCATGGCGGCGAGGTCACCGGGGTGATTCCCCGCTTCCTTGTGAGGCGGGAGCAGATGCTGGAGAGCGTGCAGGAGCATCTCGTCACCGAGACCATGCACGAGCGCAAGCAATTGATGTTCGACCACGCCGACGCCTTCGTCGCCTTGCCGGGCGGCATCGGCACGCTGGAGGAGCTGGTCGAGCAGCTCACCTGGGCCCAGCTCGGCCGCCATCACAAGCCGATCGCCATCGCCAATCTCGACGGCTATTGGGAACCGCTCTTGGCCATGCTGGCCCATATGCGCCGGCAGGGCTTCGTGCGCGAGAGCGCCGACGTACCCTATGTCGTCGCCAATTCGGTGGACGACATCCTGCCGAAGCTGGAGGAGGCGGCGGCCCGCACCGCCGAGCGCGGCAAGACCCCGAAGGAAACCGTCGACGCCGAGCCGCTGCACCGGATGTGAGCGAACGTCTTTGCAGGGCGGGCACGCGCAGCGCGCCCACGGGGTGGGCGTCGGCCTTACCGATGCCCGCCCTGCAAATCCGGGTCTAGCCCTCGATCCGGGAGAAGTCCGCGACGGCCAGCGTCGCGGCGCGGAGGCGCTCGAGAAGGCGCAGGCGGTTCAGCCGGAGGGCCGGGTCGTCGGCATTGACGGTGACCGTCTCGAAGAAGCGGTCGACCGTGGGGCGAAGCGTCGCGAGAGCCCGCATCGCAGCGGCGAAGTCCTCGGCCTTCACCGCGGTGCGGGCCGCGGGCTCGGCGGCGTCGAGCGCGGCCGCCAGCGCCCGCTCGTCGGCCTCGCCGAGAAGCGTCGGCTCGACCTTGCCCGCGAAGGCGCCGACGCCGTCCTTCTTTTCCTCCGCACGGAGGATGTTGGCGGCGCGGCGATAGCCGACCAGGAGGTTCCGGCCGTCGTCGGTGCCGAGCAGCGCGGCGAGCGCGGCGATGCGGCGGGTGACGAGGACGAGATCGTCCTGGTCGCCCAGCGCGAACACGGCGTCGACGAGGTCGTGGCGGGCGCCGTCCTCGCGGAGTTGCACCTTCAGCCGGTCGGCGAAGAAGGCGAGGAGGTCCGCGCTGTCGTCGAGCGCGCGGCGGCGCAGCGCGCGCCGCGCCTCCTCGGCCGCCGGATCGTCGAGCACCCCCTCCCCCACGAGGTCGATGCCGAGCCTGGCCGACTCGGCCTCCAGCGCCCCCTCCACGGTGTCGCGCTGGTGCAGCGACGCGGCGACCTGGCCGTAGGCGAACATCAGCAGCCGGCCGAGCGGCAGGCGGCATTCGCGCGCCAGCACGATGCGGATGACGCCGAGCGCGGCGCGGCGGAGCGCGAACGGGTCTTTCGAGCCGGTCGGCTTCTCGCCGGCCATCCAGAAGCCGACCAGGGTGTCGAGCTTGTCGGCCAGCGCCACCGCGACAGCGACCGGACTCTCGGGAACGGCATCCTCGGGCCCGCGCGGGCGGTAGTGCGCGGCGATCGCGTCGGCGACCGCGGCGTCCTCGCCCTGGGCGCGGGCGAGCGCGCCGCCGACATAGCCCTGCAGCTCGGGAAACTCGCCGACCGTCTCGCTCGCAAGATCGGCCTTGGCGAGGGCTGCCGCGCGCTCGGCCAGGGCGGCGTCGGCGCCGGCCAGCGGCGCGATCTCGCGGGCGAGGCGGACGAGGCGGCGGACGCGTTCGCCCTGGGTGCCGAGCTTCTCGTGGAAGACGACGCGGTCGAGCGCCCTGGCGCGCTTGGCCAGCGGCACGCCGAGATCGGTCTGCCAGAAGAAGCGGGCGTCGGCGAGGCGCGCCCTCACCACCCGCTCATTGCCCGCGACGATCGCCCTGCCGCCGTCGGCGGCGTCGAGATTGGCGACGAGGACGAAGCGGTCGGCGAGGCGGCCGTCGCGGCGCAGGACGAAGCATTTCTGGTTGGCGCGGATGGTGGTGCGGATGATCGCCTCCGGCACCTCCAGGAAGGCCGGGTCGAAGCGGCCCATCAGCACCACCGGCCATTCCACGAGGCCCGCGGTCTCCTCCGAAAGCGCCTCGTCCTCGACCAGCTCCAGCCCCTGGGCCAAGGCGAGGTCGCGGGCGTCCGCCAGGATCATGTGGCGGCGGCGGTCGGCATCGAGGACGACGTGGGCGGCGTCGAGCGCGGCGAGATACTCGGCGAAGCGGCGCACCCGGATCGGCCCGGGCGCATGGACGCGATGGCCGAAGGTCACGTCGCCCGACGCGATCCCGTCGATCGCGAACTCCACCACTTCGCTCGCCTCGTTGTCGGTCGCGAGCGTGCACAGGACCGCGTGGAGCGGCCGGACCCAGCGCAGCGAGCCCGTCCCCCAGCGCATCGACTTCGGCCAGGGAAAGCCGGCGACGACCGCCGGCACGATCTCGGCGAGGAGCGCCGCGGTGGTGCGGCCGGGCTTCACGGTCCGGGCGAAATAGAAGCGGCCCTTCGCCTCCTCGCGGATCTCGGCCTCCTCGATCGCGCCGAGGCCGGCGGCCTTGAGGAAGCCGGCAACCGCGGCCTCCGGCGCGCCGACGCGGGGGCCGCGGCGCTCCTCGGTGCGGGCCGGCTGCTCCGGCGGCAGGCCATGCACGGTCAGCGCGAGGCGGCGCGGCGTCGCGAACGCCTTGGCGCCGTCATAGGTCAACCCCGCCTCGACCAGCGCGTCGGTAACGAGGCGCTGGAGGTCGGCGGCGGCGCGGCGCTGCATCCGCGCCGGGATTTCCTCCGAGAAGAGTTCGAGCAGAAGGTCGGGCATGAGGAGTGGCGGCGTCCGGCGGCGCGGGGGTGCGGCAGCCATAGCGGCCGGCGCCGCCGGTGTCGAGGCGGCGGGACGGCGATCAGCGGCGGAACAGGCGGCGCCACCACGGCAGGGTCGCGGCCGGGCCGGTGGCGGCGTCGCCGCGTGCCGGGGCCGGCCCGTCGGCGGTGACGGCGGTGATCGTGACCCTGACGCCGCCGGCGGCCGCTTCGACGATCAGGCTCTCGATCGAGCGCTGCCGCGCCTCCGCGGGCATGGCCGGGTCGAAGACCAGGCGGATCTCGCGGCCGGCGTCCCCATCGTCCGCGGCGTCCACGATCTCGTAGGCGGCGAGCGAGCCGTCCTCCCGCATCCGCCGCAGCGTCGCTTCCATCGCCCTGGTCCCTCGGCAGGGGAGTCGAGGGAGCGCCCCCCGGTTCCACGCCTGCCCAAATAATCCGCCGGCGACGTTCCTCTAGGACGACGTTCCCCTAGGGCGGCGGGGCCGGCGTGTCGTCGACGAGCGCGCCGTCGTCGATCGCGTCGGCGAGCTTGCCGATCAGGCGGTAGAGCGCCTCGCGCTCGCCGGTGTCGAGGATCGCGAGCAGCGCCATCTGCCGCCGGCGCGCCGTCGGCAGGACGCGATCGTGCAGAGCCCGGCCGACGGGAGTGATCGACACCACCAGGCGGCGGCCGTGGCCGGGGTCTCCGTTCACCGCGACGTAGCCCTTCTCCTCGAGCAGGCGGACGGCCCGGCTGATCAGCGCCTTGTCGAGGGTCGAGCGCGCGGTCAGCTCGGAGAGCTGGATCGGCGAGGCCCGGTTCAGCAGCGGCAGGATGCGCCATTCCGGCAGGCTGAGGCCGAAGCGATGGGTATATTGCGGCATCAGCGTGCGCTGGATCTTGGCGGCGAGGCGCAACACCAGGAGGGAGGGAAAATCGGCCACCCTGAGCCCGGCGCCGTCGACCCCGGGATCGAGCCACGGGCAGTCCTGGTCGTCCGGGGCGCTCTCGGCGGCGTCCGGGCGACTGCGGGACCGTTCTGAGGTTCGTGCGGTCATCGGCTGCCTGCTTGAGTCAGGGCGAGCCTAGCCCAGAAATTTGATGGCTCAACAAAAAATCCGGCGCGTGCGAGCATGTCGCGGGCGGCGCGGCGCGGTCGCACGACGATCGCGAACGATAGAGGACGGGCAGAGATGCGACGAAAGGTTGCAGACGGCGGCGCGCGGGCTTCGTGGGACGCCGCATGAAGATCCTCGTCACCGGCAGCGCCGGCTTCATCGGCTTCCACCTCGCCCGGCGGCTTCTGGCCGACGGCCACGCCGTCACCGGCTTCGACGGGCTGACCCCCTATTATGACGTCAGGCTGAAGGAGGCCCGCCACGCCATCCTCGCCCGCGAGCCGAACTTCCGCGCCGAGATCGGCCGGCTCGAGGACATGGCGGCGCTGGAGCGCGCGGCGGCCGCGGCGGAGCCCGACATCGTCGTGCACCTCGCCGCCCAGGCCGGGGTGCGCTACTCGATCGACCACCCGCGGGCCTATGCCGATTCCAACCTCACCGGCAGCTTCAACGTGCTGGAGCTGGCGCGGGCCATCCGTCCGAAGCACCTTCTGATGGCCTCGACCAGCTCGGTCTACGGCGCCGACCCGGAGATGCCGTTCCGCGAGACCGACCGCATCGCCCACCCGCTCACGCTCTATGCCGCGACCAAGACCGCGATGGAGGCGATGAGCCACGCCTACGCCCATCTGTTCGCGGTCCCGACCACCTGCTTCCGCTTCTTCACCGTCTACGGCCCATGGGGGCGGCCGGACATGGCGCTGTTCAAGTTCGTCGACGCCATCGTCCGCGGCCAGCCGATCGAAATCTATGGCGAGGGCCGGATGCAGCGCGACTTCACCTTTGTCGACGACCTCGTCGAGGCGATCGTGCGCCTCACGGGCTGCATCCCGGAGACCGGCCGGCCCATCTCCGCTCCCGGCGTCGCCGACACACTGTCGCCGGCCGCGCCGTGGCGCGTCGTGAACATCGGCGGCGGCCGCCCGGTCGGGCTCCTGCCCTTCATCGCGGCGATCGAGCGCTGCCTCGGCAAGGCGGCGATCCGCACCCTCCTGCCGATGCAGCCGGGCGACGTGCCGGCGACCGGCGCCGACCCGGCGCTGCTGGAGGCGCTGACCGGCTACCGCCCGTCGACGCCGGTCGCGGAGGGCGTCAGGCGCTTCGTCGACTGGTACATGGCCGACTACCGCCCGCGCTTCGAGGGTTCCTAGCCTCCGCCCTCACCGTCATGCCCGGGCTTGGCCCGGGCATCCACGAGTTGGGCCAGCCCAGGAAGGCACGTCGCGCATGGCCGGGCCACGTCCGGCTATGCCGACCGAAACGCCTACCCGCCCCAGACCTCGGCGGCGGTCTCGACCACGAGGCGGAGCTTCGCCTTCTCCTCCTCGATGGTGAGCTCGTTGCCCTCCTCGGTCGAGGCGAAGCCGCATTGCGGGCTGAGGCAGAGCTGGTCGATGTCGACGAATTTCGACGCCTCCTCGATCCGCCGCTTGAGGAGGTCCTTGGGCTCGAGCGCCGGCTTCTTGGTCGTGACGAGGCCGAGCACCACCATCTTGCCGCCCTTCGGCAGGTAGCGCAGCGGCTCGAAGCCGCCGGAGCGCTGGTCGTCGTACTCGAGGAAATAGCCGTCGATGTCGAGATCGCCGAACAGCGCCTCGGCGACGTGGTCGTACGGCCCCTCGGAGATCCAGCCGGAGCGGAAATTGCCGCGGCAGAGATGGATCGTGAGCGCGAGGTCGGCCGGCTTGCCGGCGATGATGCGGTTCAGCACGCGGATATAGGTCTCGTGCTGGCGCTCGCCGTCGGCGCCGAACTGGGCGCGCATCCTGGGGCTGTTGAGGAAGGCGAGGCTGGTGTCGTCGAACTGCAGATAGCGGCAGCCGAGACCGTAGAGCGCCATCATCTCCTCGGTGTAGACCCGGACGAGATCGTCCATGAACTCGTCCAGGTCCGGGTAGGCCTTGCGGTCGATGCCGCGCCCCGCCGGAAAATGCATCATGCTGGGCGAGGGCACGGTGATCTTGGCGGTCTGGTGCACCAGCGGCTTCAGGAACTTGAAGTGCTCGGCGAAGATCGCCTCCTTGAGGTGGATCTTCTCGTCGATCGAATACTGGATGAAGCCCCAGTCGATCGGGCCCTTCTCGCTCTGGAACGGCGCGGTGACCTCGCCGCCGACGATGCGGACGCCGCCGAGCGCGTATTTGAAGTCCATGATCCAGTCGTGGCGGCGGAACTCGCCGTCGGTGATGCCCTTGAGGCCGACCTCCTCCTGCATCTTCACCGCGTCACGGATGCAGTCGTCCTCGACCCGGCGGAGCTCGGCGTCGCCGATGGTGCCGGCCTTGTGCCTGGCCCGCGCCTCGGCCAGCGCCGGCGGCCTCAGCAGGCTCCCGACCTGATCGGCGCGAAACGGCGGCTTCAAGCGTGCGGCCATGTCAGTCCTCCCGGTGGCGGCCGCCCGTTCTAGCCCGCGACGCCGAACCGAGGAAAGGCGCCGGAGAAAGGGGAGCGGCGGCTGTCGCCAAGCGGCGCCGAAATGCGCTAGAGGGGCGGCACGCAGGAGGGGATGCGATGGCGGACAGCGGCAAGGTGGTCCTGGTGACCGGCGCGACCGACGGGCTCGGGCGCGAGGTCGCACGGCTCCTCGCGGCACGCGGCTTCACCATCCTCGCCCACGGCCGCGACTCCCGCCGCGGCGAGGCACTGGCGTCCGAGCTCGCCGCCGCGGGCGCGACCGCGCGGTTCTACCGCTCCGACTTCGCCGAGCTCGCGCAGGTCGCGGCGATGGCCGACGAGATCCTCGACCGCGAGCCCCGGCTCGACGTCCTGATCAACAATGCCGGCATCATGGAGCTGGAGCGGATCGAGAGCGCCGACGGCAACGAGCTGCCGTTCCAGGTCAACTACCTCGCGCCCTACCGGCTGACGATGAAGCTGCTGCCGCTGCTCGAACGCTCGGCCCCGGCCAGGATCGTCAACGTCTCCTCGCTCGGCCAGGCGCCGATCGACTTCGACGACGTCATGCTGGAGCGGCGCTGGGACCGCCAGCAGTCCTACTGCCAGTCGAAGCTCGCCCAGGTGATGATGACCCTCGACATGGCGCCGGCGCTGGCGTCGCGGGGCATCTCCGTCACCGCGCTCCACCCCGGCACCTTCATGCCCACCAAGATGGTGGTGGGCCGCTTCCCGCCGCAGACCCCGCTGGCGGTCGGCGCCGAGAACGTGGTGCGCCTCGCCGCCGATCCCGCGCTCGAAGGCGTCACCGGCCGCTATTTCCACGGCGCCGAGGAAGCCCGCGCCAACGAGCAGGCCTATGACGAGGACGCCCGCGCCCGCCTCCGCGCCCTGTCCGAGGCGCTGGTCGAGGCGTAGCGGAACTTCCTCACGGACTGTTGCGCCCTCCCCCTCCACCATGCTTCGCATGGTCCCCTTCCCCGTCTGCGACGGGGGAGGATCCACCGGGCGCCGCGCCCTTAAATCCTCCCCTGCGAAGCGGGGGAGGTGGCGAGCGCAGCGAGCCGGAGAGGCCTTTCCTTCCCAGAAGCGACGCCTCTATGCCGCCCCCGGGTCGGCGGCCGGGACCTTGGTGCGCAGAGTCACCAGCTCCTCGGCGGCGGTCGGATGCACGGCGATGGCGCGGTCGAAATCGGCCTTGGTCGCGCCCATCACGAGCGGGATCGCGGCGAGCTGGATCATCTCGCCGGCGTCCTCGCCGACGATGTGGACGCCGAGCACCTTGTCGGTCTTCTGCTCGACGACGATCTTCATCAGCGTGCGCTCCTGGCGCCGCGTCAGCGTGTGCTTGAGGCTGCGGAAGCGCGCCCGGTAGATGTCGACGCCGCGGCCGCCCGCGCGCGCCGCCGCCTCGCTGAGGCCGACGGTGCCGACCTCGGGCGTCGAGAACACCGCGGTCGCGACCAGCGAATGGTCGACCTGCCACGGCTTCTTGCCGAACAGGCTGTCGGCGACCGCATGCCCCTCGCGGATCGCGACCGGCGTGAGCTGCAGCCGGTTGGTCACGTCGCCCACGGCATAGATGTGGTCGACCGAGCTCTTCGAGGTCGCGTCCACCTTGACCGAACCGTCGGCAGCGAGGTCGACGCCGGCCTCGGCGAGCCCCATCCCGGCGGTGCTGGCGCGCCGCCCGGTCGCGAAGAAAACGAGGTCGAACGGCTCGGTCTGGCCGCTCGTGAAGGCGACGTTGCGGACCCCACCCTCGCCTTCCGAGATCGTGGCGATCTCGTCGTCCATCTTCAGCGTGGTGCCCTCGGTGGCGAGCGCCAGCATCATCTCGTCGCGGACGTCCTCGTCGAAGCCGCGCAGCACCTTGCTGCCGTGGTAGCAGATCGTGACCGCCGCGCCGAGGCGCTGGAACAGGCAGCCGAACTCGAGCGCGATATAGCCGCCGCCGACGATCAGGATGCGCTTCGGCAGCTCGGGCAGGTCGAACGCCTCGTTGGAGGAGATGCCGAGCTCGCAGCCGGGTATGTCGGGATGCACCGGGTGGCTGCCGGTCGCGACGAGGATGTGCGCCGCGGTGACGCTGCGGCTGCCGTCGGCGAAGCGGACGGTGTGGGGATCGTCGAGCACGGCGCGGGTCCTGTGGATCGCGACGCCCGAGCCGAGGAGGTTGTCCTCGTAGACCTTCGACAGGCGGGCGATCTCGCGGTCCTTGGCGTCGCGCAAGGCCGGCCACGAGAACTCCGGCGCCGCGGGGAAGCTCCACCCGAAGCCCCGGGCGTCGTCCCAGGCGTCATGAAAGCGGCTCGACAGCACCATGATCTTCTTGGGGATGCAGCCGCGAACGACGCAGGTGCCGCCGATGCGGTAGTCCTCGGCGACGGCGACGCGGGCGCCGTGCTGCGCGGCGATGCGGGCGGCCCGCACCCCGCCCGAGCCGGCGCCGATGACGAACAGGTCGAGATCGTATTGCGGCATCGCCGAGCCCCCTTCTGTCCGCGGCCCCTGTCACCCCGGAAGCTGCGAAGCAGCTATCCGGGAGCCGGCCGCACATGCGCCGTTCCGCCCCGGATCCCGGCGCTCCGCGTGGCGCCGGCCGGAACGACGGGCATCGAACCCGACGCTGTCCGCGTCAGAGGTCGTGGCCGCGCTTTTTCATTTCCTCGCGAAGCCGCCCCATCACGTCGAAGCTCAGCTTCTGCGCCCAGGCCTGCACCGCGCCGTAGCTCGCGCGGAGCACGTTCGGCATCACCGACACCATCTTCTTGCCGACCGGCGACTGGTAGAACTGGGCGAGCTGGCGCAGGTCGTCCTCGCTGAAGTTCTCGGCGTAGATCTTGGCGATGTCGTTGCGGAGCTCGTCGCGGCGGGGGCTGAACTCGGTCTCGAGCTGGCCCAGCACCTCGTCGACGTCCTTCTCCAGCTTGGGATTGGTGGTGAGCACCGTGGTGCGGGCCTGCACCAGGATCTGCGGCAGCACCGGGTCGAACGATTTCGCCGCGCCGGTGAAGTCGATGATGGCGCGGGCGAGCGCCAGCTTCTCCGGCGTCACCGGCTGCTCGGTGGCGGCCGGCTTGGCCGGGGCCGCAGCCGGAGCCTTCGGCTGGGTCTGCGCCGCCGCCGGCAGCGCCAGCAGGCCGAGGCCGGCCGCGACGATGGCGGCGAGACGGAAACGGATGAAGGGCATGAGGCGCTCCGAAGGCAGGAAACCGCTAGCGAGATGAGGGCGTCAGGCGAACGATGCCGCCTGGGCCGGCGACGATGGCTTCGTGGGCGAGGCCGAGGAACAGGCCGTGCTCGACCACGCCGGGGATCGCGGCGAGGCGCGCAGCCAACGCCTCCGGCTCGGCGATCAGGCCGAAGCGGGCGTCGAGGATGAGGTGGCCGCCATCGGTGACGAAAGAATGGCCGCGGGCGTCGCAGCGCAAGGAAATCTCGCCCTCGCAGCCGGCCGCCGCCGCCTCGCGGACGATGGCGCGGCGGGTCGCGCCGAGCCCGAACGGCACCACCTCGATCGGCAGCGCACAGGCGCCGAGCGCGGCGACCCGCTTCTCGGCGCTCGCGATCACGATCATGCGGCGGCTCGCGGCGGCGACGATCTTCTCGCGCAGCAGCGCCCCGCCGGCGCCCTTGATCAGGGCGAGGCCGGGGCCGATCTCGTCGGCGCCGTCGACGTCGAGGTCGAGTTCGTCGACGTCGTCGAGCGTGGTCAGCGGGATGCCGCCGGCCTCGGCCTGCCGCCGCGTCGCCTCCGAGGTCGGCACCGCGACGACGTCGAGCCCGGCCGCAACCCTCTCGCTGAGCAGCGCGACGAAATGGGCGGCGGTCGAGCCGGTGCCGAGGCCGAGCTTCATGCCCGGGCGCACCGCGTCGAGCGCCGCCCGTGCGGCGCGCCGCTTGTCGTCGTCCGCGCTCACCGCGTCCATCCGCTCCCCTTCCCACAGGCCGGCGGCGGACATAGCACGATCCTCGCCGGCCGGGCCACCCAGGGCGGCGTGCCGGCCCGCCCTCAACTCGACGGCGGGGTGCAGACCACGCGCTCCGACAGGACGTAGCAGACGCTGACCGCCCCTGTCCGGCGGTTGACCCGGAAGATGCCGCCCTCGCGTTCGTGATGGGACGGCACGAGGTCGTACTCGCCGTTGCCGCTCTGCGGCCCGGCGCCCTCGCCCGCGGGGTAGCACAGCGTGACGCCGACGGTGCCGTCCTTGATGGCGTACTGGCAGGCCGAGACCTCGCCGGTGTAGCGGTCGATGCGGTAGATGCGGTTGAGGTCGGTTTGCGGCGCGGCGGCGAAGGCGTATTCGTCGCCCGCGGCCAGCGCCGGCGGGATCGCCGCCACGACGGCGGCGAGGCCAAGGACCGCGAGCGCCAACGGGCGCGAACGGAGAAGCGGACGGGTCACGGGGGCGACCTCCTGTCGCGACGGAGCACCGTGATTCGGCAGGGCGGAAGCGTAGAGCATGATCCGGAAGAGTGCGTAGCGGTTTTCGGACCGGACCACGCGGGAAGCACGATTTCGTGCCGCGCGAGCGCGCGGCGGCAGCGGAGGGACCATGAAGGGCGCAACCGTCGTCTTCGACCTCGACGGCACCATCGTCGATACCGCGCCGGACATTACCGCCGCGCTCGACCGGACGCTGGCGCTCGACGGGCTGGCGCCGCTCTCGGTCGACGAGACCCGGCCCCTGATCGGCGGCGGCATCGGGACGCTGCTCCGCCGCGGCCTCGCTTTTCACGGCCGTGCCGTCAGCCAGGCCCGCTTCGACGAGCTCGCCGCGGCCTTCCTCGCTGCCTATATCGAGAACATTGCGGTCCTGAGCCGGCCTTTCCCCGGCCTCGGCACGATGCTCGACGCGCTCGACGACGCCGGCATCGCCACGGCGGTCTGCACCAACAAGCGCGAGGACCTCGCCCGCGCCCTCCTCGGCCAACTCGGGCTCGACCGCCGGTTCCGGGCGATCTGCGGCGGCGACACCTTTGCCGCCCACAAGCCCGACCCGATGCACCTCCTCGGCACGATCGAGCGCGCCGGCGGCAACGTCGAGGCGGCGATCATGGTCGGCGATTCCGCGGCCGACCTCGGCGCCGGCCGCGCCGCGGGCGTGCCGGTGGTGCTGGTCGACTACGGCTATACCGAGGTACCGGCGGCCGAGCTCGGCGGCGACGCGCTGGTCTCGCGCCTCGCCGACGTGCCGGCCGCCGCCGAGCGTCTGCTCGCGGCGCGGCCCGTGCCGCTCGCTTGACAGCCGGCAGGCCGCCCCATAGCAGGATGGCTCGGGGACGCGTAGCTCAGCGGGAGAGCACTCCCTTCACACGGGAGGGGTCACAGGTTCAATCCCTGTCGCGTCCACCACCCCGTTTCCTAATGCTTCGTTTTGGTGTCGCTCACCGGGCTGGAGCCGGGGGTGCCGCATTTCACGAACTTGCCGCTCGAATTGTCGCGGCAGCGGCTCGCGGTCGGCGCGGGCGGGGGGCACTTCATGAACTTGCCGTTCGAGTCGCGGCACTGCTGCTGACCGGCGGCGAGCGCCGGGGCCACGGCACTGCCCATCGCCAGCGCGAGGGCGGCAGTCGCAACGAAAACCATCCGCATCGCGGCTTCCTCCTGTCGGGAAGCGGCCATTTGGGCGCGGAACCGAGGCCGGTGTAAAGCCCGGGCGCGCGCGTCGCCGCCTTATCCCCGCGTCATCTTCACCGGATCGATCGGACCGCCCGGCCCGAGGCCGGCATAGCCCTGGAGGCTGTCGAGCGTGATGACGAGCGCGGCGCCGCGGCGCTCGGGATCATGGTTGCGCTCGGCCTCGGGCGCGCTGTCGAAGACGCGGCGGCGGTCGGCGTCCGCGGCGCTGACCGCCGCCCGGCCGCGGAACTGGTAGGTCGCCTTGGTGTCCTCGTTGCGGTACATCAGGGCGACGTTGGGATTGCGGCCGATGGCGCGGATGAAGGCGCCGTCGGCATGGCGGACCCAGATCGCCAGCTTGTCGTCGGCGAAGACCTGGGTCGAGCCGCGGAACGTCAGCACCGGCCGGTCGTCGACATCGACATAGGACACCAGCATCGGGTGGCGCTCGACCAGCGCGTGATCGACCATGTGCTTGACTGCGGCCGGTATCGCGATGCCGCCGGCCTGGGCTGCCTCTGCCATCCTGAGCGCCTCCGTCCTCGTCGGATGAACGTGCCGAGCACTTGGCACGAGGCCGCCCGCCTTGTCATCCCGCCTGGTGCAGCGGCCGCCGCGGCAACGCCGGGCTCGCCTGCGCGCGGGTCTCGGGCAGGAGGCTCAGGATCACCAGGAGCCCGACCGCCGCGATCGCCGCGAGGCCGAGGAAGGCCCAGTCGTCGCCGTAGCGGTCGCCGATGAAGCCGGCGAGCGAGGTCGAGATCGAGGCGCCGACGCCCATCGCGCTGCCGACGATGCCCTGGGCGAGGTTGAAGCGCCCGCTGCCGCGGGTGGCGTCGGCGACGATGAGCGGCACCAGCACGCCGAGCACCGCCCCCGCGATGCCGTCGAGCACCTGGGTCGTGACCAGGAGATAGGGGTTCGTCACCAGCGCGAAGGCGAGGCCGCGCAGCGGCAGCACGAGGAACCCGGCGAGGAGGAGCGGCCGCCGCCCCCACCGCTCGGCCCAGCGCCCGACCGTCGGCGAGAACGCCGCCACCACGATCTGCGGCACCACGATGCAGGCGGCGACGAGGAGCGTGGCCCACCGCTCCGAGCGCATCGTCAGCGTGCTCGCCATCAGCGGCAGCATCGCCGCGTTGGCGAGGTGGAACAGCGCCAGTCCCGCCGCCAGCACCAGGAGCGCGCGGCTCCGCAGCAGGCGGAGCGCCGCCGCCAAGCGGAACGGCTGGTGGGCCGCGCCGCCGCCATGGGCCCGGACCGGGTCGATCTCGCGGCCACGGATATAGGCGAGCGACAGCAGTGCCGGCAGGCCGAGCAGCGCGGTCAGGAAGAACAGGGCCTGATTCGACACGAGGTAGCCCGCCGCCCCCATGCCGGCGGCGGCGACCGCATTGCCGATCGAGGCGAAGCGGGCATTGCGGCCGAAGCGCTCGCCGGCATGGGCATAGCCGACCAGGCCGAGGCTGATCGCGGCGATCGCCGGGCCCAGGAGGCAGCTCGCCCCGGCGTGGATGATCTGGGCGGCGAACACCGACAGCAGCGCCGGCGACAGGCCGATGATGAGCGCGCTCAGGCTGATCGCCGCGACCGCGCCGGCCGCGAGCGCCCGGACCGAGCCGACCGCATCCACCAGCGCCCCGCCGGGGATCTGGCCGGCAAGCGACACCAGGCCGGTCACGGTGAGGAGCAGCCCGATATTGGTCTGGGTCCAGGCGTGGGTAGTGAGGTAGACGGCGATGAACGGGCCGAACCCGGACTGGACATCGGCGACGAAGAAGGTGACGGCGTCGAGCCCGTGGACGCTCCGCCGCGACGGGCCGTCCGGCTGCACCGCCGCCGGCTCGGGCGGCGGCGGGCTCGGCGGCAGCACCGCCGCGGGCTCGACGCGGCCGCGGCGGCCGGTCCCGTGCCGCGGACGCCGTACGGGAACGGCCAGCCTACTTCTCCGGTTGCGATGGCGTCGTGGGCGGCTTCGTCGGTGCCGGGGCCGCCGGCCCGGCCGGCGACGGCGCGGACGCCGGCGGCGTCTCGGCCGCGGCGGCGGGCTTCTCGGCCGGGGCGGTTGCCGCCGGCTTCTCGGGGGCCGGCGGCGGCGGGGCGCCCAGCACCACCAGCGGTTGGCCCGCCTTGTAGGTCGGGGCGAGCCGGATCTGGTTCTTGGTCAGGGTGCAGGTGATCTTGTCGTCCTTGCCGTCGGCGGCGAAGTGCAGGGCGCGCCAGTCGACCGCGACCTGGCGGCTGCCGACCCCGAGGAAGCCGCCGAAATCGATCAGCGCGGCGCGGACCTGGCCCTGGCCGCTGACGAACATGTTCACGATCGGGCCCATGTCCTCGCCGGTCGGGCTCGATATCTGGCGGCCGATGATGGTCTCGACCGTGCGGTCGTCGACCACCGCCGCCGGAATGCCCTCGGCGGGATTGGGCGCAGGCTTCGCGGCAGGCTTCGCCGGTGCGGGCGCAGGCTTGGCCGGCGGCGCGGCCGGCGCGGTCGGCGTCTGCGACGGGGTCGTCTGCGCCGCGGCGGCGGTGCTCGCCGCCGCCGCGACCATTGCCGCCATCACGATTCGGAGCCTCGTTGCCATCCTCGCCCCCTTTCTGCGCCCGGGATTTGCGCGCGTGCGTGGCCGGCAGTCGGCGCCGATCTGCTCCCGCCCGTCAAATCCGGTCCGCCGCCGCCCGGACCGGAGCGCCCGCCGGCCTGCCATGTTAAGGCCATGCTCTCACCCGAATGGGCCTCGACTTGGGCGGGCGAGACCGCGACTCGCCGAATCGACAGAGCGGGCGGACAAGCGCAGGATGGACGCCACGAAACCAATGCCTCTTCCGCCGCAGAGCGGCCCCGACCGGCCGGAGCCGGCGAGCGCCGAGCCGCTGTCGCTGGTCGAGCGGGCGGTGCGGACGCTCAAGCACGGCGACGCGTTCGCCGTGCTCGACAGTCACGGCGACGCCGGCATCGTGCCCGGCACGCCGGAAGGGCTGTTCTTCCGCGACACCCGCTACCTATCGCGTTTCGAGCTCCTGATCCAGGGCAAGCGGCCGCAGCTCCTGAGCTCGGTCCTCCAGGACGACAACGCCGCCCTGGTGGTCGACCTCACCAATGGCGAGGTCGACCCGGAGAACCGCTTCGGCCTGCCGAGCAACGTGATCGCGCTCGACCGCACCAAGTTCATATGGAACGACGCCTGCTTCGAGCGCATCGCCTTCCACAATTTCGACACCCGCGCCCGGAGCTTCCATCTCGGCATCCGCTTCGATGCCGACTTCCGCGACCTGTTCGAGGTGCGCGGCACGCCGCGGGCGCGGCGCGGACGCCGCAGCCAGCGCGTGGTCGGCCCCGACGCGGTCGAGTTCGTCTATGGCGGCCTCGACGGCACCACCCGCACGACCCGCCTGACCTTCTCGCCGGCGCCGGCCCGGCTCGCCCTGGGCGAGGCCGAGTTCGTGGTCGCGCTCGAGCCGGGCGGCCGCGGCGCGATCTTCGTCACGGCCGACTTCTCCGACGGCCAGCGCACCTCGCGCCCGAACTTTCTCACCGCCTACCGCGAGAAGCGGCGCGACATGCGCGCCAAGACCGCCGGCATCGCCACCGTCGCGAGCTCGAACGATCTCTTCAACGAGGTCTGCGTCCGCGCCACCACCGACCTCTACACGCTGATGACGCGCACGCCCTACGGGCTCTACCCCTATGCCGGCATCCCGTGGTTCAGCACCGTGTTCGGCCGCGACGGGCTGATCACCGCGATGCTGCTCTTGTGGGTCGACCCGACGATCGCCCGCGGCGTGCTCGACTTCCTCGCCGCGACCCAGGCGACCGAGCGCGACGAGGCCGCCGACGCCGAGCCCGGCAAGATCCTGCACGAGCGCCGGCTCGGCGAGATGGCCGCGCTCGGCGAGGTGCCGTTCCGCCGCTACTACGGCACGATCGACGCGACGCCGCTCTTCGTCATGCTGGCGGGCATGTACTTGCAGCGCACCGGCGACAAGGCGGCGATCGCGGCGCTGTGGCCCCACGTCGAGGCGGCGCTGCGCTGGTGCGACGAATTCGGCGACCGCGACGGCGACGGCTTCGTCGAGTATTTCCGCGAGAACGCCAACGGCCTCGTGAACCAGGGCTGGAAGGACAGCCACGATTCGATCTTCCATGCCGACGGCTCGGACGCGCGCGGGCCGATCGCGCTGGTCGAGGTCCAGGCCTATGTCTTCGCCGCCAAGCGCCACGCCGCCCACCTCGCCGAGGTGCTGGGCCACCACCGCCGCGCCGACGTGCTGCGCGCCGAGGCCGAGGTGCTGCGGCGCCGCTTCGAGGACGCGTTCTGGTGCGAGGATCTCGGCATCTACGCGCTCGCGCTCGACGGCGCCAAGCGGCCGTGCCGGGTGCGCACCAGCAACGCCGGCCACGCCCTCTTCGCCGGCATCGCCGCGCCGGCGCGCGCGCGCCGCGTGGCCGAGGCGCTGATGGGCCAGGAAGCCTTCAGCGGCTGGGGCATCCGCACGCTCGCGAGCGACGAGGCGCGCTTCAACCCGATGTCCTACCACAACGGCTCGGTCTGGCCGCACGACAACGCCTTGATCGCGCTGGGCTTCGCCCGCTACGGCTTCAAGGACAAGGCGACGGCGGTGTTCGAGGCGATGTTCGAGGCCGCGACCTACCAGGAATCGCGCCGCCTGCCCGAGCTGTTCTGCGGCTTCCTGCGCCACCGCCGGCGCGGGCCGACCGCCTATCCGGTGGCCTGCTCGCCGCAGGCCTGGGCGGCGGCGACGCCGTTCGCCTTCCTCGCCGCTTCGGCCGGGCTCGACATCGACCACGCGGCCAACGAGATCCGCTTCATCCAGCCCGAGCTGCCGGACTTCCTCGACGAGGTGACGCTGCGCGGCATCCGGCTCGGGGGCGCCCAGATCACGCTGCAGATGCGCCGTCACGGCGCCGACGTGACGATGGCCCTGCTCCACCGCGAGGGCGACGTGAACCTGGTGATGTCGAAATAGGCCTGGGCCGCCGCTCCCGCTTGCGGGGAGGATCGGCGTGAGGGCCTTTCAGGAGGTCCTCGTTCCCGAACATCCCCTCACCCGGTCGCCGCTCACGCGGCGACTCGACCTCTTCCGCGAGCGAGAGAGGTAAGGGAGCGCCGGGCGCTACGCCGCGCCCTGGAGCAGGCGGCGGGCGGCGGCGCGGGCTTCGGCGGTGATCTCGGCGCCCGCCAGCATGCGGGCGATCTCCTCGCGCCGGGCCGCCTTGCCGAGCGGGCTGACCCGGGTCGCGACGCGCTCCTCGCCGCCGATGCCTTCCTTGACGATGAGGAGGTGATTGGCGGCACGGGCCGCGACCTGCGGCGCATGGGTCACCGCGAGCACCTGCACCTTCGCGCCGAGCCGTGCGAGGCGGGCGCCGATGGCGTCCGCGACCGCGCCGCCGACCCCGGTGTCGACCTCGTCGAAGACCAGGGTCGGGGCCGAGCCGCGGTCGGCCAGCGCCACCTTCAGCGCCAGGAGGAAGCGCGCGAGCTCGCCGCCCGAGGCGATCTTCATCAGCGGGCCCGGACGGGTGCCGGGATTGGTCTGGACCTCGAAGCGGACGCGGTCGATGCCGTCCGGGCCGGGCGCCGCGGGATCGCTCTCGACCGGCACCAGGAAGCGCGCGCGTTCGAGCTTGAGGTCGGGCAGCTCGGCGGCGATCGCCCGCTCCAGCGCCCGTGCCGCCTTCACCCGCGCCGCCGACAGGCGCGCCGCCGCCGCGCGATAGGCGGCCTCGGCCGCCTCGGCCTCGGCGGCCAGCGCGGCGAGGCGCCCCTCGCCGGCGTCGATCGCAGCGAGATCGGCGGCGAAGCGCTCGGCCAGGGCCGGCAGGGCGTCGACCGCGACGTTGAACTTGCGGCCGGCGGCGCGCAACGCGAACAGGCGCTCCTCGGCCCGCTCCAGCTCGCGCGGATCGAACGCGGCGGTGCGGAGCGCGCGTTCCAGATGGTCGCGGCCCTCGGCGAGCGCGTTCAGCGCCGCGTCGAGCGCGGCGACCGCCGGCGCCACCAGCTCGGGCACCTGGGCGGCGCGGCGCTCGAGCCGGCGGATCGCGGCCGCGAGCCCCGGCACCGGCGAGGACGAGCCGGCGATCGCCGCGTGGGCCTCGCCGAGGTCGCCCGCGACCTTCTCGGCATTGATCATCGCCTGCCGCCGCTCGGCGAGCCGCTCCTCCTCGCCGAGTTCCGGCGCGAGCAGCGCGAGCTCGTCCGCGGCGTGGCGCAGGAAATCGATGTCGGCGCGCGCCCGGGCCGCGGCCGCACGCTCCGCGTCGAGGCGCTCGGCGGCGCCGCGCCACGCCTGCCAGCGTACCGACACCTGGGCGACGTCGAGACCGCCGAAGGCATCGAGCAGCGCCCGGTGGACCGCCGGATCGACCAGCGCCCGCTCGTCGTGCTGGCCGTGGATCTCGACCAAAGCGCGGCCCAGCGCGCGCAGCACCTGGGCCCCGACCGGCTGGTCGTTGACGAAGGCGCGGGTGCGGCCGTCGGCGAGCTGGATGCGGCGGAGGATCAGCGCGCCGTCGCCGCCGTCCTCATCCGCGGCGATGCCGCTGTCGGCGAGGATCTGCCAGGCCGGATGGTCCGGCGGCACTTCGAACGCCGCGGTGACCTGGCCCTGGGCGGCGCCGGCCCGGACCAGCGCAGCATCGCCGCGGCTCCCGAGCGCGAGCGCGAGCGCGTCGAGCAGGATGGACTTGCCGGCGCCGGTTTCGCCGGTCAGGACGGTGAGGCCGGGCGCGGCCTGAATTTCGAGGCGATCGACCAGGACGATGTCGCGAATGGCGAGCGTCGCCAGCATGGCGGCCTCATCCCATGCCGACGGCCTTGAACGCCTTGCTCATCCACGACTCCGGGTGTTCCTCGGGCTTGAGACCGTGGCTGGTGACGAGGGCGTAGGTGTCCTTGTACCACTGGCTGGACGGGTAGTTGTGGCCGAGGATCGCCGCCGCGGTCTGGGCCTCCTCGACGATGCCCATGGCCATGTAGGCCTCCGCGACCCGGGCCAGCGCCTCCTCCACCTCGCGGGTGGTCTGGTACTGGGTGATGACGGTGCGGAAGCGGTTGATCGCGCCGATATAGTCGCGCTTCTCGAGATAGTAGCGGCCGACCGCGAGCTCGTGGCCGGCGAGCTGGTCGCGCGCCACCTGGATGCGGCGGTTGGCGGCGTCGGCGTAGTCGGTGTTGGGGTATTTGTTGACGACGTCCTGCAGCGCGGCCAGCGCCTTTTGGGTGTCGGCCTGGTCGCGCGTCACGTCCGGGATCTGGTTGTAGTAGGACATCGCCACCATGAACTCGACATAGGCGGCATCCGGACTCGCCGGGTGGATCGTCAGGTAGCGCTTGCCGGACTCGATGGCGTCGCTGTAGTCGCCCCGCGAATAGTGGATATAGGTGATCATCAGGACCGCCTTGGCGGCCTGCTCTGTATAGGGATGCTGGTTGTCGACCTCGTTGAACTTGTCGATCGCGTCCCTGTATTCCTTCTGCTGCAGGTGGTAGAGCGCCTCGTTGTAGAGCTGGTCGGCCGGCTCGTCGTTCTGGACGACGGTCTTGTTGCCGCCGAACCAGCCCGAGACGGTGGTGCAGCCGCCGAGGCCGGCAGCGACCACGGCGACGGCCGCGAGCCGCGCCAGCGCGCGGGCGGAGAAAAGCGGCCGGACAGCGGAGAGGCGCGGCACCATCCCATCCTTCGAGTCGTGCAAGGGGCGCGGCCTTCTACAACAAATCCCGTGGCCGTTCCATGGCGGCCCCGAATTCAGGCAGACGGGAGTGCCGAAGCGCTCCGTGGTCAGGCGGCGTGACGGCTGGCGTCGGCACCGTAATAGGCAACGTAGCGCGGGTTTATCGATTCGCGCAGCAGCACCATCATGATGTCGGTGGTGCCGAACTGGCGGTCGATCACCGCACCGTCGCAGACCGTGGCGCCGAGCCGCAGATAGCCCTTGACCAACGGCGGCAGCGCCCGCAGCGCCGCCTTCATGTCGATCGCTTCCCTGGGCAGTCGGTTCATCTCGACATAGCGGTCGGGCAGCGCCCGCGCCCGCCATTCCTCCGGCGAGCGGTGGAAATGGTGGAGATAGGACAGCGGCAGCGCCAGCCTGGCGGGGTCGGTGCCCTCGAAGCTGACGCAGCCGATCATCGCCGTGCGGTCGTGGGCGAGGACATAGACCCAGAGGCCATGCCAGAGCAGCTCGACCGTGCGCTTGTCGCGATAGCCGTCGCGGACGCAGGAGCGGCCGAGCTCGAGGAAGCGGCGCTCGGGGTGGCGCGCGAGGAGCGGCGCGATGTCATATTCGCGCGCGGTGTAGAAGCCGCCGTGGCGCGCCGCAACCTCCTGCCGGAGCAGGCGATAGGTGCCGACCACCGCGGCACGGCGGCGGCCGGGGCGGCCCTCGACGAGGTCGTTGTCGCGGACGACGAGGTGGTCGCAGATCGGGTCGAATGCGTCCACGTCGCGACGGGCGAGACGGGCGCGGGCGTCCGGCACCGCCGACATCTCGTCGTAGAACACGCGGTAGCGCAGGCGCTGCAGCGCGCGGATCTCGCCGGGCGTGCGCGCGATCGCGATGTCGAGGCTGCCGAGCCGGCCGAGCGGATCGGGCAGCGCCGCGGTGGCGCGGTCGCCCTCCGCCAGTGCCGCCGGGGCGGACGTCATGCCCGGCACCGGCCGGGTGCCGGCGCGGACGCGGTGAACGAGCGAAAGCGGGTTCATCGCACTCGTCGGATGTCGGGCGGCCCCCTCGGGATGCGCGCATGGCCGGCGCATCCGCGGCGCCGCCCGCCGGCACGACGCCGCGCGGCCAAAAGACATAACGGCTCGACACCCGTGTGACAATGCGGCCCAGGGGCCGCCGCTTACTCCGCCGCGGCGCGGGGCGGCGGCGCCAGGAGGGCGGCGAGGGCCTCGCCGTCAAGCGGCTTCTGCAGGAAGCCATCCATCCCGGCGGCGCGGGCGCGGGTGCGCTCGTCGGCGGCGCTGACGCCGACGATTCGCGCCGACTTGCCCTCGGCCTCCAGCGCGCGGATGCGGCGCGCCGCGGTGGCGCCGTCGATGCCGGGCAGGCCGAGATCGAGCAGGACCAGCGCGAACGGCCGGCCCTCGTCCTCGGCGGCGCGGAAGGCGGCGACCGCGGCGAGGCCGTCGGTGACACGGACGACGGCGAAGCCGAGCCGGGCGAGCCGAGCCTCGGCAAGGAGCGCGTTCACCGGATCGTCCTCGGCGACGAGGGCGCGACGGGCGCCGCCGCGTGCCGGCGCGCCCTCGCCTCGCGCGGCGGCGGCGAGCGGGCGGAGCAGCCCGAGCAGCGTCGCGGCCCGGACCGGCTTCACCAGGAACTGGTCGAAGCCCTCGGCATGGAGCGCGTCGAGGTCGCGCCGCTCGGCCGGGGTGACGAGCGCGATGGTGCGCCGGCCGACGCCGTGCACCGCCGCGGCAAGGCGGACGATGTCGGGCCCGAGCGCACGGTCGGCCACCAGCACCTCGATCGGACGCGCGGCGAGCGCCGCGCGGGCG
>DASZVN010000214.1:0-22140 GCA_035547055.1 Hyphomicrobiales bacterium
GGCCACGCTCGGCGATGGCATCGGTCGTCGCAAAAATCTGGGTGCCCTGCTCGTCGAGCATCAGATGGTAGTCGCGGAAATGCCGGCCCGACATGTGCCAGTGAAAGTTCTTCGTCTTGAGGTACAAGGCGAACATGTCGGCCAGAAGCTTTTCCAGCGCCGCGCCGACGTCGGTCGCGCTCTCGGACGAGAGATCGGTAGGAGTGTCGAGCGGTGCCATCCGCCGCTGCCGGGCTGCCGTACGATCCATGATGATGCCTCCTGCCGGAAAGGGCTTGCGGCCTTACTATAGCAAGCCCGCAGACGCAGCGGATCCGCTCGAAGCGCTCCGTCGCGGCTCGGCGACTTTCAGCGCAGCTTCAGGCGCCGAGCAGGCGGGCTATGCCTTGGCCAAGCGGCGAGAAAGGGTCGGCGACCAGATCAAGCATGTCGAAATGCTGGCGGCCCGGCATCAGCAGGAAGTCGACCGGGCAGCCGGCCTCGCGCCAGGTCCAGGCGAACAGGCGGCTCTGTTCGTGGAAGGCGATCGGCTCGCGTTCGCCGACCGCGACCACGAGCGGCAGAGGTCGCGCCGGGCAAAACCGCACCGGGCTGAAGGCCCCGGCATCGTCGGCGGTCATCCGCACAGTGTCATTGACATAAGAGTGCCGAACCGGCTCCAGCGCAAAGACCCCTGACACCAGGACCAGCCCGCGCGCCGGCAGGGCGGCACCCTCCGGCACGCCGCACTGGCTCATCGCGGCGAGCTGGGCGCCGACCGAATGGCCGACGAGGACGATGCGGCCCGGATCGATGCTGAGGGCCGGCGCGCGACCGGCAATGAAGGCGAGGCCGGCACGGACCTGGGCGACGATCTCGGGCAACGTCGCCTCGGGCGCGAGCACATAGTCGAGCACGGCAACATCGACGCCGCGCCGTGTCCAGCCGCCGACGACGAAGCCGGATTCGGCCGCCGACACCGCTTTCCAGAAGCCACCGTGGATGAACACCACAAGCGGCCTCGGCGCGGTTCCGTCCGCGACCCGGTAGAGGTCGATCGCCATGCGCGGGTGGTCGCCGTAATGCAGCGTCTCGAACCGGCCGGCATGGGCATTCCGGGCCTCAGCCGTGCGCGTGCCCCAGCCTGCGATCGCCGCGCCCACGTCGTCGACGAAACGTGTCGGCGAATAGTCGGCGTCGAGCTCGTCGCGGTTGCGCGGCCCATCGAGGAAGGGCGAGCCGGTGCCGCCTCGCACGGCGCTCACCGCGCCGCCTCCCAGTGCCGCACGATCTCGGCCTTCGGCAGCACGTCGCCGAACAGGAAGCCCAACGTTTTCAGCGTGGCCTCGTGCAGCGCCGGCGTGTGCGAGGCGACACAGTCGGCGGCGACCGCGACATAGAAGCCGAGCGAGGCCGCGTCGCGCACGCTGGTATCGACGCAGACATTGGTCTGGACGCCGCAGAACACCAGCGTGCGGATGCTGAGGCCGCGGAGATGGCGATCGAGCCGCGTACCCATGAAGGCGCTGTAGGAGGTCTTGTCGAACACCCGCTCTCCGGCAGCCGGGGCGACGCCGTAGAACTCGGCGCCCCAGGTACCGCCGCAGGCGAACATCTGGGTCGAGCCTCGCTCCAGCGCCTTGGCGCGCATCGCCGGCGGCACCTTGTCGAAGTCGTAGTCGGCGCAAACCCAGATCACGGGGACCTTGGCGGCACGTGCTCGATCGAGCAGCGCCTCGATCGGCGGCACCACCGCGCGGCACGGCGTGGCGTCCAGGCCGGCGCCTGTCTCGACGAAGCCGCCAGGCGCGCAGAAATCGTTCTGCATGTCGATGACGAGGACCGCGGTATGGCGCGGGTCGAGGCGCTCCGCCACGCTCGCCAGCGTGGCCGCAGCTTCGGCCTCGTCCCCTGCCCTCAGGTCCACCGCCATCGCCGTCCCTGCTGTCAGCTTGCCGCCGCCCCGATCCGAGATGCCAGTCCCGGCAACAGCCTGAGCGCATTGCGCCGTTCGATCGCGCCGAGGTCGGCGTCGGCGAGGCCGAGGGCCTTCAGGCCGGCAACCGAAGCGGTCATCGTGTCCTCCGGCGCGAAGGGATAGTCGCTGCCGAACAGCACCCGCTCGCAGGCCACCAGCTCCAGCAGCGCTGAGAAGGCGAAGCGATTGGCGGAGAGCGCGGTGTCGAAATTCAGCCGTTGCAGCTCGGCCATCACGCCATTCGGCACCTTTTCACGGAACTCCGGCCGTCGCTCCAGGCGGCGGACGCGCTCGGCGAGGAACGGCAGAGTGCCGCCAGCGTGCGAGAACACGAAGCGGATATTCTGGCAGCGCGAGAAGGTGCCGCCGAACAGCAGGCTCGTGATCGCGAGCGTGGTGTCGAAGGGAAAATCCAGCGTCGCCGCCGGCACCCCGGCGACGCAGTTGCAGGGCGCGCCGGAGGTGGTTGGGTGGAAATAGACCACTGCGCTGCGGCGGTTCAGCTCGTCGAACACCGGCGCGAGGGCGGCATCGCCCGGGTAGAGTCCGCCATAGTTGGTGAGGAGGCCGATGCCATCGGCACCCAGCCGGTCGAGCGCATAGCCGATTTCCGCGAGGCTGCCGTCGATGTCGGGCAACGGCAGCGTTGCGAACACGCCGAACCGGCCGGGATGAGCCGCCACCATCTCGGCAGCGAACTCGTTGCACTGGCGGGCCAGCCGGCGCACGGCGGCAGCGTCGGCACCCGCGAGTGGCGGCGCCGACATTGAGGTGATGGCCGTCGCGATGCCATTGCGGTCCATCGCCTCGACCGAGTGCCGCGGCGTCCACGCCGGTGCGCGTCCAGACACCAGCAGCGCTCCGATCGCGGCCTCGCCCACCGCCGCCACATAAGGCGGCGGCAGGATGTGGTGATGGACGTCGATCAGGCCAGACGACGGCGCAGTCCCGCTCACCGCCCGCTACTCGGCCGCGATGCGGAGAACGCCCGTCGGGTTCGACGACGCGCGCATCTCATCGCCATACGCCTTTAGCCAGCCGACGGTGTCCGCGCTGATGAAGTCGCCCGAGCGCGCGCCGGCGAACAGCTCCGGCTGGTCGACCCCCGGCGCCGCGCCGCCCTGCGCGTGCTCGCGCACGGCCTGCGCCAGCCGACGCCGCGTCCGCGCAATCATGAGGTCGCTCAGCGCCAGGTGCTCCTTGGCGTGGTCGGCGATGCCGCCCATGCTTTCGGTGATCGCCTGGTCCTGGAGGTGGATGCCGGTGATGCCGGTATAGCTGCCGGTACGCTGCACGTCGCGGTCCATCAGGTAGTCGTTGTCGGCGCTGGCCTCGAGCCGCCAGCGGCCGAACCAACTCGTGTCGTTGGGGCGGAGCTTGTTGCCCATGGCGAAGCCGATGATCGGGTTGCCGTCCTTATACTTGCGGAGGCCCGACGTGTTCTTCTTCCAGGAGGTGTGGAAGAACATCGTGTGGGTGTCGTCCATCGGCACCCAGGCGCGGGCGACGACGTGGTCGGCGAAATTGCCGTCCGGCGGCAGCGTCCAGAACGGAAACAGGAAGTGGGCGAAGCGCCAGTAGGTCTGCCCCGGCTCGGCCGGCCGGTGGGCGGCGTACATAGTGCCCCACTCGGTGTCGGCGACGTGGTATTCGGGCGCACGGTTGATGAGCGCGTAGCGGCCCTGGTTGGTCGGATCGGCCTCTTCCGGCGTCACCTTGCCGGCATGCAGAAAGCCGAAATGCGAGGTGTCGATGTCGCCCTCAAGCGCCTGGAGGTAGTTGCACTCGCGCTGCACGGCGAACAGCATCTGCTCCGCCGGGTCGAGCATCACCGCCTCGAACGCCGGCAGCGGCGGCGGCTCCTTGCGCTTGCCCATATAGGCCCAGACCAGGCCGGCCCGCTCGGCGGTGGGGTAGGCCGGGGCCTTCACCTTCTCGGTGAAGGCTTGGTGGGGCGGCACGTTCGGCATGTCGAGGCAGTTGCCCTCCACGTCGAACTTCCAGCCGTGATAGGCACAGCGGACGCCCCCCTCCTCGTTGCGCCCAAAGAAGAGCGACGCGCAGCGGTGCGGGCAGGTGTGGTCGAGGATGCCGACCCGGCCAAAGCTGTCGCGAAAGGCGATCAGCTTCTCGCCGAGCAGCATCAGCCGCATCGGCGGCCCGTCGGCCACGAGCTCGGAGGAGAGCGCGGCAGGAATCCAGTATTCCCGCATGAGATTGCCCATCGGAGTGCCCGGGCCGACCCGGGTGACGATGTCGGTATCCGTAGCCAAGGCTGAGCTCCTCAAGCGCGATAGAAATTGCCGGCCTGGACCTTGACCACGGCCTTGGCGGGATCGAACTCGACGCCGGCCGGGTCGCCGCCGTCCTGCACCACCTTGATCTGCTCCTGGAGGAAGCGGCGCAAGCGGACGATGCCGATGTCGCTGGTCCCGAGGTTCTCCTCGGAATGGAAGCTGATCGGACCCTGCCCGACCTGAGCCTCCCAGTCGCCGGGGAAGTCGCGATGCTCCTGCTCGGTGCGCTCGGACCAGCGCTTGCCGCCGGCGAGACGGGGCATCCGCCCGCTGTAGTCCTTCGGCACCACCATGGCGTGGAACAGGCGGAAATTGGTGTCGTCGACCGGCACCACCCAGCCGACCGAGCGTGGCGCACCGGGCGAGAGGTCGATCGCCGGCACAATGCGGACGTGGGGAAACAGCGCCTGGGTGACACGGTCCATCTCGCGGCCGTCGTCGAGCTTGCGGTAGGCGACGTATTTCATGCCGTGATCGGCGTAGTGGAACGTCACCTCCGGCATCACCCCCATCTCGGGCACGAACTGCACGCCGGAGAAGGTCGTGTGCAGGATCGGGACATGGAACGGATCCATGATGTTCTCCCAGTCCTGCAGCCAGTTGCACGGTACGATCTCGACGAGGTCGTCGCCGCCGGCGCCGATGCTGGCGCCGGTCGCGTAGTATTTCTCGTCTGGGCCGACGGTCTCGAGATTGTCCCAGCGGGTCAGCACCGGCTTCTTCTCCGGAGGACCCATATAGGCCCAGATCAGGCCGTACAGCTCCTCGACCGGATACCAGGGCTGGCGCACTTTCTCGCGATGGCCTTCGCCCTGGTTCGGCTCGCAGGGCTGGTCGAGGCAATGGCCTTCGACGTCGAACAGCCAGCCGTGATAGCAGCACCGGATGCCCTGCTCTTCGACCTTGCCGTAGTAGAGCGTCGTGCCGCGATGCATGCAGCGCGGATAGAGCAGGCCCGGCCGGCCCTTGCCGTCGCGGAAGACGATCAGGTCCTCGCCGAGGATGCGGACGTTCTGCGGGGTCGTCGTCACCTTCTCGGCGACCGCGACCGGGTGCCAGTAGCGGCGCATGAACTCGCCGCACGGCGTGCCGGGGCCGACCTCGGTCCATACCGGGTTGTGGTGCTGCGGCGCGCGGCCATAGGCGATGCCGTCGGGGCTCGGCTGGGAAGTAGCCTTGTCGAGCATGGGCGTCTCCACTCTTTCAGTGTGTCTCCGGCGCGGCGCCGGCGTGAGGAAAGACGACGCAGCGCGCCGCGTCGAGGCTGATCCAGGCGGCACGGCCGCTCACGGCGTCGATCGAGGGGTGCAGGATCGAGCGCACACGCGCCTCGCCGACCTTGAGGTGGCACTCGGTCGAGCCGCCTTGAAAGCTCAGGCGCTCGATCACGCCGGTCACAACGTTGCCGTTCATCCCGGCCGGTGGGGCGAAGGCGATGGTCGCGTCTTCGGGACGAAACACCACGTCCACGAGATCGCCCGAGGCCAGCCCGTCCGGCACGGCCACGGCGAAACGGCCGGTGCCGCCCTCGACCTCGACCTCGGCGCGGCCGGCGGCGCAGGCCACGATGCGGCCCTTGAGGAAGTTCGCAGCGCCGAGAAAGCCGGCGACAAACTCGCTCGACGGCGCGCCGTAGACCTCGCGCGGCGGCCCGCATTGCACGATCCGTCCTGCCTCCATCACCGCGACGTTGTCCGACATCGCCAGCGCCTCGGACTGGTCGTGCGTCACGTAGAGCGTGGTGATGGCGACGCGGGCGACCAGCTCCTGCAATTCGTTCCGCATCTCCTCGCGCAGCTTGGCGTCGAGGTTCGACAGGGGCTCGTCGAGGAGGAGGAGCTTGGGGTGACGCACCACCGCACGGGCGAAGGCGACGCGCTGTTGCTGCCCACCGGAGAGCTTGGTTGCCGAGCGGCTCGCCATGCTCTCCAGGCCGACCAGCCGCAGCGCGTCGTGGACACGTGTGGCGATCTCGGCCTTGGACGGCCGCGGCTTCAGCACCCGCATCGGATAGGCGACGTTGCCGAACACGTCCATGTGCGGCCAGATCGCATAGGACTGGAACACCATGCCGATGTCGCGGCGAAATGCAGGGACATGGATGCCGCGTGCGGGATCGGACACCACCACCTCACCGATGCTGATGCGGCCGCCAGTCGGCCGCTCCAGTCCCGCGACCGAGCGCAGCGTCGTGGTCTTGCCGCAGCCCGAAGGGCCCAGCAGCGTGAAGAAGCCTCCGTCCGGCACCTCGAACGAGACGCCGTCGACCGCCCGCACCGTGCCCTCGGCGGTCGCGTAAGCCTTCTCCAGCCCTTCGACCTTCAACATCGATTGAACCTCAACTCCTGCCGCCGCGCGCACGATATTGGGGCGCGCCATCAGAGGAGCCCCTGTTGTGCCTGTCAACAAGATGCATCGGTGGGTTCCAGCCCATTGGACACACCGGCAGTCCCGATCACGTAACGGCCCGTCGCGAGCCTGACAGGCCCAGACGCTGCGGCATCACGATTGCGGCCCAGCGCCATTCGCCGGCGCGACGGAAGGCGACCCGGTCCCCGGCGCGGTTCGGCCCGTCGGCGACGAGGCCCAGCGCAATCGGGCGCCGCGCGGTGGGGCTGTGGCCGCTGCGGGTGACGCGGCCGACAACCTCCCCCGCCGGTTCGGCGAGAAGGAGGGTGCCGGGCGACGGCGCGTCCGACCCATCCAGCAGCAGCCCGACCAGGCGCGGCCGCCCCGCCGCGGCGAGCGCAGGACGGGCGAGCGCGTCACGTCCGACGAAGTCGCCCTTGTCCGCTGCGACCAGGGTGCCGAGACCGAGATCGGCCGCGGTGGTGACGCCGCCGCCGTCCCGCACCGGATCCGGCACGCCGGCCTCGAGATGGAGCCGCTCCCAGGCACCGGTGCCGACGATCGCGCCGCCGGCATCGGCGACCCGCCCGGCCAGGCGCCGCCACAGCGCCGACATCCCCGCGGTGGCGATGACGATCTCGACCGCGGGCTCGCCCGTCGCCGCGTGCGGCACCGCCCAGGCCACGGCACCGCCGACATGGCCTCGCCACAACAGCCCGCTCGCCGGGCGCGAGCCGGCGTCGTCGGCAATGTCGCGGAGCAGAGACGGCGCCGCCGCGCCGCCTATCCATGCAGCGCTCCAAAGCGAGGTCTCGTCCGCGATCGAAACGTCGAGATCATGCCATTCCGCGGCCCAGCGCGTGAACCATCGCTGGCACCGAAGCCGCATCTCGGGTGCCGTGTTCAGCACAAAACGCATTGGTGAGAAGGCCGCAAGGTCGCCCGCGAAATGGACGAAGCCGAAAGGATCGAGCGCCACCGCCGGCGCCGCGCTCCCCGCGGTAAGCACCCCGAGGTCGGTCGCGAGCACCCGGTCGAGAAAGGCCTGGGCGTCGGGTCCGCCGACGGCGATGCGGCCACAGGTCGAGAGGTCGAAAAGCCCGGCGGTCGCCCGCGTCGCGGCGACTTCGCGGCGGATCGCCGTCTCCACCTCTTCACCCGGCCGCGGAAATGCCCGCGCCGGCGCCGGCGGTATGCCGCTTCCAGCCCTCGCCAGCGCGGCGAGCGGAATCGGTACGAGCGCCGTCTCGGCCCAGCCGTCCGGCACGCCGGGCGCACCGCCGAGACGCACCACTGCCGCCGCCGCGAGCGTCGCGGTCGCAGCATCGGCTCCGCCGCGGCCGAGCCGGACGTAGCGCGCGAGCTGACGCGGGCTGCGAAACCCCTCGTGAAGGGCGACCGCGACGTCGCGCACTCGCACGCCGTTGGCGAGATCGACGGTCGCCTGTGCCTCCTCGGCCGGCGTCGCCGGATCGGGCAGGAGCGGCACGGCTTCGGCTGCGGGATCGGCGACGACGGAGATGGTGTGGACCGGCGCCGGCGGCGGTGCGGCGCCGAGGCTCGAGGCGGCGGCCGCGCCGGCATGCCAGCCGTCGTCGAGCGCGGCCGAGAGATTGCCGCGGCCGCCGGCGGCGCCGCCAACGAACAGCCAGTCCGGCCGCTCGATGACCGTGAACGCGCCGAGGCCGGCATCGAAGGCGAGCGCGGCCCCGGCCTGCGCCGCCAGGCGCAGCTCGGGGCTGAAGCCACCCGAGACCAGGAGGGCGTCGCAAGGGATGGTGTGGCGCAGCGCCACGCCATCCACGGTGAAGCGGTTGGCGACCACGACCGCCGACAGCCGGCCGCTGCCCAGCACCGCCACCGGTGCGCTGCCGAACGCCATGCGGATGCCGTGGGAGCGGACGACATAGGCGGTCGCGCTCTCCGGATCGAGCCGGAGGTCGACGATGCGCTCGACCGCGACGCCGGCCGCGGCAAGATCGAGCGCGGCGCGATAGCCTTCGTCGCCAGTGGTCGCGATCACGACGCGGCGGCCGGGCCGGACGCCGCGACAGCGCAAACCGAGGCGCGCGGCGGCGGCGAGCATAACGCCGGCGCGGTCGTTGCCAGGGAAAACCAGCGGCTTCTCGGCTGCGCCGGTGGCGAGCACCACCGCCTTCGCCGCCACGCGCCAGAGGCGGCTGCTGTCGAGGATGAAGGCGGCACCGTCGGCGCCGAGGACCGTGACGGCCGCGCCGGTGAGGATGGTCACGCCGTCGCGGCCACGAAGCCCCGCGATGCGACCGTCGAGCCACGCCGTCACCGGCATCCCGTCGACGAAGCCGTCATAGCCGTCGGCGACGCCGCCGAGCCGAGCCGCCCGCTCGGCCAGGAGCACAGGGCGTCCAGCCGCCGCAGCCGCCTCCGCCGCGGCGATGCCGGCCGCGCCGCCGCCGACCACCAGCACGTCGACTACGCGCTCGACCTGCTCGGTCCGGAGGAGCGGCCCGGCGTCGCGGATCTCGGGCCGCCGCGCGATCACGCCGAGGCGCCGCAGCAAAAGGTCGAGCGCCGGCAGAAGGCGCGGCGGCCGGCGGCCGATCTTGAATTCCGCGCCCGGCGGCAGCAGGCGGCGGAGCGGGCCGCGACTCATGCCGGCTCCCGCACCGGCCGCTCGTCGAGCAGCGCCCCGGTGACGAAGCGCTCCGCCGCGAAGGGTTGCAACGCCGCGTCGAGGCCGCCCTGGCCGATCGCCGCCGCGAGCGCCGTGCCGATTGACGGCGCCGCCGCTACCTCGCCGTCGTCCCAGCCAAGGCAGGCCCACAGGCCCTCCGGCCCGAGCGGCCCTAGGATCGGCGCCCCGTCGGGGGTCGCGAGGGTGGTCGCGCTCGCCCCCGCGGCCAGCGACAGCCGGCTGGACGCCGGCAACAGCGTCGTCAGGCGCGTCGCGGCCTCGCTCGCCGCGCTCCAGGCGGCGCGGCCGGGTGCAGCGTCGACGGCCAGGAGCATTCCGCCGCGGCGGCTGCGGCTCGCGAGGCCGCCGAGCAGGCTGCTCTCGACCGTGACATCGAGGACCGGCGGCCCCGGTGCCATGGTAAAGACGTGCCGCACCCGCGGCTCCAGCGGCACCGCAACGCCTGCGGCAGCAAGGAGGGGCACCGCCGCGGCATCCGTCACGACAACGGTTTCCGCCGCCACGCGCCCCTTCGTGGTCTCGACTCCCGCGACGCGGTCGCCCGCGAGCCTCAATCCCGTCGCCGGACATCCCTCGACGATGTCGGCACCGAGCGCCGCCGCCATGCGGGCGAAGCCCCACATCACAGCTTCACCATCGACCAGCGCCGCGCCTGGCTGCCACAACGCGCCGGCCAACGGTCCGGGAAGGGCCAGATCGGGCGCGAGGCGCGGCAGTAGGCTCCGCGCCTCGCGCGGCGGCACCATCCAGCTCGCCGCACCGGCCTCAGCCGCCACCGCGGCGACATAGGCCAGGCGGTCGAGCTCCAGCTCGGAATGCGCCAGGACCAGGAGTCCCCGCGGCGTCAGGCCCAGGTTGAAGTCGAGCGTTCGCGACAGGCCCTCGTAGCGCCGACGCGCCTCGGCGTAGAGCGCGATCGCCGCCGGCTCGCGCCGATCCGTCCGAAGGACCGCGTTGATGGCGCCGGGCGCCCCCTCCAGCGGGCCGGCGGAGAGGAGACCGACACGGGGCGGATCGTAGAGGCGGCGCAAGTGATAGGCCAGTGCCAGGGCCGCGGCGCCGCCGCCCAGGATCACGACGTCATAACGGTCCGCCGGGGCCACCGGCCGCCGTGCCGGCTCCGACCCGGTGCCGAAGCGCCGCGCCTCCCGAACAAGTGAAAACCAGGAAAAGCGGCGGACCGGCGCGCGCATGGGCCCTCGGAGCGGCCGTCGGACGATGCCAAACTAACGCAGTTTCCGCGGCGGGGAAGCCCATGCCCTCTGCCGGCACGCGACGCCATGTCCCCGGACCAGCGGGGATCCGTTTGGCGAAGCGGCGTGTTAGGAAGGCGGCCATGTCGATCTGGCTCGTGCTGGCGCTGATGACGCTGGCGGCGATCCTTGCCGTGCTGGCGCCTCTGGCGCGGCGCCGCGAGGCCGCCGCCGGCACCGACGTCGTCGTCTATCGCGACCAGCTCGCCGAGATCGGCCGCGACGAAGCCCGCGGTGCCATCGGCGCCGAAGAGGCGGGGGCCGCCCGCCTGGAGGTCCAGCGCCGCCTCCTCGCCGCCGACGCCCGGCGCGACCCGGCAGTTGCAGCCAGCCCCAGAGAGCCCGCGTGGCGCCGTCGCGTAGTCGCCGTGCTGGCCTTCGTCCTCATCCCGACCGCCGCAGCCACGACCTATCTCGCGATCGGCCGCCCCGATCTCCCCGACGAGCCGATCGCCGCCCGCCTCGCCGCGCCGCCGGACCATCAGAACATCGCGGACCTGATGGGCCGGGTCGAGGCCCGTCTCGCGAGCCATCCCGACGACGGCGAGGGCTGGGCTGTGATTGCGCCGGTCTATCTCCAGATGAGCCGCTACCAGGACGCCGCCCATGCCTTCGATCAGGCCGAGCGCCTGCTCGGGCCGTCGGCCGACCGTGCTGCCGGACGCGGCGAGGCCTTGACGCTCGCCGCCGGCGGGGTCGTCACCGCCGATGCCAAGGAGGCCTTCCAGGATGCCCTGAAGCGTAGCCCGAAGATGCCGCGCGCCCGCTACTGGCTGGCCCGCGCGGCGGCGCAGGACGGCGACACCGCTGCCGCGGCGGCCGCCTATCGCTCCCTCATCAAGGATGCGCCCGCGGGGGCGGCTTGGCTGCCGGTGGTGCGGCAGGCCCTGGCCGAGGAGGCGTTGGGCGCGGATGGCAAGATGCCGGCGGTCGATCCCAAGGTTCTCGCCGGCGTGCCGGCCGACCAGCGGCTTGCCAGGATCCACGGCATGGTGGAGGGGCTGGCCGATCGCTTGAAGGCCGCGCCGCGCGATCTCGGCGGGCAGCTTAGGCTGGTCCGCGCCTGGGCGATGCTGGGCGACCGGGACAAGGCCAAGGCCGCCGCCGCCGCCGCAAACGCGGCGTTCGCTGACGATGCCGCTGCAAAACAGCGCATCGCCGACCTCCTGCTCGGCCTGGGGCTCGCCGGATGAGCTTGTCGCGAAAAGGGCGCCGGCTCCTCCTGATCGGTGGCTGCGGCATCGTCCTCGCGGGCGCGCTGGCGCTGGTGCTGACCGCGATGTCGAGCTCGATCGTGTTCTTCCGCGCGCCGAGCGAGATCGTGGCCCACCCGCCGGCGCCGGGCACAAGGCTCCGCCTGGGCGGGCTGGTGGCCGAGGGCAGCGTGGTCCGCAACGGCCGCGACGTCGCCTTCGACGTGACCGACGGCCTGCACAAGGTCCATGTCACCTACGAGGGTCTGCTGCCGGACCTGTTCCGCGAGGGCCAGGGCGTCGTCACCGAGGGCACGATGACCCCCGGCGGGAGCTTCCACGCCGACACCGTGCTCGCCAAGCACGACGAACGCTACATGCCGAAGAACGTGGTCGACGCCCTGAAGGCAAAGGGCGAATGGCGCCCGGAGACGGCAACGCAATGATACAACACCGTCATTGCGAGCGAAGCAAAGCAATCCAGGGGCACCAAGCGCCGGCGCTGGCGGCCCCCGGATCGCTTCGTCGCTGCGCTCCTCGCAATGACGGCCGAGGTGCCACACGATGATCGCCGAGAGCGGCCACTACGCCCTGGTGCTGGCGCTGATGCTGGCGGCGGTCCAGACGGTGGTGCCGTTCTGGGGCGCCCGGGTCGGCGACCGGCGCCTGATGGCGATCGGCGACGGTACTGCGGCCGGCCAGTTCGCCTTCGTGCTTGCGGCCTTCGCGGCGCTCGTCACCGCGCACGTCACGTCCGATTTCTCGCTCGTGAACGTCTACCAGAACTCCAGCGTCGCGAAGCCCTTGATCTACAAGATCACCGGCGTGTGGGGGAACCACGAGGGCTCCCTCCTCCTCTGGGTGCTGGTGCTGGCGCTGTTCGGCTTCGCCGTCTCGGCCTTCGGCCGCAATCTCCCGCCGCGCCTCAAGGCCGACGTGCTCGCCGTCCAGGGCTCGATCGCGGTCGCGTTCCTGCTGTTCATGCTGCTCACCTCGAACCCGTTCGCCCGGCTGGTGCCGGCACCGTTCGAGGGGCAGGACCTGAACCCGCTGCTGCAGGACCCCGGCTTGGCCTTCCATCCGCCGATGCTCTACATCGGCTATGTCGGCTTCTCGATCGCCTTCGCCTTCGCCATCGCCGCCCTGATCGAGGGCCGGATCGACGCGGCCTGGGCGCGCTGGGTCCGTCCGTGGACGCTGGCCGCCTGGATCTTCCTCACCCTCGGCATCGCCGGTGGCTCCTATTGGTCCTATTACGAGCTCGGCTGGGGCGGCTTCTGGTTCTGGGATCCGGTCGAGAACGCTTCGCTGATGCCATGGCTCGCCGGCACCGCGCTGCTCCACTCCGCCCTCGTGATGGAGAAGCGGGAGGCGCTCCGGGTCTGGACCGTGCTCCTCGCCATCCTGACCTTCGGGCTCTCGCTCCTCGGTACCTTCCTGGTGCGCTCGGGCATCCTGACCTCGGTGCATAGCTTCGCCGAGGACCCGGCGCGCGGGATGTTCGTGCTGATGATCCTCGGCTTCTTCGTCGGCGGGGCGCTGCTGCTCTATGCTTGGCGGGCGCCGGTGCTGCGCCAGGGCGGGCTGTTCGCCCCGGTCTCGCGCGAGGGCGCGCTGGTCCTCAACAACATCCTGCTCACCGCCGCCGCGGCCACGGTGCTGGTCGGCACGCTCTACCCGCTCGCCCTCCAGGCGCTCGCCGGCGACAAGATCTCGGTCGGCCCGCCCTTCTTCAACGTCACCTTCGGGCCGCTGATGGCGGCGCTCCTCGCCGCCCTGCCCTTCGGCCCGCTCCTCGCCTGGAAGCGCGGCGACCTCCTGTGGGCGACCCAGCGGCTCTACGCCGCCTTCGGCGCCGCCCTTCTCGGTGCGCTCGCGGTGATCGCGTTCACCACTGGCGGGCCGGTGCTGGCGGTAGTCGGCGTCGCGCTCGCCGCCTTCGTCATCGTTGGTGCCTTCGCCGAAATCGCGGCGCGGTGCCGCCTGTTCGACGTGCCGCTCGGCGACAGCCTGCGCCGCGCCGTCGGGCTGCCGCGTGCCAACTGGGGCTCCGCGCTCGCCCATCTCGGGATGGGAGTGAGCCTCCTCGGCATCGTCGCCTCGACCGCCTGGAGCCTCGAGACCATCGCCGCGGTCAAGATCGGCCAGAGCGTCGCGGTCGGGGCCTACACCCTCACGCTGACCGACCTCCACCAGCGCAAGGCGTCGAACCACGACGACCTCGTGGGCGATTTCGTCATCCGCAAGGGCGGCGTCGTGGTCGGCAGCGCCCACCCGGCCAAGGAGAGCTTCACCACCCGCCAGATGACCACGACCGAGGCCAGCCTGGTCGATTTCGGCCCGTCCCAGGTCTACGTCTCGCTCGGCGAGACCGGCGCCGATGGAACGGTCGCGGTCCGCGCGCAGTGGAAGCCGTTCGTGCTGTTCATCTGGCTCGGCGGCGGCATCATGGCCTTCGCCGGCGCGGTGTCCCTCTCCGACCGCCGCCTCCGCGTCGGCGCCCCGCGTCGTGCCCGCGCCGCCCAGCCGGTGCGGCCGCAGGCCGAACCGGCGGAGTGACTGGAATGCGGCCGTCATTGCGAGCGCAGCGAAGCAATCCAGGGGCAGCCGGCACCGCGCCTGCGGCTCCTGGATTGCTTCGTCGGCTTCGCCTCCTCGCAATGACGGGATGGCTGGTCACCCTGTCCCTCGTCGCCGTCTCCCCGGCGTTTGCCATCGACCCGGACGAGATCCTGCCGAACCCACGGCAGGAAGCCCAGGCGCGAGCGCTGTTCGGCGAGTTCCGCTGCCTGGTCTGCCAGAGCCAGTCGATCGAGACCTCCGAGGCGCCCCTCGCCAAGGATTTCCGCAACCTGGTGCGCCAGCAGGTGGTGGCAGGGAAGAGTCCCGCTGAAATCCGCGCCTTCCTGGTGTCGCGCTATGGCGACTTCATCCTGATGAAGCCGCCCCTCGACGCCGAGACGGTGCTGCTGTGGGCGACGCCGGCGCTGATCGTCGTGCTCGGCGGCGGCCTCGCCGGCTGGGCGCTGCTCCGCCGCCGGACCGAGCCATCGGCCCCCGCCCCGCTCGGAGACGACGAGCGGGCCCGGCTCGCCGCGCTGCTGGACGAGTAAGGCAGGCGCGCCGCATGCCCGCCTACGAACCCGTCTGTGGCTTCGCTGCATCACGATTTCGCCGGCCGGCTCCGGGACTTGCGGGCGACACGCTTCTGCCGCAAATCGCGGCGCAGTGTCGCTGGTCACGCGAGAAACCTGCACGGAACGTTAAAGCGTCCGGCCGTTCGATCGGCGGTGCCAGGATTCGGCGCCAGGGTACCCGGCGCAGCATGAGGGGAATGCGGCAGTGAAGCAGAACGGATCGGGACGGGCGCGTTCGGCTGGACCGCGGCGCCGCGATGTGTTGCAGGGCGGTCTCGGCGTGGCGCTGGCCGGGTTGTTCGCGACCGCCGCCCGCGCCGAGGGTCTCGGCCCGGCCGAATGGGAGCAGCGCTTCGACGCCAGCGGCACCGCGCGGATCGACCGCACCACCGTGCCGCTCCTGAGCGAACAGACCGTCACCGCCACCGAGGCGGCCTTGCAGCAATACATGGCACTCGAGGCGCGCGGCGGCTGGCAGACGGTGCCCGGCAACGAGACGCTCGCCATCGGCACCCGCGGCCCGATCGTGGCGCAGTTGCGCCAGCGGCTCCAGGCCGAAGGCGACCTCGTCACCAATATCGGCGCCCCCCAGATCTACGACTCCTACGTCGAGGGCGCCGTGCGCCGCTTCCAGGCCCGCCACGGCCTGATCGTGACCGGCGCGGTGACGCCGCCGACCTACCAGGCGCTGAACGTGCCCTGCGCGATGCGCCGCCAGGAGCTCGAGACCAACATTGTCCGGCTGCGTTCGGTCGCCGCCAATCCCGGCCCGCGCTACATCATGGTCAACATCCCGGGCGCCCAGGTCGAGGCGGTCGAGAACGGGGTCGTCCAGCTCCGCCATACCGCCGTCGTCGGCCGGCCTGACCGTCCGTCGCCGCTCCTCAAGGTCAAGGCGCTGGCGATCAACTTCAACCCGTTCTGGACCGTACCGGCCTCAATCGTCCGCAAGGACCTGATCCCGCGGATGCAAGACCATCCCGACTATCTCGCCAAGAACCACATCCGCATCTACGACCCCCACGGCAACGAGCTCCAGGCCGACCAGATCAACTGGCAGAGCGACGATGCCACCCACTACATGTTCCGCGCCGACCCCGGCGCCGTGAACCCGCTCGGCGTCGTCCGCATCAACATCGCCAACAAGGACGGCGTGTACATGCACGACACGCCGGAGAAGAACCTGTTCGGCGAGGACGAGCGCTTCGATTCGTCGGGCTGCGTCAGGGTGCAGAACGTCCGCGAGCTGGTCGACTGGCTGCTCCAGGTCAACGGCGGCTGGGACCGCAGCCGGATCGACCAGGTGATCCGCTCAGGCGAGCGGCTCGACGTGCCGCTGGTCCACCCGGTGCCGGTCTATTGGGTCTACATCACCGCCTGGGCCAATCCCGACGGCGTGGTACAGTTCCGCCCCGACATCTACGACAAGGACGGCCTCGGCCAGATCGCCGCGCTCGACGGCGCGCCCGACGCGCCGCCGCAGCAGATGGTCGGCCCGGACCAGGCGCAGGGCTACGGCGCCAACCGCAGCTACGGCGCTCCGCAAAGCTATCGCGGCGACGGCTCCAGCCGTAGCCCGGCCTATCTCGACAACACCGCCGTCGGCATGCCGCGCCGGCTGCGCTGATCGCATCAAGAGTTACGGGGCACTACCATGGCCGCGGATGACCTCCGCGGCCTCTTTTTGCGATGCAGCGGCCGCATGGCGCGGTCCGGCGCGATGTGGTAACGCGACCGGGCGTGCCGAGGAGTCCGAAGATGACCGCATCCGATCGTCGTCCCGCCGCGGGCGGAGCCGGCTTCTTCACCGCGACGCTGGCCGAGAGCGACCCGGAACTGGCGGACGCCATCGCCAAGGAACTCGGCCGCCAGCGCGACGAGATCGAGCTGATCGCGTCCGAGAACATCGTCTCGCGCGCGGTGCTGGAGGCCCAGGGCTCGGTCCTCACCAACAAATATGCCGAGGGGCTGCCCGGCCACCGCTATTACGGCGGCTGCCAGTTCGTCGACATCGCCGAGACGCTGGCGATCGATCGTGCCAAGCGGCTGTTCAACTGCAGCTTCGCCAACGTCCAGCCACACTCCGGCGCCCAGGCCAACATGGCGGTGTTCTTCGCCCTGATGAAGCCGGGCGACACCTTCATGGGCCTGAACCTCGCTGCCGGCGGCCACCTCAGCCACGGCCACCCCGCCAACATGTCCGGCAAGTGGTTCCGCCCGGTGCCGTATGGCGTCGACCGCGAGACCCACCGGATCGACTTCGCCGAGGTCGAGCGCCTCGCCCACGAGCACAAGCCGAAGCTCATCATCACCGGCGGCTCGGCCTATCCGCGCCAGATCGATTTCGCCCGCTTCCGTGCCATCGCCGACGCGGTCGGCGCCAGGCTGATGGTCGACATGGCCCATTTCGCCGGCCTCGTCGCCGGCGGCGTCCACCCCAACCCGCTCGACCACGCCCACGTCGTCACCACCACGACCCACAAGACGCTGCGTGGCCCGCGCGGCGGCATGATCCTCTCGAACGACGAGGAGGTCGGCAAGGCGATCAACTCGGCCGTTTTCCCCGGCCTCCAGGGCGGCCCGCTGATGCACGTCATTGCCGCCAAGGCCGCGGCCTTCGGCGAAGCGCTCCGGCCGGACTTCAAGCTCCACGCGAAGGCCGTGGTCGACAACGCCAAGGCCCTCGCCGAAAACCTCAAGGGCCACGGCTTCGACATCGTCTCGGGCGGCACCGACACCCACCTGATGCTGGTCGATCTCCGCCCGAAGCGCCTGAACGGCAAGGTGTCGGAGGCGGCGCTCGGCCGCGCCCACATCACCTGCAATAAGAACGGCATCCCGTACGACCCCGAGAAGGCGACGATCACCTCCGGCATCCGCCTCGGCAGCCCGGCCTGCACCACCCGCGGCTTCGGCGTCGCCGAGTTCCAGCGTGTCGGCGACTATATTTCCGAGGTGCTGGACGTGCTGGCCCAGAAGGGCGCCGACGAGGACGCCCTGGTCGAGCAGGCGGTGCGCGGCAAGGTCGCGGCGCTCCTTGCCGAGTACCCGATCTACCAGGGCTGAGCGCGGACGTCCGGCATGCGCTGTCCCTATTGCGGCAGTCCCGACACCCAGGTGAAGGATTCGCGTCCGACGGAGGACGATTCTGCCATCCGCCGCCGCCGGGTCTGCACCGAATGCGGGCGCCGCTTCACCACCTTCGAGCGGGTCCAGCTCCGCGAGCTGGTGGTCGTGAAGCGCTCCGGCCGGCGGGTGCCGTTCGACCGCGACAAGCTGGTGCGCTCGGTCGAGGTGGCGCTGAGGAAGCGCGTCGAGGACCCCGAGCAGATCGAGAAGCTGGCGAGCCGCGTCGTGCGCCGGCTGGAGGCGCTGGGCGAGCCCGAGGTGCCGTCCGCGCGGATAGGCGAGTTCGTGATGGACGAGCTCAAGGCCGCCGACGACGTCGCCTATGTCCGCTTCGCCTCGGTCTACCGCAATTTCCGCGAGGCCAAGGATTTCGAGGCGGCGCTGGCGGAGCTCTCCGGCCGTGCGCCGAACGCCGAAGCCGCGGAGTCCGAGGACTGATGGCGGCGTCCGATCCCGGCCTTCGCGTCGAGGAGGACGCGCGGCTGATGGCGGCGGCGCTGGCGCTGGGTCGCCGCGAGCTCGGCCGCACCTGGCCGAACCCCGCTGTCGGGGCGCTCGTGGTCGCGCCCGGCAATGGCAATGGCGCGATCGTGCTCGGCCGCGGCTGGACTGCGCCGGGCGGGCGGCCGCACGCTGAAACCGTGGCGCTGGACGAGGCCGGTGCCGCCGCGCGCGGCGCGACCCTCTACGTCACGCTGGAGCCGTGCGCCCATTTCGGCCGCGCCCCGCCTTGCGTCGACGCCGTGCTCGCCGCCGGCATCGCCCGCGTCGTCTCCGCGATCGAGGACCCCGATCCGCGCGTGCGCGGCCAGGGCTACGCCCGGCTCCATGCCGCCGGCGTCGCGACCACGCTCGGCATCGGCGCCGCGGAGGCGATGCGCGCCAATATTGGCCACATCACCCGCATCACGAAGGGCCGGCCGCACGTCCAGCTCAAGCTGGCGCTCTCGGCCGACGAGCGCATCGCGCGCGTGGCGGGCAAGCCGACCCGCATCACCGGCGACATCGCCCGCGACCGCACGCACATGATCCGCGCCGAGGCCGACGCCGTCGCGATCGGCGTCGACACCGTGATCGCCGACGACCCGCTCCTGACCTGCCGTCTTCCCGGAATGGCCGACCGGTCGCCGGTCCGCATCGTGTTCGACACCTTCCTCCGCACGCCGCTCGACTCGGCCCTGGTGAAGGGCGCCCGCGAGGTGCCGCTCTGGATCGTCACCGCCGAGGACAGGACGCCGGGCGCCGAGGCCCAGCTCGTCGCCGCCGGCGTCGAGGTCATCCGCGTGCGCCGCTACGGCGACCGGCCGGACCTCGACGTGGCGCTGAAGGCGATCGCGGCGCGCGGCATCACCCGCCTCCTGGTCGAGGGCGGCGCCACGCTCGCCGCTGCGCTGATCGGCGCCGATCTCGTCGACGAGGCGCTGCTGTTCCGCGCGCCCTCCCCGCTCGGCGCCGGCGCCCTCGCCATCGTGCCCGAGCCGCTGGCGGAACGGCTGGCGCGGAACGGCCTGCGCCATGTCGAGAGCTGGCCGCTCGGCCCGGACCGGCTCGACATCTACTGGCGTGGCTGAACCATGTTTACCGGGATCGTCACGGACATCGGCAAGGTGGCCGCGGTCGAGGACCACCAGGGCACGCTGCGGCGGCTGCGGATCAACACCGGCTACGACGCCGACGGCATCGCCATCGGCGCCTCGATCGCCTGCTCCGGCCCATGCCTCACGGTGGTCGCGCGCGGTCCGCGGCCGGAGGGCGGCGCCTGGGTTGATCTCGACTGCGCCGCCGAGACGCTCCGCCTCACCACCGCCGCCGACTGGAAAGTCGGCACCCGGCTCAACCTGGAGCGGGCGATGAAGATCGGCGACGAGCTCGGCGGCCACGTCGTCACCGGCCATGTCGACGGCATCGCCACCATCGCCGCGATCGAGCCGGTGACGACCGCCATGGACGATGGCGCCTGGGGCGCCACCGCGCGGTTCGACATCGCCGCGCCGCCGGACCTCGCTCCCTTCATCGCCGCGAAGGGTTCGGTTGCACTCGACGGCACTTCCCTCACCGTGAACACGGTCGACGGCACGCATTTCTCGGTGCTCCTGATCCCGCACACCATGGAAGTGACGACCTGGGGCGCGCGCCGCGCCGGCGACCGCCTCAATCTCGAGGTCGACCTCATGGCGCGCTACGTCGCCCGGCTTGCCGCCGCGGGGCGGCTGGGATAGAGCCGCAGCCTGATCCGGAGGAGAGCCATGGTCGTCGAGCCGCGCCGCCAGGCGGCGCCGATCCGTACCCCGGCGCGCCTCCTGATCGTCGAGGCACGCTTCTACGAGGCGCTCGCCGACGAGCTGCTCGCCGGCGCCAAGGCGGCGATCGCCGCAGCCGAGGCGGATGGCATCGTCGTCAGTGTCGCCGGCGCGCTGGAGATCCCGGTCGCCGCCGCGATCGCGCTCGATGCCGCCGTCGCCGCCCAGCGCCCGTTCGACGGCGTGGTCGCACTCGGCTGCGTCATTCGCGGCGAGACCAGCCACTACGACATCGTCGCCGGCGAAAGCGCCCGCGCCTTGATGGATCTCGGCGTGGCGCGGCGCCTTCCGGTCGGCAACGCAATTCTGACCGTCGATACCGAAGCCCAGGCCTGGGCCCGCGCCAAGCGCGACCAGGGCGACAAAGGCGGCTTCGCCGCCGACGCCGTGCTGGCGCTGGTCCGCATGGCCCACGGCCTGCCGGCGCTCTTCGCAGGAGAGCGCTGATGGCCCGCGGCGAAGCCCGCGCGGCGGCGCGCCTCGCCGCCGTGCAGGCGCTCTACCAGATGGAGCTCGCCGGCACGCCGCTCAGCGAGGTCAAGGCCGAGTTCGAGAGTCATTGGATCGGCCGCGAGGTCGAGGGCGAGCGCTACAACCCTGCGGACACCGCTCTCTTCCGCGACATCCTCGACGGCGTGCTGCGCGACCAGCGCGCGATCGATCGCGATGTCGACGCCACGCTCGCCTCCGGCTGGCCGCTGAAGCGGATCGAGGCGATCCTCCGCGCGGTGCTGCGCGCCGGAACCTTCGAGCTGATCGGCCGCCCCGACGTGCCGGCGCGGGTCGTGATCAGCGAGTATGTCGACGTCGCCTCGGCCTTCGTCGAGCGCGACGAGGCCGGCATGGTGAACGCGGTGCTCGACACGCTGGCGCGCAAGCTCCGGCCCGGCGAGCTCGACCCGCCGGCCCGCGGAGCCGCCGCGCGATGAGCGCCGCGGCCGGCCGTCCCGGCGAGGACGAGCTGATCGCGCGCTATTTCCGCCCGCTCGCGACCGCGCCCGGCGCCGCCGCCCTCCTCGACGACGCTGCAACCTACCAGCCGCCCGAGGGCCACGAGCTCGTCATCACCACCGACGCGGTGGTCGCGGGCGTGCACTATCTCCCCGACGATCCGCCCGACGCCGTCGCCCGCAAGGCGCTGCGCTGCAACCTCTCCGACCTCGCCGCCAAGGGCGCCCGCGCGGTCGGCTACCTCGTCACGCTGGCGCTGACCCAGGACTGGACCACCGACTGGCTCGAAGGCTTCGTCGAGGGGCTCGCCGCCGACCAGGAGGAGTTCGGCATCTCGCTGTTCGGCGGCGACACCGTGCGCACGCCCGGGCCGGCGTGGACGTCGATCACCGCGCTCGGCATCGCGCCCGAGGGCCAGGTGCCGCGGCGGCGCGGCGCCGCGCCCGGCCAGCGCCTCTACGTCACCGGCACGATCGGCGACGCCGCGCTCGGCCTCCGCATCCGCCAGACGCCGGCGCTCCGCGCGCGCTGGCAGCTCGATGCCCGCCAGGCCGAGCACCTGCTCGACCGCTACCTCCTGCCCGAGCCGCGCCTCTCGGCGGCGGCGCTTGTCGGCGCCTTCGCCGCCGCCGCGATGGACGTCTCCGACGGCCTCGCCGGCGACCTCGCCCGGATGTGCGCCGCATCGGGCGTTGGCGCCGTGCTCGAAGCGGAGCGGGTGCCGCTCTCGCCCGCCGCGGCGCGCGCGGTCGCGGCCGACCCGGCCGCGCTCGCCGCGGTGCTGACCGGCGGCGACGACTACGAAATCCTGCTCGCCGTCGCGGCCGACCTCACCGACGCCTTCGAGCGCGCCGCCGCCGACCAGGCGGTGCGCGTCAGCGCGATCGGCACCGTGGTCGC
>DASZVN010000215.1:0-12730 GCA_035547055.1 Hyphomicrobiales bacterium
CGCCGGCTTGACTTCACCTCCCTCGGGAGGCTCTATCGCCGCGGTCGCCGGCCTGTTCGGGCGGCCTTCGTCCATTCATTGCAAAGCACCGACAAATGCCCGCCTCGCAGCACAAGATCGCCCTCTTCATCGACGGCGCGAATTTCTACTCCACCGCCAAGACGCTCGGCTTCGATATCGACTATCGCAAGCTGCTCCGCGAATTCGCCAGCCACGGAACTCTGGTCCGAGCCTATTATTACACGGCGATGGCCGAGGACCAGGAATACTCCTCGATCCGCCCGCTGATCGACTGGCTCGATTACAACGGCTACACCGTCGTCACCAAGCCGACCAAGGAATATGTCGACGGCTCGACCGGCCGGCGTAAGTTCAAGGGCAACATGGACGTCGAGCTGACGGTCGACGCCCTGGAGATGGCGCCCCATCTCGACCAGATCTACCTGTTCTCGGGCGACGGCGATTTTCGCGCGCTGGTCGAGGCGGTGCAGCGGAAGGGCGTGCGCGTATCGGTGGTCTCGACGGTGTCGACCCAGCCGCCGATGGTCGCCGACGACCTTCGCCGCCAGGCCGACGAGTTCATCGACCTCGCCGAGCTGGCCGAGCGGCTCGGCCGGCCGCCGAGCGACCGGCCCGACCGCGAGCGCGAGCGGCTGCCGCGCTTCGTGCGCAACCCGGTGTCGAGCGACGAGCCCAACGACGCGTGAACCCAGCGCCTTTCCTCCCGTCGCCACCCGTCCCCGCCCGCGACTGCCCGCGCTGTCCACGCCTCGCCGCGTTTCGCGCCGAGTGGCGCAGCCGCGAGCCCGCTTGGCACAACGCGCCGGTGCCCTCGTTCGGCCCGCCCGACGCCCGCCTCCTGATCGTCGGGCTCGCACCGGGCCTCCGCGGCGCCAACCGCACCGGCCGCCCGTTCACCGGCGACTGGGCCGGCGATCTCCTCTATGCCACGCTCCTGAAGTTCGGCTTCGCCTGCGGCGTCTATGACGAGCGGCCCGACGACACGCTGGAACTGGTCGACGCCCGCATCGTCAACGCCGTCCGCTGCGTGCCGCCGGAGAACAAGCCGACGACGGCGGAGATTGCCGAATGCCGGCATTTTCTCGCGGGCGAGCTGGAAGCGGTAGACGCTGCCCGGGCCGTCGTCGCGCTGGGCCGCATCGCCCACGACAGCACGCTTGCCGCGCTCCGCGAGCGGCGGCCGCGCTGGCCGTTCGCCCACGGCGCCGAGCACGATCTCGGCCGGCTCCGGCTGTTCGACAGCTACCATTGCTCCCGCTACAACACGAACACCGGCGTGCTCACCACGGCGATGTTCGAGGCGGTGTTCGCAAGGGTGCGGGCCTTTCTTGACGCGGCGGGATGAGCCGCCACGTCCCTTCTCCCCTCGGGAGAGAAGATGGCTCGTGGCAAGGCCGCAAGGCGGATGAGAGGGCAGCAGGCCAGTCCCCTCACCCGGTCGCATGCTGACGCATGCGACTCGACCTCTTCCGCGAGCGGGAGAGGTAAGAAGTCGCCTCGCAATATCCGTCGGCATGGTCCATATGAGGGCCTGATCGCCGCCCTCGCCGCGCCTTTCGCATGACCGGACCCGCCATCCACAGCGCCGGACTGGATCCGCGCCGCCGCCGCCTCGCCTATCGCGCCTGGCACCGCGGCACGCGCGAGATGGACCTGGTCATGGGCGGCTTTGCCGACGCCGCGCTGGCGGAGCTGACCCCCGCCGAGGTCGATGCCTTCGAGGCGCTGATCGAGGTGCCCGATCCCGACCTGTTCGCCTGGTTGACCAGCGCCGAGCCGTTGCCGCCCGCCTATGACACCCCGCTGTTCCGACGCTTCAAGAGCTTCCATGCCCGCCCCGCATCCGAACGCTGACACTGCGCTGAAGGCCGCCGTCGACCGGCTCGACCGCGGCGGCCGGATCGCGCTCGCCCATGTCCCCCCCGGGCTCGACGCCATCGTCGCTGCCGACCTTGCGCGGGCGCGGGCGGCGAGCCGCCGTGACGCGCCGGCGGCGCTCGTCCATGTCGGGCGCGACGGGCCGCGGCTCGAGGCGATGCGGCGCGCGCTCGCGTTCTTCGCGCCGGACCTCGACGTGCTGGCCTTCCCGGCCTGGGACGTCCTGCCCTACGACCGCGCCTCGCCGAGCGCGGCGGTCTCGGCGACGCGGATGACGACGCTGGCGCGGCTCGTCCGCACCAGCCAGGGCGAGCGGCCGAGGATCGTGCTGACGACCGCCAACGCGATGGTGCAACGGGTGGTGCCGCGGGCGGTGGTCAAGGTGCAGAGCCTTTCGGTCGCGCCGGGCAACGCGGTCGATCTCGAGGCGCTGGTCGGATGGCTCGAGACCAACGGCTTTCTCCGCACCGCGACCGTCCGCGATACCGGCGAATATGCGGTGCGCGGCGGCATTCTCGACCTCTATCCCCCCGGGCTCCCGGCGCCGGTCCGGCTCGACCTGTTCGGCGACACGCTGGAGTCGATCCGCGCCTTCGATCCGGAGACCCAGCGATCCACGAGCCAGATGAAGGCGCTGGACCTGGTGCCGGTCGGCGAGGTGCTTCTAACCAGCGACACGATGCGCCGCTTTCGCCAGGGCTACGCCGCGGCGTTCGGCGCGCCGCGCCCGGACGATGCGCTCTACACCGCCGTCAGCGAAGGGCGCCGCCACCCCGGCATGGAGCATTGGCTGCCGCTGTTCCAGGACGGGCTGGAGACCCTGTTCGACTACGTGCCCGGCGCCGCCCTGCTGCTCGACCCGCTCGCCGAATCCGCGGCGGGGGAACGCTTCGGCCAGATCGGCGACTATTACGAGGCGCGGCGGGCGGCGCTTCATGCCGAGGGTGCGACCGGCGCGCCCTACCGGCCGCTGCCGCCGGACGCGCTCTATCTCGACGCCGACCAGTTCGCGGCCGCTCTCGCCGATCGTGCGCTGGCGCGGCTCCATCCCTTTGCCGCCGATGGCGCCAAGGACCCGGTGGTCGACGCCGGCGGCCGCCCGGGCCGCGATTTCGCGCCGGAGCGCGCCGTCGAGGGCACCAACGTGTTCGATGCGGCAGTGGCCCACGTCGAGGCGCTGGCCAAGGGCGGCAAGCGCGTCGTCGTTGCCGCCTGGTCCGAGGGGGCGCGCGAGCGCCTCGCGGCGGTCCTCGCCGACCACGGCCTCGATGCCGCGGCGCCCGCCGCGAATTGGCCGGCGGCAGCCCGCCTGCCGCGGGGCACCGCAGCGCTCGCCGTGCTCGGCCTCGACGCCGGCTTCGAGACCGCCGATCTCGCCGTGGTGGCCGAGGAGGACATCCTCGGCGACCGTCTGGTCCGCCCGCACCGCCATCGCAAGCGCGCCGAGAACTTCCTGACCGAGGTGACCGGGCTTTCGGCCGGCGACCTCGTCGTCCATGTCGACCACGGCATCGGCCGCTTCACCGACCTCAAGGCCATCGAGGCCGCGGGCGCACCCCATGACTGCCTGGAGATCGTCTACGCCGGCGGCGACAAGCTCTACCTTCCGGTCGAGAACATCGAGCTGCTGTCGCGCTACGGCTCGGAGGAGACCGAGGTCGCCCTCGACAAGCTTGGCGGCGCCGGCTGGCAGGCCCGCAAGGCCAGGCTGAAGCAGCGCATCCGCGAGATGGCCGGCGAGCTGATCAAGATCGCGGCCGAGCGCGCCACTCACGCCGCGCCGAAGGTCGGCGTCGGCGACGGTGCCTATCACGAGTTCGTCGCGCGCTTCCCCTATGAGGAGACCGAGGACCAGGACGGCGCGATCGCCGCGACCCTCGACGACCTTGCCGCCGGCCGGCCGATGGACCGCCTGGTCTGCGGCGACGTTGGCTTCGGCAAGACCGAGGTCGCGCTCCGCGCCGCCTTCGCGGTGGCGATGAGCGGCAAGCAGGTCGCCGTCGTGGTGCCGACCACCCTCCTCGCCCGCCAGCACTACAAGACCTTTGCCGAGCGGTTTCGCGGTTTCCCGCTGAACGTCGGTCACGCCTCGCGCTTCGTCGGCGCAGCCGAGCTGAAGAAGGTCAAGGACGGCCTCGCCTCCGGCGCCGTCGACGTCGTCGTCGGCACCCATGCCCTCCTCGGCAAGACCGTGAAGTTCAAGGATCTCGGCCTCGTCATCGTCGACGAGGAGCAGCATTTCGGCGTCGGCCACAAGGAGCGGCTGAAGCAGCTCCGCGCCGAGGTCCACGTGCTGACGCTGACGGCGACGCCGATTCCCCGGACCTTGCAGCTCGCGCTCTCCGGCGTGCGCGAGCTTTCCATCATCGCGACGCCGCCGGTCGACCGGCTGGCGGTGCGCACGTCGGTCATCCCGTTCGACCCGCTGATGGTGCGCGAGGCGCTGCTGCGCGAGCGCTATCGCGGCGGCCAGAGCTTCTATGTCTGTCCGCGCATCGAGGACCTCGCCGGCATCCGCGAGTTCCTGGACGCCAACGTTCCCGAGGTGAAGGTCGCGACCGCGCACGGCCAGATGGCGGCGAGCCAGCTCGAGGACGTGATGACCGCGTTCTACGACGGCCAGTACGACGTGCTGCTGTCGACGGCGATCGTGGAAAGCGGACTCGACATCCCGAACGCCAATACGCTCATCGTCCACCGCGCCGACATGTTCGGCCTCGCCCAGCTCTACCAGCTTCGCGGCCGGGTCGGCCGCTCCAAGACGCGGGCCTACGCGCTCCTCACCGTACCGGAGAGCAAGCCGGTCACCGCCAATGCCGAGAAGCGCCTCGGCGTGCTGCAATCGCTCGACAGCCTCGGCGCCGGCTTCCAGCTCGCGAGCCACGACCTCGACATCCGCGGTGCCGGCAACCTCCTCGGCGAGGAGCAGTCCGGCCACATCCGCGAGGTCGGCTACGAGCTCTACCAGCAGATGCTGCAGGACGCGATCGCGAGCCTGAAGGAAGGCGGCAGGGCCGAGGTCGAGGAGCAATGGTCGCCGGCCATCGCCATCGGCATGCCGGTCACGATCCCGGAGGACTATGTCGAGGATCTCAACCTTCGCCTCAGCCTCTACCGGCGCCTGTCGGGCCTCGAGCAGGAGGGCGAGATCGACGCGTTCGCGGCCGAGCTCGCCGACCGCTTCGGCCCGCTCCCCGAGGAGGTCGAGCACCTTCTCAAGATCATGGCGATCAAGGCCCTGTGCCGGCGCGCCAATGTCGAGAAGATCGACGCCGGGCCGAAGGGCGCGGTGGTCAGCTTCCGCGACAACCGCTTCGCCGACCCCGACGGGCTGATCGCGTGGCTCGGCGGCCAGCGCGACGTGAAGCTCCGCCCGGACATGCGGCTCGTCTTCATGCGCGACTGGGAAGGCGCCGAAGCGCGCCTGAAAGGCACCGCCGCGCTGCTCCGCGACCTCGTCCGCATCGCCGAGAAGAAGAAAAAGGCGGCGTGAGCCCGTCCGTAGGATGGACATCGGCAGGGCCGATGCCCACGTCCGGCGCCGAAAATCGGGCGAGCCCGTGTCGACCTGGGCAAGCTGCGCTTGCCCACCCTACTTAGCCTCGCCGCATCGCGCTATAATGGCTGCCAGCGCAGGGACATGCGCCATGAGCGACAACAATCCGTCCACCGTCGTCAAGCCGAAGCCGAAGGTCGTCACCAAGACGAAGCGGCCGCGGCTGCACAAGGTGATCCTCGTCAACGACGACTACACGCCGCGCGAGTTCGTCGTACGCGTGCTCCAGGGCGAGTTCCACATGAGCGAGGACCACGCCTACAACGTGATGATGACCGCCCATCAGCGCGGCGTCTGCGTCGTCGCCGTGTTCCCGAAGGACGTCGCCGAGACCAAGGCCGACCGCGCCACCGAGGCCGGCCGCGCGAAGGGCTATCCGCTGCAGTTCACGACCGAGCCGGAGGAGTGAAGGGGCGAATAGCGAAATCGCGAATGGCGAATAGAGGAAAGATCGGTAGTGCCATCTCCCTACTCGCTACTCGCGAAGAAGAAAGGCCGGCGCCTCGCGACACCGGCCTTTCCGAACCGTCGAACCACGGTCCTTGCGGAACCGCAAGTAAGTACCCGTCAGACGGCGCTGGGCCCCGCCGAGGCGACGATCCAGCTTCCGGCCGCGGACGACCGCGGATCACGATGGTGAGACACTGGATCACCTCCTTTCGGTTGTTGACGACGTCCAAGGATATGATGGCCTTCGGGCGATTCACAACCCAGCGCAGTCAGGCCGCGTCGGGTTGCTGCAGGCGGGGAAGGCGCTCGACCAGCGCGCGCCAGTCGCCGCGTTCGTCCCGGCCGCGCTCGCGCAGACCGAAGAACTGGATGACGAGGCTGCCGGCCGCGTCATAGGCCTCGATCGAGGTCACATGCCCCTCCGCCACCGGCTTCCGCACCGCCCAGGTTTCGGCGATCTGGTCGGTCCGCAGGTGCAGGTGGAAGGTCTCGTCGAGGACGTTGAGCCAGGGGCCCATCTCCTTGGTCCCGGCGATCGGGCCGGCGTGGATCTGGATGCAACCGCGGCTGCCGACGAAGCACATGATCGGCAGGGCAGCCGCGACAGCCTGTCCCATCATCTCGGCCACGCCGGCGGGCGCGAGCGGCCAGGCGAGATCGTCGCCGGCAATGCGGACCGCCTGATGGCGGGTCAGCGCGAAGTCGACGAGAAGGCCGTGATACTGGTGGATGTCGGTCATCTCCTGCCAGCGCTGCCGCAGTTCGTCGCGGCGCGCCTGCGCCATCGCGAGGTCGCCCGTCTCGCGGGTGGGAACCACCCGGGTCTCGATCCCGGGCGACTGGTCGCCGCTCCCCAGGCGCCCGATCAGCGCGTCGTAGGCGCCGAGGTCGGACGCCGGCCGCAGATGCACCTTGTGGACCGCCTCGCCGGCGGCGTCGAAGAACTGGAGGCTCCGCCGCGGCCCGTCCTTGCCGGGCTTCTCGACGGCGAAGCCGTGCGCCCACAGCGGCGGGAACACTCGCAGATTGATCTCGCTGCCAAGCATGGCGAAGGCGCCCTCGCCCTCGCCGAGGCGGTTTTCGTAGACCCCGATCTTCTCGTGCACGGCGCTCTCGTTGCGGGTGAGCGCCATCACCTCGCCGACCGCGTTCAGCCCGTCCATGATCTCGGGCGCCCGCGGCTCGATCCGCACGGCGCTGATGCCGCAATAGGCGGCAACGTAGTCTGCCTCGGAGACGCCGAGCTTCCGGGCGAGGTCGCGCTCGCGCAGCTCGGGATAGGTCTCGCGTGCCCGCCGGATCGCCTCCGGGGCGGGCTTCACCCTCTGTCCGTCCATCGTCACCACCTGCCAGTCGATTGGGGAGCCGTTCTGGCTAGCGGAGGTGGCCGGAGCGGCTCTCTCCATCGCGTGGCTGACGACGGCGGCAAGCATAGGATTGCGCCGCACGGCCGCACAAGCCCGTGAGGCGCATCGCTCTCCGGCGCTCGCGGCCCTGGCCCGCCCCCTTCCGGTGACGTAAAAGGCGGCGCCATCCCGTGGCCGCCGTCCGGCGGCCACCCGCTAGGAGTGATCGCCTGTGAAGCTGTACTACGCCCCCGGCGCCTGCTCGTTGAACCCGCACATCATCCTGCGCGAATCGGGCCTGCCGTTCGAGCTCGACCGCATCGACAACCGCGCCAAGAAGACCGAGGACGGCAGCGACTATCTCGCCGTCAATCCCAAGGGCCAGGTGCCCGCGCTCATGCTCGACGACGGCACGGTGCTCACCGAGAACGGCGTCATCAGCCAATACATCGCCGACAAGGCCAGCGGCGCCCACCTCGCCCCCAAGCCCGGCACGATGGAGCGCTATCGCCTCCAGGAATGGCTCAGCTTCATCGGCAGCGAGATCCACAAGAGCTACGCCAACCTGTTCAATCCGAACGCACCCGAGGACATCAAGGCGGCAGCGCGGCAGCGCGTGGCGCAGAAGATCGCGGTGGTGGACAAGGCGCTGGAGGGCAAGGACTATCTGCTCGGCACGTTCTCCGTCGCCGACACCTATGCCTACGTCATCATGAGCTGGGCCAAACGCTTCGGCATCGACATCAGTAACCTCAAGAACGTCACCGCCTTCCTCGACCGCATCGCGGCGCGGCCGTCGGTGCGGGAGGCGCGCAAGGTCGAAGGGCTGGATTGACGCCGCAGGGTGGGCACGCGCAGCGTGCCCACGTGCCACGCCGACGTGGGCATCGGCACAGAGCCGATGCCCACCCTACGAGGCCCCGCCGCCATGACCGCCCTCTCCGTGCTCGACCTCGCGCCGGTGACGACCGCGACCAGCGGCGCCGAGGCGCTGAAGAACACGATCGACCTCGCCCGCCACGTCGATCGGCTCGGCTACATCCGCTACTGGCTCGCCGAGCACCACAACATCGCCTCGATCGCAAGTTCGGCGCCGGATATCATGATCGGCCAGGTCGCGGCCGCGACCTCGCATATCCGCGTCGGCTCGGGCGGAGTGATGCTGGCGAACCACTCACCGCTTCAGCTCGTCGAGCGCTTCAAGACGCTGGAGGCGCTGTTCCCGGACCGCATAGACCTCGGCCTTGGCCGCGCGCCCGGCACCGATCCCCTCACCTCCTATGCGCTCCGCCGCCCGGTCGAGGACATCCCGCCCGACCAGGACTTCCTTCAGCGCCTGCAGGAGGTGATGCTGTTCGGCAACGGCGGCTTCCCGGCAGACCACCCGTTCCGCCACATCAAGGTCAGCCCGTCCGGCACGCCGATGCCGCCGCTCTGGCTGTTGGGCTCGAGCGACTACAGCGCCCTGCTCTCGGCCCAGATCGGCGTCGGCTTCGCCTTCGCCCACCATTTCGCGACCCACGACGCCGCCGAGGCGGTGCAGAGCTATCGCAGCAATTTCCGCCCGTCACCCGCCCTGGCCGCGCCCTATGCCATTCTCGGCGTCTCGGTGGTCTGCGCCGACACCGAAGCGGAAGCCGAGCGGCTGGCCCGGACGGGCGATCTCAGCTTCCTCCGCATCGTCAAGAACGAGCGGGCACCGCTCGCGAGCCCCGAGGAAGCGGCGGCCTACCCCTATACCGAGGCCGAGCGTGAGCGCATCCGCGCCCATCGCAGCAAGATGTTCGTCGGCACGCCGGACATTGTGCGCGAGGGACTTCTCGCGCTGGTGCAGGCGACCGGCGCCGACGAGCTGATGGCCGTGACCTCGCTCTACGACCACGCGGCGCGGAAGCGCTCCTACACCCTGCTCGCCGAGACCTTCGGGCTGGCGCAAGTCCCGTAGGGTAGGCATCGGCGATGGCCGATGCCCACGTCCGACGCAAGACGTGAACATGCTGCGCATGCCCACCAGGCGAGGACGCTTGCGCGTCAGGCCGCCGCAGGCATGATGCCGGCCAACCGCTATGTGCGGTCAGGGAGGATGGGCAATGAATCGTCTTGGAAAGCTGGCTGCCGGCGCGCTCGCGGCGTTCGGCGTCGCGGCCTTGGCGGCGGCGCCGTCGGCGCAGGCGAAGGACCTGAAGGTCGGGGTCGTCGCCTCGCTGTCCGGCGCCTTCGCCGGGCCGGCGAAGGACGCCCTCGACGGCGTCAAGGCCTGGATCGCCGCACGCGGCGTCCCCGGCGGCAAGGTCGATCTGGTGCTCGCCGACGACGAGACCAACCCCGTGACGGCGGCGAACGCCTTCCGCCGCGTCGCGAGCGATCCCAGCGTCGACCTGATCTACCTGCTGATCCCGAGCAACTCGGTGCTGGCGGTAAAGGCGATCGCCTCGGACTTCAAGGTTCCGATCATCGCCGGCGGCGCCGCCGACGCCATCGGCGTGCCCGCCAATCCCTGGCTCTTCAAGGTGGCGCCGGGCGTGCACGACTTCATGACCGTGCTCGTCAACTACGCCAAGTCGAAGGGCTACAAGCGCATCGCCACGCTGAACGCGACCGACGCCTTCGGCCAGGCCGAGATCGTAAGCCTGCGCCAGCTCGTCCCCGCCGCCGGCCTGACGCTGGCCGCGGCCGAGAGCTTCGCCGTCACCGACACCAACTTCAACGCCCAGGCGATCAAGCTCCGCGCCGCGAACCCCGACCTCGTCTACGACGGCGCCAGCGGCCGCCCGGCGGTCCTGACCTTCAAGCAGATCAAGCAGCTCGGCCTCAAGGCGCCGCTGATGATGGGCCAGTCGGTCGTCGCCAAGTCGTTCTACGACGGCATCGGGGGCGCCAAGGTGGCCGACGGCGTGCTGGTGCCGATCCAGCTCGGCTCGTTCGGCACCGCCGCCGGCGGCACCACCGCGACGATGTACGGCGACCTCGAGAAGGCGCTCGGCCGCACCCCCGTCTACTACAACACCTTCGGCTGGGACGTCGGCCTCATCACCGAGGCGGCGGTGAAGAACTCCGACGGCAGCCGCCAGGGCCTTCGCGACGCGATCGAGAAGCTGAAGGACCTGCCGGCCCTGAACGGCCCGGTGACCTACACCGCTGCCGACCACACCGGCCAGAACTTCCGCTCGATCGGCATGGGCCAGTTGGAGAACGGCGTGCCGGTGCTGGTGAAGTGAGCATCAACGCGCAGGTGGGCAAAGGCGCGGCACGCGCCGTGCCCACCTCGGCATCGGCACGGCCGATGCCCGCCCTATAGAAGGCTCACCAGCCAGTAGGCCAGCGCGCCGACCAGCCCTGCGGCAGGGAGCGTCACGACCCACGCGACGACGATATTGGTGGCGACGTTCCAGCGCACCGCCGATGCGCGGCGAGCGGCGCCGACGCCGATGATGGCGCCGGCGATGGTGTGGGTGGTCGAGACCGGGATGCCGAGCTCGGTCGCAAGGAACAGGGTGATCGAGCCGCCGAACTCCGCGCAGGAGCCCTGCATCGGCGACAGGTGGGTGATCTTCGAGCCCATGGTTCGCACGATCCGCCAGCCGCCGAACAGCGTGCCCAGCGCCATCGCCACCTGGCATGCCAGCACCACCCACAACGGGACATAGAAGCTCGGACCGAGAAGGCCGCGCGAATAGAGCAGGCCGGCGATGATGCCCATGGTTTTCTGGGCGTCGTTGCCGCCATGGCCGAGCGAATAGAGCGCTGCCGAGCCGTATTGCACGATGCGGAAGCCGCGGTCGACCGCGAACGGCGTCCATCGCACCAGGACCCACGACACCAGCAGGATCAGGCCGAGGGCCAGGACGAAGCCGAGCGCCGGCGACAGCACGATCGCAGCCGCAGTCTTGGCGAGGCCCTCCCATTCGATGGCGCCGAAACCCGCCTTGGCGAGGCCGGCGCCGACGAGGCCACCGATCAGCGCATGCGAGCTCGACGACGGGATGCCGGCCCACCAGGTGACGAGGTTCCAGACGATCGCGCCGGCGAGCGCACCGAAGATCACCTCGGCGTCGACGACATGGGCGCCGACGATGCCGGTGCCGAGCGTCGCCGCAACGTGGAGGCCGAAGACCAGGAAGGCGATGAAGTTGAAGAAGCTCGCCCAGAACACCGCGATCCGGGGCGACAGCACCCGGGTCGAGACGATGGTTGCGATCGAGTTGGCCGCGTCGTGGAGGCCGTTCAGGAAGTCGAACGCCAGCGCAACGGCGATCAGCGCGATCACCGGCCAGAGCTGGGCCACATGCATGGCGTCAGGTCCGCAGGCGCTCAGACGTGCTCGATCACCACGCCCTGGATCTGGTTGGCGACGTCGTCGAAGCGGTCGACGACCTTCTCCAGGTGATCGTAGATCTCGTTGCCCATGAAGAAGGCCATCGCGTTTTCCTTCTGCGTCGCCAGGTAGAGGTTCTTGAGGCCGCGCTCATGGAGGTCGTCGGCCTCGCCCTCGATCCGGGTGATCTGGACGCAAAGGTCGATGAGCTGCTGCGAATCTTTGGTCATGGTGGCGAGCAGCGGCACCGCCCGCTCGACGAGGCCGGCGCAGGAGACGATGCAATTGCCGACCGATCGCATCTCGTCGGTGAAGCTCGTGACCTCGAACAGCGTGATCGCCTTGGCGGTCTTCTGCATCTGGTCGATGGCGTCGTCCATCGAGGTGATGAGGTCCTTGATGTCGCCGCGGTCGAACGGGGTGATGAAGGTGCTGCGGACCGCCAGCATGACTTGGCGAGTCACCTCGTCGGCCTCCTTCTCGCGGCGCAGCACCTCGGCGCAACGCTCGGCGACGGCGTCGCCGCCGTCGAGCATGGCCCGGAGCGCCCGCGCTCCGGCCGAGAGGATGGCGGCATGCTGCTCGAACAGCGCGAAGAAGCGCGGCTCCTTCGGCATCAGCGCATAGAACCACTGCAGCATGACCCCTCCGGCCGCCGGCCAGCGCCGGCTTAGTGCGGCGCGCCGCGCCTGTCCAGGGGCGCCATGTCCGTTGGCGTCACACCCGGAAGAAGCGGATGCGGACGCGGCCGGGCTCGCGGATGCCGACACAGACGAAGATGGTCCGCATCATCCACGCAAGGCGCGGCGCCGCGGTCTCGAAGCGCGGCGCGGTGCGGAAATAATAGGAATCGGGCGGCGCCGGCTCGCCCGCGATCAGCTTCGCCATGATGTCCGGCGGCGCGTGGCGATAGCCGGGATTGCTGACCGAGATCAGCTCCCCCCGGTCGGTCTCGATGGTGTAGCGCGCCTCGATGTCGGCAACGCCATCGGGGCGGATGAGCTGCCAGTCCGCCCCGCCCGGAAGCACCCGCCCGTTGATCTCCGGCCCCCGAACCGTGCCGTCGCCGACCGGAATGATGCGCCGCAGGGCGCCGCCCGGCAGCGTGCCGAGCTCGATCGGCGGATCGACCGCGGCATCGACCTCGAAGACGAATTCGGGTTG
>DASZVN010000216.1:0-2105 GCA_035547055.1 Hyphomicrobiales bacterium
GGCCGGCTGGCCCGTCAGCGGCCGCCGGCGGCCTTCTTGCGGGCGGGAGCCTTGGCCTTCCGGGGCGCCTTGGCCGGTTCCTTCTTCGGCTTCTTGATGGTGCCGCGGGGGCTGTCGGATTCGACCGAGCGGCGAAGCGCGTCCATCAGGTTGATCACGTTGGAGGGCGGTGCCGCGCCGGCCTTGGGCAGCGGACGGCCTTTCTGCTTGGCGAGCAGCATCTCCTTGACCGCGGTCTCGTAGCGGTCCTCGAACGCCTTGGGGTCGAACTTGCCCTTCTTCTTGGCGATGATATGGGCGGCGAGGTCGAGCATGTCCTCGGGCACCGCCACGTCCTCGATGTCCTCGAAATAGGGCGTGGCCGAGCGCACCTCGCTCGCCGGGCGCAGCGTCGAGGCGAGGAGGCCCTTGCCGCGCGGCTCGAGCAGCAGCATGCGCTCGTGGCGCGACAGCACCACTTTCCCGATGCCGGCGACCTTCTCCTTCAGCATCGCCTCGCGGATGACGGCGAAGGCCTCCTGGGCGACCTTGTCGTCGGGGGCGAGATAGTGGGCGCCCGCGCGGTAGAGCTCGTCGACGTCACCGATCGGGACGAAGCGCTCGATGTCGATGGTGTGGGTGCTTTCGAGCTGGAGCTGATCGAGCTCCTCGTCCTCGACGACGATGTATTCGCCCTTGGCGACCTCGAAGCCGCGGACCCGGTCCTCGCGCTCGACGACCTCGCCGGTGTCCTCGTCGACCATCTGCTGGCGCAGCCGGTTTTTGGTGGCGCGGTTGAGGGTGTGGAAGGACACCCGCTCGGAACTCGTCGTCGCCGGGTATAGCGCGACCGCGCACGAGACCAGCGACAGTTTCAGATAGCCTTTCCAGGACGGGCGCGGCGCCATTGGCGAGATTCCCTGAAAGCGGAACGCTAGCACAACGCCGCTTTGCCGGCGAGGTTGCCCGAAAGGAGACGCCATCAGCCGTTGAAGGACCGTTACGAGACGCCATATTGCTGGATGGCTGGCCCGTCGTTCCGCGGGCGGCAGGTGGGGCGCCTCGGCGAGGGCTCCGTCAAAGTCGCTTCTGCGAGGACTTTGGATGACCCGTCCGACCGGCTTCTCCAGCCCTTTCATGCTGGGCTTCGACGAGATCGAGCGCACGCTGGAGCGCATCGGCAAGACCAGCGACGGCTATCCGCCCTACAATATCGAGCGGCTCGACGGCGACGGCATCCGCATCACCCTCGCGGTCGCGGGCTTCGACCGCGCCGACCTCGACGTGATCCTCGACGAGCGCCAGCTCGTGATCCATGGTCGCCAGGCGGAGGACGACGGCCACGTGTACATCCACCGCGGCATCGCCGCCCGGCAGTTCCAGCGCACCTTCCTCCTGGCCGAGAGCATGGAGGTCGGCCGCGCCAGCCTCGATCGCGGGCTTCTGGTGATCGAGCTGATGCGGCCGGAGGCGAGCCGGACCGCGCGGCGCATCGAGATTGGGGCCGGCCCCGCCGCGCCGGCCCGGAAAGAGTAGCGAGCATGGAAAAGAACCAAGCGTCCGCACTGCGCGCCATCAGCCGGGAAGGGCTCGCCGAGCTCGGCGACGGCAAGATCGCCTATGTGAAACGGATGCTCTCCGACGACATCACCCGCCTCTATCCCGAGGCGCCCGAGCTGGAGCCCGGGGTGATGTTCTTCGCCCTGTTCGGCGCCGACGGCTCGCCGATCCTGCTGGCCGACAGCGCCCAGGCGGCGGTCGCGACCGCGTGGGAGCAGGAGCTGGAGCCCGTCAGCCTGCATTGACTGGCGAAGGCCGCCCGGCCGTGAACAGCGCAAGGTGAGCGCTGCCTGCCATGCGTAGACTGCCGATATTTGCGTGCGCTTCACCTTGCGGCGGCGTTGGCGACACTCGCGTATATCGAAGGATGGATCGAACGGCAGCGCAGCGGCGTTAGCGGGCGTGGATCATCGTGGGAGAAAGACCATGAAAACCGCTGTCCTCAGCGCGCTCGCCTTCGCCGGTGCCCTGGCCTTCGCGGGCAGCGCGGGCGCCCAGTCCGTCGGCGTGACCGTCGGCGCGCCGCCGGTTCACGACCATACCGTCGTGCACGAGCGCGTGGTCAC
>DASZVN010000217.1:0-6754 GCA_035547055.1 Hyphomicrobiales bacterium
CCGAAGGCCATCGAGGCCGCACCGCCCAAGCCGGCCGCCGCCGTGCCGCCGCCACCTCCGCCGGCGATTCCGCCATCTTTCAGCGCGCCGCCGTCCGAGCCGGCTCCGACGATTGCCGCGGCGATTCCTCCGCCAGCGGCCGCCTTGCCGCCGGCGCCGGTGAAGCTGCCACCGCCGCCGCAGCTCATCGAAGCGCCGGAGTCGGCGCCGCCTCCCGCGGCATCGCCCAAGCCCCCGCAGCCCGTACCGACGCCGAACGTCGCGACGGCAGCCTCGCCTCCTTCACCGAAGCCTGTCACGCCGCCGGCTGCATCGCCGCCGGTGACGCTGCCGCCACCGCCGCAGCTCGTCGAAGCGCCACCGCCGGAGGCCGCTCCCGGCGTAGCGGCGCGAACAGAGCCCAAGGCGCCACCGAAGCCGGAAGTCGTCGCGTCGATCCCACCGCAGGCTGCAGGGCCGACGGGGATCGCGGAACCGACGCTACCGTCGGAGCCGATCTCTGCCCCGGCAAGGCTGCCTCCGCCCCCGCAACTGATCGAGGCGCCTCCGATCGAGGCGGCGCCGGCGATGGCAACGGCCAAACCCGCTCCGCCTGTCCTTGCACCGAAAGTCTCGGCGGCAGTCGCCCCCGCCGCCGCCACGCCGCCGAGGCTCGCTTCGATGCCGAAACCGCCCGAGACGGCACTCCCGCCTGCGGAGCCGGCGGCGGCCCCGCGGCTCGCGGCCCTGAGCCGGCCGGCGCCGCTGCCCCCGGCGCCCGCGGTCGATCCGCGGCCAGGGGTGCGGCAGGCTCTTGCCGGGCTCGACTGCGCACGGGTCGAGGCGACGGTCGCGGACGGCGTGGTCACGCTCTCCGGCCACACGCGCGCCGCTGCCGACCGCCGCCGCCTGGAGCAGACCCTCGCCGCCGTGCCCGGCGTACGCCGCGTCGACGCCGCGGGGCTCCGCCTCCTCGGCGACCCCTATTGCCGCATCCTCGACTTCCTCGCCCGGCCCGGCCTGGTGCGCTCCACCGACCAGCATGCCGACCTCGCCGCGCTCGGCACCCGCGCCGAGGCGGGCGTCGCCCATTTCAGCGGCGGCACGCCCCTGTCGCTCGGCCTCTCGGCGCCCGAATACGACAGCTACCTCTATGTCGACTATTTCGCGGCGGACGGCAGCGTCGCGCACCTCCTGCCGCGCGCCCACGCCGACAACCACTTCGGTGCCGACGAGAAATTCGTGCTCGGGCCGGGCGGACGCGGCCTCGTGGCGACGATCGGCCCGCCGTTCGGGCTCGACGTCGTGGTGGCGCTGGCGAGCTCGGCGCCGCTCCCTCTCGACGGCCGCCCCGTCGCCGAGGACGCCGGCGCCTATCTCGCGAGCCTCGACGCCGCGCTTGGCGCCATGCGCCGGGACCACCCCGACTTCCGCGTCGAATATGCCTATTTCCTGATCTACACCGCGGCCCCGGGTGCGCCGGCAGCGGGCGCCGGCGCCGACTCTGCCGCCAGCGCCCGGGCGCGCTGATCGCTCCCTCGCGGCGTCCCGCCCGGCGCGCCGACCGCGGCGGACCAGCACGTCCGCTACGACGCGCACAATGGCCGGCTCCCCTACGACGCGGGCGGCAGCCGTTTTCCTGACGGTGGCGTGAGGCGAGGCACTGCCCGGTGCGCGTGCTATCCCTGCCGCGCCGGGGTGGTGACGACGAGGCCGTCGAGCGCCTCGCTGACCTTGATCTGGCAGGACAGCCGGCTTGCCGGCTTCACCTCGAAGGCGAAGTCCAGCATGTCCTCCTCCATCGGCGCGGCCGGGCCGACGCGGGCGCGCCAGGCCTCGTCGACATAGACGTGGCAGGTGGCGCAGGCGCAGGCGCCGCCGCATTCGGCTTCGATGCCGGGCACGCCGTTGTGGATGGCCGCCTCCATCACGGTCTGGCCGGCCGGGGCCTCGACCGTCCGCCGGGTGCCCGCCTGGTCGACGAAGGTGACTTTCGGCATCAGGCTGCGACGCCGTGGAGGTCGTGGCTGTCGGCCCGCTCGATCTTGACGGAAACGATGTCGCCGGCCCGAAGCGGCCGGCGGCTCGCGACGTGGACGACGCCGTCGATCTCCGGGGCGTCGCCCTTGGTGCGGCCGACGCCGGGCGCGTCGATCAGGACCGGCAGGTGGCGGCCGACCTTGGCCTTGAGCCGGCGCGCGCTGATCGCCTCCTGCCGCTGCATGAAGCGGCGGCGCCGCGCCTGCCGCACCTCCTCCGGCACTTCGGGGCCGAGCGCGTTCGCCGCCGCGCCGCGGACCGGCTCGTAGGCGAAGCAGCCGACGCGGTCGAGCTCGGCCTCGTCGAGCCAGGACAGGAGAAATTCGAAATCCGCCTCGGTCTCGCCGGGAAAGCCCACGATGAAGGTCGAGCGGATCGTCAGGTCGGGGCAGACGTCGCGCCAGCGCCGGATCCGCTCCAGCGTCTTCTCTTGGTGAGCCGGCCGGCGCATCGCCTTGAGAACATTGGGACTTGCGTGCTGGAACGGGATGTCGAGATAGGGCAGCACGCGGCCCTCGGCCATCAGCGGGATCACCGCGTCGACATGCGGGTACGGGTAGACGTAGTGCAGCCGGATCCAGGCGCCGAGCGTGCCGAGCTCGCGCGCGAGGTCGATGAACTTCGCCGCGACTTCGCCGTCCCGCCAGGGGCTCGCGGCATAGCGGAGGTCGACGCCGTAGGCGCTGGTGTCCTGGGAGATCACCAGGATCTCCTTGACCCCGGCGGCGGCGAGCCGCTCCGCCTCGCGCAGCACCTCGCCGGCGGGGCGGCTGACCAGGTCGCCGCGCAGCTTGGGGATGATGCAGAAGCTGCAGCGATTGTTGCAACCCTCTGAGATTTTTAGATAAGCATAGTGCCGTGGGGTCAGGTGCAGCCCTTGCGGCGGCACCAGGTCGAGGAACGGGTCGTGGGGCGGCGGGGCGGCCTCGTGGATGGCACCGACGACCGCCTCGTATTGCTGCGGCCCGGTGACCGCCAGCACCCTGGGATAGCGCTCGCGGATGAGCTCCGGCTCCGCTCCCATGCAGCCGGTGACGACCACGCGGCCGTTCTCGGCCAGCGCCTCGCCGATCGCCTGGAGCGATTCCGCCTTGGCGCTGTCGAGGAAGCCGCAGGTGTTGACGATCACCACGTCCGCGCCCTGGTAGGTCTTCGACAGCGCGTAGCCTTCCGCGCGCAGGCGCGTGACGATGCGCTCGCTGTCGACGAGCGCCTTCGGGCAGCCGAGGCTGACGAGCCCCACCCGCGGGGCGGCGGTATCGGTCATCGCAATTGGTTCCGGGATGCCGCGCTTGTACGGGAATGCAGGGCGGAGGCGCAAGGCTGCCGATCAGTGCCTCCGGCGCCGCCGCTCCAGGTGCTTCGCCACCCGCAAGTGCCGTGAGATCGCGTAGTTGGCGGCGGTCATGAAGCCGTAGGTGCCGCGGACGAAATGGCGGCGGCCGACATAGGCCTTCAGGAAGGCGGCGGGGAATTCGAAGAAGATGCGCCAGGCCGGGATGCGGACGCCGCGGGCGTCGAGGTCGTCGGCCTGCTGGTCGGTATAGGCGTTGAGCTTGGCGATCTGGTCGCCGAGCGAGCGCACCGAGAAATGATGCACCGGGTTTCTGAGCATGCCGGTCGACGTGCCGGCCGGCAGCGCCACCCGGTCGTGCACCGGCGACGGCGAATAGCGTCCGACCGAGCGGCGATAGAGCCGGACCGGCGTCAGCACATAGGCCCAGGGGTGCGGCGCCGGCTCGCCCGGGAACATCTCCGCGATCCTGAGGCGCCACGCCGGCTTCGCCGGCCCGCCGGACGCGAACAGGGCGCGGATTTCGGCGGCGAGCGCCGGCGGCACCCATTCGTCGGCGTCGAGGTTCAGCACCCAGTCGTGGCGGCACTGGTCCTCGGCGAAGCGCTTCTGCGGCCCGTAGCCCGGCCACGGCAGGTTCACGACCACCCGCGCTCCGGCCGCCTCGGCGACGGCAATCGTCGCGTCGGTCGAGCCGGAATCGACCACCACGAGGTCGTCGGTCAAGCCGCGGACCGCCTCCAGCACGGGACCGATCCGGTCGGCCTCGTTGCGGGCGATGACGAACACCGAGAGCGGCAGCGGCCCGTTCGCCGCGGCGGGCGTCGTCATGCGGCTTCGCTGAAGCTGCCGATGATGCGCTCCACATCGGCCAGCGACGGCAGCCCCGCCTCGTTGCCGAGCCGCTGGATCTTGTGGGCCGAGGCCGCCCGGGCGAAGCGGAGGTGCTCCTCCCAGGACGCCTCGGGACGGCTCATCCAGGAATAGACATAGGCGCCGTGGAAGACGTCGCCGGCGCCGTTGGTGTCGAGCACCCGCTCGAACGGCACCGCCAGCGCCGGCATGTGGCGGACCTCGCTCGCGCCCTCGTACCAGACGAGGCCGCGCTCCCCCATGGTGACGCCGCCGACGAGGCAGCCGCGGCCCCGGAGATAGGCGATCATGTCCGGCACGGTCAGCGCCATCTGCTCGCAGAGCCGCTCCGAGACCATGGCGACGTCGGTGAAGCCCAGCACCTCATGGGTGTTGGCGCGCAGCCCGCCGCCGTCGAGCGAGGTCAGGACGCCGGCCTCGCGGCAGGCCTTGACGTAGTGCAGGGCGGCGTCGGCCTGGTGGCCGTCGAGGTGGAGCGCGCGGCAGCCTTCGAGGTTCAGGTGCGGGAACGGGTGCAGATAGTGGTCGTCGCGGCAGCGCACGATGGCGCGCTGGCCGTTCTTCGGCATGATGAAGGAGAGCGAGGAGCCCCTGACCTTCCGCGGGTGCACCGGGATGGCGTATTTGGCCGCCATGTCGAGGAACATGCGGCCGAGCCAGTCGTCGGCGAGCGTGCACAGGAGATCGGGCGCGATGCCGAGCCTGGCGCAGCAGAACGCCGCCGTCACCGCGTTGCCGCCGAAGCTGACCGCGTAGTCCTGGGCGATGGCCTTCTCGTCGCCGGTCGGCAGGTGCTCGGTCAGGAACGTCACGTCGATATAGGTCTGGCCGATGAAGAGCGCGTCCATGGCGGCGTCCTGCGTCGTCGTCCATCCGGTAAACCGCTTCCGCGGTGGCCTGCAAGCGGGGACGGCCGCGGTCCGTCGGCCTGGAGCGAGAGCGCGCGCTAACCTTTGATGCGCCAAGATTGCTCTTTGGTGCAAAGTTTTGATTGCGGCGGAACCAAGGAGGCGTTTCTCTACTTTCCCCCGTCAAGGACGGTCGGCGGGAGCTGCAAGGCATCAACGACCCGTCCCGTCCGGTCCGCCGCATGCGCGGCCGGCACCCGAGTCGAGGAGCGATCTCATGAAGAAGGTGATTGTGCTGGCGGTGTTGGCGACATCGGCGGTCGGGCTCGCCGCCTGCGGGCCGACCCGCGAGGACCGGGCGGTCTCGGGCGGGCTGATCGGCGCCGGCGCCGGCGCCGCGATCGGGGCGGCTGCAACGGGTACCGCGGGTGGCGCCATCGCCGGGGCCGCGCTCGGCGGCGTCACCGGCGCGGTGATCGGCGCCAACACCGGCCCCTACTACTACGAGAACGGCCATCGCTATCGCCGTTGCATCGGCCGCGACGAATACGGCCGCCGCGTCTACTATCGTTGCTGAGGGCGCTCGGCGACCGGGCTCGTCACGGCCGGCGGGAGCCGGTGTGACGAGCCCTCGGCTTGCCCGCGGCATGGCCGCAGGCTAAGCCGGCCCTCATGACGCGCACCGCCTTCTACGCCGGGTCGTTCGACCCGGTGACCTACGGCCATCTCGACGTGCTGCAGGGCGCCTTCGCCATCGCGGAGCGCGTTGTCGCGGCCGTTGGCGTGCATCCCGGCAAGGCGCCGCTGTTTCCCGTCGAGGACCGCCTCGCCATGCTGCGCGAGGTCGGCCAGTCCTTGGCCGAGGCGGCCGGAGCGGCGTTCGAGGTCGTGACCTTCGACGGCCTCGCCGTCGACGCTGCCCGCAGAGCCGGAGCGAGCGTGCTGGTGCGGGGGCTCCGCGACGCCACCGATCTCGACTACGAAATGCAGATGGCCGGGATGAACGGGGCGATGGCCCCCGAGCTGACGACCGTGTTCGTCCCGGCGGCGCCGTCTCATCGACCGATTGCCGCCACACTCGTCCGGCAGATCGCGGCGATGGGCGGCGACGTCTCGGCCTTCGTGCCCGAAGCCGTGCTGGTTCGTCTTGCCGCCCGCGGCGGCCGTCGCTGACAGGAGTCCTCCGCTTGATCCGCCTGCTCGCTGCGCTCGTCCTCGCCCTTGTTTCGGTGGCGCCGCTGGCCGCCGCCGCGCCGGCCCCGGCCGCCGGTCCGCTCCTCACGCTCGACACCTCCAAGGGGCCGATCGTGATCCGCCTGCGCCCCGATCTCGCGCCCAAGGCGGCCGAGCGGCTCGCCACGCTGGCGCGCCAGGGCTTCTACGACGGCGTGGTGTTCCACCGCGTCATCGCCGGCTTCATGGCTCAGACCGGCGACCCCACCGGCACCGGCACCGGCGGCTCCAAGCTGCCGGACCTCAAGGCGGAGTTCACCAAGACGCCGTTCGTCCGCGGCACCGTCGGCATGGCGCGCGCCGCCTCGCCCGACAGCGCCAACAGCCAGTTCTTCATCTGCTATGCCCGCGCGCCCTGGCTGAACGGTCAGTATACGGTGGTCGGCGAGGTCGTCTCCGGCATGGAGAACGCCGACAAGCTCAAGAAGGGGGCGGGCGAGGAGGGCATGGTGAGCGACCACCCCGACCGCGTCGTCAAGGCGACGGT
>DASZVN010000218.1:0-4623 GCA_035547055.1 Hyphomicrobiales bacterium
CTGAGAACGGCTGCGCCGGGCTCGGCGTCGCGACCCGATCTTGAGATATACGGCATTTTGCCGTATATCTTCGGGCGAAGGAGCCGGCCGTGCCCAAGCCTCAAGCCGATACCGCGCGACTGGAAGCGCGTATTCCGGTCCAGGTCTACGATCAGATGCAGCGCGCCGCGCAACTGCGCGGCATGACCCTCACCGGCTATCTCATCGCCACGGCCGGCGAGGACGCCCGGCGTACCGTCGAGGACGCCGAGATCATGCGCCTTGCGCGCGAGGATCAAATCCGCTTCGCCGAAGCGCTGATCAATCCTGCCGCGCCAAATGACCGGCTGGCCCGCGCGGCGAAGCGCCATGCCGAGCTGATCGCGCGGCGGTGAGCGCCCGTTTCGTCATCGAGCCGCTGACGAAGGCGCACAAGCGGTCGGATTTCACCTGCGGCAACGACCGGATCGACCGCTATTTCCGCGAAGCCGTCTTGCAGGATGTGAGGCGCAAGTTTGCGACCTGCTTCGTCGCCGGGGAAATCGCGACCGGCCGGATCGCCGGCTTCTATACCCTGTCGTCCAGCAACGTGCCCCTGAACGAGGTTCCCGAGGCACTGACGAAGAAGCTGCCGCGCTATCCGACCGTCCCGGCCGTCCTGATCGGGTGGCTCGGCCGGCACAACGACTATGCCGGACAGGGCCTTGGCGAGGTCTTGTTGTTCGACGCCATCAAGACCGTCGCCACGGCGCCGATCGGAGCCCACGCCATCTTCGCCGATGCCGTCGACGACAAGGCGGCAGCGTTCTATGCCGCCTTCGGCTTCACGCCCCCGATCGGGCGGCCGCGCACGCTCTACCTGCCCCTGGCGACAGCGCTGACCCTGCTATTGCCGTGAGATCTGGCGGGGTCGGCGGATCTCCAACCTGGTGCACTACCCGCCGATCGGGTCGAGGCCGAGGGCGAGGCGCCCGGTGAAGCGGTGCTGGCGCTTGGCCGGCAGCGGATGGAACTGCGCACCGTGGGCGTCGCGGACGAAGCGCTCCAGCCCGGCCATGCGGTAGAAGCCGGCGCCGCCGGCAGTCTCCAGCGCCTTTTCCACGGTCGTGATCACCGCCTCCGCCGCGAGGGTCTTGCGGACGAGGATGGCGTCGGTCAGCTCCAGGCCGGGGGTGAAGTCGAGGTCGGCCGCGAGCCGCACCATGTCGGCGACGGCGAGATCGGCCGCCGCCAGCCGGTTGGCGAGCTCGCCGAGGAGATAGGGCGCCGCCGGGTCCTCCGTCCGCTTCGCCGCGGCGGTGCGGCCGATCGCGGCGGCGGCTTCGGCGACGCCGGCATAGACCGACATGATGAGCGGCATCGCAACGGTCAGGATGACGTTCCATGCCGGATGAAAGCGCCCGCGCGCCCGCTTCAGCCCGACCGCCTCGTCGGAAACGAACACGTCTTCCAGCACCACCGTGCGCGAGCCCGAGGCGCGCATGCCGAGCGCCCGCCAGTCGTCGGCGAGCGAGACTCCCTGGGCCGCGAACGGCACGCCGAAATGCAGCACCTGCCAGCCGGCCTCGGGATCCTCGTAGGGCGCCGAGGTCATCAGCATCGCCCCCGACGGGGAGCCGCTGCCGAACGGCTTCTTCGCGCTGACGCGGAAGCCGCCCTCCACCTTCGTCACGGCGCCGTTCGACTCCATCCAGTCGTTGGCGCCGGTCGAGACCAGCACGATCTCGCCGGCCGCGACCCGCTCCAGCAGCTTGGCCGGGCCGCCATGACGGTGGTTGAAGACCGCCGCGGCGACGAGGTGCTGGTGCATCGACAGCGCCAGCGCGGTCGACGGGCAGTAGTGCGCGAGCCGGCGGAGGAAGGCGCACATCTCCGCGTGGCTGACCCCGCCGCCGCCGAGCTCGACGGGAACGAGCGCCGAGAACAGCCTGTGCTCCTTCAGCACCGCGAAATTGTCGGCGGCGAAGGCGTCGGCGGCGTCACGCGCGTCGGCGCGCTCGGCAAAGCGCGGCCCGATGATCTGCACCAGCGCCGCGAGATCGAGATAACGCGTCATGGCCTGTCCTCCCATGAGCCATGACAGGGATGCTGGCCGCCGCAGCCGGCGCGGCCAACTTTAATATGTGAAGTGCGTTTGGCAGTTCTCGTGCGACTGGACTGCTCCGGCTTGTTATCAGGGACACCCAAGGCGCGATCCCGGATCCTGCTTCACCTGCCGGCTCGAGCCCCGGATCCCGGCTCTCCGCTTCGCTCCGGCCGGACTGACAGCAGGGAGTGCAACTGGCCGACGGCCGGTGCTACGCTTCGCCATGGCCCAGACTCGGGGATATGGCCAGTTCTGTCCGATCGCGCTGGCGACCGAGGTGCTGGCGGAACGGTGGACGCCGCTGGTGCTCCGCGAGCTTCTCCTCGGCAGCGTTCGCTTCAACGACCTCCAGCGCGGCGTGCCGAGAATGTCCTCGGCACTCCTGGTGCGGCGGCTGAAGGAGCTGGAGTTCGCCGGCATCGTCGAGCGCCGGTCCGGCGCCGGCGGGCCGGAATACCACCTGACGCCCGCCGGGCGGGAGCTCTATCCGGTGGTCGAGCAGATGGGGCTGTGGGCGCAGCGCTGGCTGCGCCACCGCCTGGTCGAGACTCCCAACCTCGACCCCGACCTCCTGATGTGGGACATCCGCCGCCGCTGCCTCGCCAATCCGATGGCGCCCGGCGCGAAGCGCTACGTCGCCGAGTTCCAGCTTTCCGGCGTGCCGATCGACCGGCGGCGCTACTGGCTGGTGTTCGAGCAGGGCCGCACCGACCTCTGCTACAAGCCGCCGGGCTTCGAGGTCGACCTGTTCGTCGTGGCCACCCTGAAGGCCCTGACCGAGATCTGGCTCGGCCATGTCACCCTGGAGCAGGCGCTGCGCGACGAGCGCGTGACGCTCGACGGCTCCCGCCGCGACGTCACCGCCTTCCGCGCGTGGTTCGGCCTCAGCCTGTTCGCCCCCGCCGGCCGCGCCGCCACGGGGCAGATGGCGCGCGCGGCGACGACTTAGCGGCGGTCGTCCCCGAACCAGGTCGTGGATGGGCCGGGACAAGCCCGGCCATGACGGAAAAGGGAACGCCTTCGCCTGCACCTCGCCTCGGCGTCTTACCTCGCAGGTAATCGAACGGCCGCGCCGATCGCGCCATCCTCGTCTCGCACATGAGCGATGGGAAAGGACCAAGGCGATGGCGCAGGTGACGACCAAGGATGGCGTTCGGCTCTTCTCGAAGGATTGGGGACAAGGCCGCACGCTCGTGTTCGTCCATAGCTGGGCGACGACGAACGACATCTGGCACTACCAGCACGAACACTTCCTGCGGCTGGGCTGCCGCGTGGTCGCGTTCGACCGCCGCGGCCATGGCCGCTCCGACCAGCCGTTCGACTACGGCATCGACGCGCTCGCCGACGACGTCGCGGCCGTGCTCGACGCCCACGACGTGCGGGACGCGGTCCTGATCGGCCACTCGATGGGCTGCAACGAGATCGTCCGCTACCTCGCGCGCCACGGCGCCCGGCGGGTCGCCAAGGTCGCGCTGGTCGCGCCGACGACGCCGTGCCTGCTGAAGGGGTCCGACAATCCCGCGGGCCTGGAGGCGTCGATCTTCCAGGCGACGCGCGCGGGGTGGCGCAAGGATTTTCCGAAGTGGATCGTCGACAACGCCCGCGGGTTCTTCATGCCCGAAACGTCGCAGGCCATGGTCGATTGGGGCGTGGCGATGATGGCGCCGATCCCGGTGCACATCGCCGTCGCCTGCAACGAGGCCCTGGTGGACAACGACTTCCGGCCCGACTGCCGGGGCATCGACGTTCCGACCCTCGTCGTCCACGGCACGGCGGACCTGTCGGCACCGTTCCCGATCACGGGGCGGACCACCGCCGCGCTGATCCCGAATGCCGAGCTGAAGGTCTACGAGGGCGCGCCCCACGGCCTGATGCTCACCCACATCGACCGCCTCCACCGCGACCTGGAGGCCTTCATCGCCGGGTGAGGCCTCGACGCACCAAGACTCTCGCCGCCCGTCGTCCCGAAAGTCGCGAAGCGACTATCCGGGACCCGGGTGCAGGGTACCGCGCTTGACCCGGATCCCGGCTCTCGCCTCCGGCTCGGCCGGGATGACAAGGGCGAAGCTCACGCCCCCTCCATTCCCTGGGCGCGCTTGTCATCCTCGGCTTCGGGCGAGGCGAGAAAAGCAATGAGGGCGCGGGTCTCCTCCGGTTGCGGGGAGGTGCGGCTGACGCCGGCGGCGAACACCGTCACGGCCTGGATGTCCGGCGGCAGCGGGCCGACGATCGCGATGCCGGGCTCGTGCAGGAGCTCGCTGAGCTGCTGGAAGCCGAGGTCGACCTCGCCCTTCGCCACCAGCGATCCGACCGGGACGCCAGGCGGCGCCTTGACCAGCCGGCCGGCGCCGGACGGGAGGATGCCCCAGCGCTCGCAAAGCTTCAGCACGTGGTCGCCGCTCGGCCCGGTCGAGTACCCGACCTTGCCCGCCGCGGCGACCGCCCGCTTCACGGCATCCTCGCTCGAAATATCCGGCTGCGGCGCCCCGGCGCGGACGGCGATCGCCATGCCCGAGCGGGCGAAGCCCTTGACGCTGCCGGCGAGCACATGGCCCTCG